>NZ_DS022299.1:2046258-2349606 GCF_000153825.1 Synechococcus sp. RS9916
GCCTGCTCCACCGTCATTTCGAGCACGTCGGCGATGGTGTGACCCTTGTAGGTCACCTGCAACGTCTCACGGTTGAAGCGGGCCCCTTTGCAGACGTCGCACTGCACATAGACATCGGGCAAGAAGTTCATCTCAATCACGTTCACGCCTTGGCCCTTGCAGGCCTCGCAACGCCCGCCCTTGACGTTGAAACTGAACTGACCCACCTGGTAGCCGCGCGCCTTGGCTTCCACCGTGGCGGCGAACACCTGGCGAATGGGATCAAAGGCCCCGGTGTAGGTCGCCGGGTTGGAACGGGGGGTGCGACCAATCGGTGACTGATCGATCACGATCACCTTGTCGATCGACTTGAGGCCGCGCAGCTCACCAAGACCTGTAGGGAACGGCACCTTGTGACCGAGGCCGTTCTCAAGGGCGGGGTGAAGCAACTCGTTCACGAGGGTGCTCTTACCGCTGCCACTCACGCCGGTGACCGACACCAGGCGGCCCAGCGGGAACTCCACACTCACATCGCGCAGGTTGTTGCGAGCGCAGTTGAGCAACTTGAGACTGCGACTGCCGGCATTGCGTCGCTCCGCTGGGGTGGGAATCGAACGGCGACCACTGAGATAGGCCCCCGTTAAGGAGTCTTCCGCGTTCAGGAGGGTCTCCAGATCACCCTCCGCAACGATGTGACCGCCGTGCACGCCAGCACCCGGCCCGATATCGACCACATGATCGGCGGCACGAATCGTGTCTTCGTCGTGCTCCACCACCACAAGGGTGTTGCCGAGATCCCGCAGCCGCTCCAGCGTGGCCAAGAGGCGATCGTTATCGCGCTGGTGCAAGCCAATGCTCGGTTCATCCAGCACGTACAGCACCCCGGTGAGACCCGCACCGATCTGGGTCGCGAGGCGGATGCGCTGGGCTTCTCCCCCCGAGAGGGTCATCGCCGGGCGATCAAGGCTGAGGTAATCGAGCCCCACATCGAGCAAAAACTTCAGACGCATGCGGATTTCCCGCAGCACCAGATCCCCGATCTGCATCTGGCGCTCGGTCAGCAACGGGTCCTGGCCTTCGAAGGCACCGACGCCCATCAACTGCTCGATCCGGTCCAGGGTCTGCCCCACGCTCACAGCCGTGAGATCGGTGATCCGATAAGGCCCGATCCGAACAGCAAGAGCTTCTGGACGTAGACGTTGTCCAGCGCAGCTGGAACAAGGCACCAGTTCCAGATACTTCTCAAGCTTCTGGCGCTGAGCCTCACCACTGGCGTCACGAAGCTGACGCTCGAGGATCGGAAGGATTCCCTCGAACGGGCGATGATATCCCGTTTGCCCCTTGCGATAACGGCTATCGGCCTGAATCAAGATCGGATCCCGGCTGCCATTCAGCAGCACGTCTTGTTGCTCTTCCGTCAACTCCTGCCATGGGGTCTTGATCTCAAAACCGAAGGCTTCACCCACGGAGTAGAGCAGGGAGAAGTAGTAGGAGTTGTCCTTCTCTGCCCAGGGCGCCACAGCGGCATACACCGGCAAAGAAGGATCTGGGATCACTCGTTCTCGGGTGAACTTGCGCAGATGTCCGATGCCATGACAAGCCTCGCAGGCACCGTAAGGGCTGTTGAAGGAGAACAACCGCGGTGATAACTCCTCGATCACGGAGCCGTGTTCGGGGCAAGCAAAGTTTTCGGAGTAAAGCCGTTCCCGTTCAACCCCCTCAGGAAGCTCCTCATCCTTCTTCGGCACCACCTCAACGATGGCTAGACCGTCACCCCTCTTGAGCGAGGTGCGGAGGGAATCGGTGAGGCGTTCCTGAATGCCCTCCCGAGCCACAAGACGATCCACCACCACTTCAATGTTGTGGCTGTGGTTCTTGTCGAGCTCGATGTTGTCGGAGAGTTCGCGCACCTCCCCGTTGATGCGCACCCGGGCAAAACCTTCTGCCGCCAGGCCACTGATCAACTTGGTGTGGGTGCCCTTCTTGCCACGCACCACCGGAGCCAGAAGCTGATAACGGGTGCCCTCCGGCAGGGTGCGAATCTGATCGACCATTTCATCAATGGTCTGGGGGCGAATGGCCCGGTCGCATTTCGGACAGTGGGGGTCACCAGCCCGTCCAAAGAGGAGACGCAGGTAATCCTGAATCTCGGTGACCGTGCCCACCGTGGAGCGGGGGTTATGGCTCGTGGACTTCTGATCGATCGAAATAGCCGGCGAAAGGCCTTCGATCGCATCGACATCCGGCTTATCGACCTGGCCGAGGAACTGACGGGCGTAAGCCGACAGACTCTCGACATAACGGCGCTGACCTTCCGCAAAGATCGTGTCGAACGCCAGAGAGCTCTTGCCGCTCCCACTCACACCTGTGAACACCACCATCTTGTTGCGCGGGATGGTGACATCCACGTTTTTGAGATTGTGCTGGCGCGCTCCCCGTACCCGGATCACATCCTCATCAGACCCAGCGCTCAGACTGACGGGCTTTGCCGGCAATGAGGCCTTCGAATTGGGAGCAGTGCGCCCCATACGGCTGGATCTCGAGAATTGAAGATTCTACGGAGATCGGAGGGTGCTCAGGCAGCCTTCTGGTCAAGGAGACTCGCCGCATAAGCGCGCGCCTCTCCTAGATCGCCCCCAGCCAGTTCCGCCAGCTCTTGCTCCCGGGCCTGAGTGTCCCGCAGGTGGGACACTCGCGAGCGGGTCTGACCATCGACCACCGTTTTGCTGACGCGGAAGTGATGATCCGCCGCGGCCGCCACCAGGGGCTGGTGGGTCACGCAGAACACCTGGCGCTGAGCGGCCATGGTGCGTAACAGATCTGCCATTGCGCCACTCACCCGGCCACTGACACCGGAGTCGATCTCGTCGAACAACAGAGAACTGGAACCATCGACGCCGGCCAGACAGGTTTTGAGAGCGAGAAGGAAGCGAGACATCTCACCACCTGAAGCCACCTCCGCCAACGGAGCCAGCGGCTGACCCGGGTTGGCGGAGAACAAAAACTGCACAGCGTCGGCTCCCTGCTCTCCCGGCTCACAGGGATTAATGGCCGCCTGAAAACGCACGTTCGCCATCCCCATCGGGCGCAGGTGATCCAACAGGGTCTGCTCAAGGGAATGGGCTGCCTTTTCCCGATGCGCGGTGAGCTGCTGATTGACCTGATCGCGGGACTGCCGCGCCGTCTGTTCAGCAATGACCAACTGCTCAAGGGCCGCATCAACACCGCCCTCGCTGAGTTGCTCACGCAACTCATCTCGCAGATCGCACAGGGCTTCGAGATCCCGGCCATGGCGACGCTCAAGCCGTTTCAGCAAAGCCAAGCGGTCCTGCAACTCCTCCAGTCGCGCAGGATCACTGTCCAAAGCCGTGCCGTAGAGCTCCAGCTCACGGGTGAGATCCCGTAATCCGGCCTCCAGATCCAGGCAACGTTCGCTCAGGGGTTGCAGCGATCCATCCAGTTGCTGCATCTGCTGCAAGACATGGCAGCAAGCGAGCAGATGGTCGATGGCCGATGGCGCCTGATCAGCACCATCCTGCAACCGTCCGATCAGTTCCCCGAGACCCTCCTGCAAATGCACGCCGTGCACGAGGCGGTCCTGTTCAGCAGTGAGCTGACGCAACTCATCGGGGTCTTCCAAGTGGGCCGCCTCCAGCTCCTCGAGCAGAGCCTGGCGTTCCTCCAACTGCTCCTGAAAACGTTCCGCTTGCATCCGAGCCTGCTCCAGAGCCCCGAAAGCTTCACGCCACAGCAACCAATGACGACGCACCTGAGCAAGGCAAGCCTCCAACTCAGCAGCACCCAAGCGATCCAACCAACGGCGCTGCTGCCCTGGTCGCGCCAGTTGCTGGGTCTGGCCCTGCACCGTGAGGTCAATCAACAGGGGGCGAAGGGCCAACACCTGCTGACGATTCACCGCCACACCATTGATACGAAAACGACTGGAGAGGCGGTCGTCCTGACGACGCCATTCACGGCACACCACCAGCTCCTCCTCCTCACCGTCTTCAAGCGCCAGTTGCTGACCCTCTAGCCAGGTTTTGACGGCAGCACTGGGGTCAAACCGCGCTTCAATCCCAGCCCGGGCCTGACCGTTACGCACCAAACGAGCCGCTGCGGTGCCCTGCATCCCACCGAGCACCGCATCAAGGGCATCCAGCAGCAACGACTTGCCAGCTCCGGTTTCACCCGTGAGCACCGTGAGGCCTGGCTCAAAATCCAGCTCCAGGCTCTCGATCAGAGCAATGTTGTGCAGTCGCAGACCGGCCAGCACGGCAGCTCCCGGTGGTCGCGTTGACCGTAGCGGCAGCTCAGCTCGTTTAGAAGGGGGTCACTGCCAATGCCGGCCGTGATCGAACAGGAACTCGGAGATTTCATCGAAGCGGCGGGTCTGCTGAGCTACGACCCCGCAGCGATCACGCGCATCTATGCCGGCCATCCCCAACGGCTGCTGCGTCGCCTGTGGCAAACGTTGGTGCCGATCGGACTGCTGTTGCTGGGAATCGGTTTTGACTGGATCTTTCAGCTGCTCAAAGACGAACAGCGGGCCAGGAGTCGAGCCCGAGAATGCGCCGAACTGCTGGTGGATCTGGGGCCGGCATTCATCAAAGCCGGTCAGGCCCTCTCCACCCGACCCGACATCGTGCCTCCGGTCCTGCTGGAGGAACTGGCCCAACTGCAGGACCAGTTGCCCGGCTTCGACAGTGATCTCGCCATGGCCTGCATTGAGGAAGACCTCGGCGCACCAGTGGATGAGATCTACGAAAGCCTCGATCACGACCCGATCTCCGCGGCTTCCCTCGGTCAGGTGCACAGAGGCGTGCTCAAGGGCGGCCAAGCCGTCGCGGTGAAAGTGCAGCGCCCCGGTCTGCGAGAGCAGATCACGCTCGACCTTTACATCGTGCGCAATATCGCCGCCTGGCTGAACAGCAACATCGGCCTGATCCGCAGCGATCTGGTTGCACTGATCGATGAGCTGGGCAAGCGGGTTTTTGAGGAGATGGACTATCTCAACGAAGCCGGAAACGCAGAGAAGTTCCGCGACCTCCACAGCCACAACCCCCGCATTGCGGTTCCTGCCATCTACCGGGAAGCCACCAGCCGGCGGGTGCTGACCATGGAGTGGATCAACGGGGTCAAACTCACCAACCTGGAGGCCGTGCGCGCACTCGGTATCGACCCCGATGACATGGTCGAAGTGGGTGTGAGCTGCAGTCTGCAGCAGCTGCTGGAGCACGGGTTTTTCCATGCGGACCCCCACCCCGGCAACCTGCTGGCGCTGGAGGACGGGCGCCTCTGTTACCTCGACTTCGGAATGATGAGTGAGGTGAGCCGTGAATCCCGCACCGGCCTGATTCAAGCGGTGGTCCATCTGGTGAACCGCAATTTCTCCAAGCTGTCCAAAGACTTCGTGACCCTCGGCTTCCTGGCGGAAGACGTCAATCTCGAGCCAATTGTTCCCGCCTTCGAATCCGTGTTCAGTCAGGCCCTGGAGATGGGGGTCAACCGGATGGATTTCAAGAGCGTCACGGACGACATGTCAGGGGTGATGTACAAATTCCCGTTCCGGGTACCGCCCTATTACGCCCTGATCATCCGTTCATTGGTGACCCTGGAGGGGATTGCTCTGAGTGTGGATCCTGAATTCAAAATTCTTGGAGCCGCCTATCCCTACTTCGCCCAACGGCTGATGGAGGACCCGGATCCTCAACTGCGGCAGAGCCTCAAGGAAATGCTGTTCGATGGCGACGCTTTCCGCTGGACACGCCTTGAAAACCTGGTGGCCAGCGCAGCCAGCCAGGCCCAGCTGAATCTCGACACACTTCTGGATCAGGTGCTTGATTTCCTCTTCTCAGCCAATGGCGGGATGCTGCGCACCCAACTGGTGGAGGCGGTGGTGGACCGGGTCGATGCTCTGGGCTGGCTGACGGTGAAACGCATCGGTCGGCAGCTCCCACGCGCCCTGCAACCCGCCGCCATCAGCAACGACGACAGTTGGGCCATGGAACAAGAGACCATGCTCGATCTGGAACCGATTCGAGAGCTGCTGAGCGTGTTGCAACAGCTGCCTGGTTTCACGCCTGATCTGGTGTTGAAGCGACTGCCGCGCCTGGTGCGTGAACCGGATGCACGACGAATGGGAGCCCAGATGGCCAAAGGGCTGGCCGAACGCGGAGTTGTCCGCCTGGTGAAGGTGGCCGCTGGAATCCCTGCCTAAATTTCGCGGACACCTTCTGGGTTCGGGGTCAGCCGTGATGCATTCGTCGAAGACACGCCGCCGCCGGCTGCTCAGCTTTGCCGCAGGCTTGGGAGTCTCCCTCGCCGGCGTGGGCGGCGTGGTCACGACGCCAGCCCTGGCCGCCAAGGATGTGGCATTGGTCAGCGGAGCCTTCCGCCGTTCACTGTCCGTCGACGATCTCGCCTACCTGGCCGAAACCGGAAAACCCAGGGGCCTGATGGTGGACATCCTGCGCCTGAGCAATCAGAACCCAGAGGACGTGGCCAAGCTGCTCAATCAAGAGCTGAATCTGCCTCTGGTGCTCACCAGCCGACTGATGTCGACGCGAATCGGCGATGTGATCATCCGGCGCGTTGCGCGAATCATCTATCCGCTGATGGTGCCTTCCCCAGACGTCAGCGTCCCGGCCATTCGGGCTGGCGTGATCAATGGCCTGCAGATCGATGATGGCGGCCTCACAGCGATCAAGTTCCTGAAGGCCTATCCGGCTGAGGTGATGGAAGTGAACATCCCAGCCCTGATGGCCGTGATCGAAAAAGCGCAGTCAATCTCAGGCCTGGTGCAGTTCTTTTCTGAATCACCATTGGATGGCCTCAAAGAGGCCAAACCCTGAGACCTAGATTCCTCCCGTCCTTTGCCCTTGGTCGGTGTCTCTGCTCCAGAACCTCCGCAGGCGTCTGAACACCGGACCAGTCATGCAGGACTGGCCCGGTCTGATTGAGGCCTACCGGAGCTGGCTGCCGGTCTCCAACACCACACCGGTGGTGACGCTTCGCGAAGGCGCCACTCCGCTAATTCCCGTTCCAGCCGTAGCGGAACGCATCGGCAAGGGCGTGAAGGTGTACGTGAAATACGACGGCCTCAATCCCACCGGTTCATTCAAAGACCGGGGCATGACCATGGCCATCAGCAAGGCCAAGGAAGAAGGCTGCGAAGCGGTGATCTGCGCCAGCACCGGCAACACCTCAGCCGCGGCCGCCGCCTATGCCCGCCGCGCCGGCATGCGGGCCTTCGTATTGATTCCCGATGGCTATGTCGCCCAGGGCAAGCTGGCTCAAGCCTTGGTCTATGGGGCTGAAGTACTGGCCATCCGAGGCAACTTTGACCGGGCCCTCGACATTGTTCGGGAGGCGGCTGAGAAGTATCCGGTCACCCTGGTGAACTCGGTGAACCCCTACCGCCTGCAGGGCCAGAAAACAGCTGCTTTCGAGGTGATCGATGCCCTCGGCGATGCGCCCGACTGGCTGTGCATCCCCATGGGCAACGCCGGCAACATCACCGCCTACTGGATGGGTTTCCAGGAGTACCACCAGGCCGGCCGCAGCCGCACCCTTCCCCGGATGATGGGCTTCCAGGCGAGCGGCTCCGCTCCTCTGGTGAACAACACCACGGTGGACGACCCCAACACGATCGCCACCGCGATCCGCATCGGCAACCCCGTCAACAGGGAAAAAGCCCTCGCGGCCCGCGAAGCCAGCAATGGAGCGTTTCTGGATGTCACCGACGCCGAAATCGTCGCGGCCTACAAACTGCTCGGAGGAGAAGAAGGCATCTTCTGTGAACCGGCCAGTGCTGCATCCGTGGCCGGACTGCTCAAACGCAAAGACGAAGTGCCCGCAGGAGCCACCGTGGTGTGCGTGCTCACCGGTAACGGACTGAAGGACCCTGACTGCGCCATCAACAACAACGACGCAGCCTTCCACACCGACCTGGCTCCCGATCTGGGCACTGTGGCCAAGGTGATGGGGTTCTGAACCGACGTTCAAACAAGCCTCTGCCGTCAGGGAGCTCTCAGCCCCCGCCATCGGGGGCTTTTTGATGCGCTTTGCATGGGCAACCAACCGACAAAGCGGCTGCGGAAGACCGCCGAAAAGAGGGGAGAAAAGTGGTGGAAAACTCCGGCCAAGACCCGCCTCCACCCCAACAGCCATTTCCCCCAGGCTGTGGAAGCTGTGCAAAACGCTCGGCTTTCCGCATCGCGAGACCAACATTCCCCAGACCTGTGCAAGCCAGAATCGTTGTCTGCATAGGCTTTTGGAGGGTTTTCCACCCATTCCCCAACCCCTATTACGGCTGTTTGATTTGGTTTTAAAAGCTTTTAAATCCCGTTAGACGGATCGGATCACTTGCTTGCGGCAGGCCGTTGCACATCTCCCCAGCCTGTGAAACCGTGGAGAGCCTTCAGCACGCATGGTCGGGACGTTGACCCCATGAAACTGGTCTGTTCCCAGTCAGAGCTCAATTCAGCCCTTCAGCTCGTCAGCCGGGCTGTCGCGTCTCGGCCAACCCATCCGGTCTTGGCCAACGTGTTGTTGACCGCTGATGCCGGCACCGGACGCCTCAGTCTCACGGGCTTTGATCTCAACCTTGGGATCCAGACATCCTTTACCGCCTCCGTGGAAGCCAGCGGTGCCGTGACGCTTCCGGCCCGTTTGCTCGGTGAAATCGTCAGTCGTTTGTCGGCCGATTCCCCCATCACGCTTGCCACCGATGACGCCAGTGAGCAGGTGGAGCTCACCAGCCTGAGCGGTAGCTACCAGATGCGGGCGATGCCGGCGGATGAATTCCCCGACCTCCCCCTGGTGGAAAACGGCACCGCCCTGCGGGTGGAAGCAGCGTCGCTGGTGCAGGCTCTACGCGGCACGTTGTTCGCCAGTAGCGCCGACGAAGCCAAGCAACTGCTCACGGGTGTGCATCTGCGCTTCCAAGCCCGCAACCTCGAAGCAGCGTCCACCGATGGCCACAGGTTGGCGGTCTTGGCGGTGAAAGACGCACTGCAAGACGACCCCAGCGGCGCGCCGGATGCCGACACCACCACCGAAGACGGGGTCCTCGCGGTCACCCTGCCCGCCCGCTCCCTGCGTGAAGTGGAGCGCTTGATTGCTGGTTGGAAAGGTGACGATCCCGTGACCCTCTTCTATGACCGCGGTCAGGTGGTCGTGCTCGCTGCTGACCAGATGGTGACCAGCCGCACCTTGGAAGGCACCTATCCCAACTATCGCCAGCTCATTCCCGACGGGTTCACGCGCACCATCGACCTCGAGCGCCGTCCGTTCATGGCGGCTTTGGAACGGGTGGCTGTTTTGGCTGATCAGCACAACAACGTGGTGCGCATCAGCACCGAGCCCACCGCAGGCCTGGTGCAAATCAGTGCCGATGCTCAGGATGTGGGGAGTGGTTCCGAATCTCTTCCAGCCACCCTCGTGGGAGATGCCATGCAGATCGCCTTCAACGTGCGCTATGTGCTGGATGGCCTCAAGGCGATGGAGGCGGATCGGATTGTGCTGCAGTGCAACGCCCCCACCACACCTGCGATCCTCACCCCGGCTGATGACACCTCTGGTTTCACCTACCTGGTGATGCCCGTTCAGATCCGCAACTGAGTTCTTTGCACGACGGTTCCTGTGGCGCTTCCGGATCAGGTTCTGCTCAGTGATCTCCTGCACCATCGGGTGCGTTGTGATCAGGGCCTGGATCACGGCCCTGGTGTCATGGCCTGGATGCATCCCCCGGTGCATCGTTTGCTCGGTTGGGTCAGCCGGCCCTCAGCCTTGCGCAACAGCCGGGATGTGTGGCGTCTGAATCAGTGCCGGGGATTCACGGATCAGGAGGTGTTTGTCAAAGGGCCTCCTGCCCTCACCGATCAGCTCACGCTGGAGCGGTTGCCGACGCTGATGGAAGCGGATCTTCTCGATCGCCATGGTGAGCGGCTGGGACAGATTGCCGATCTCACCTTTGTGCCGGCCACCGGTGAAATCCTTCACTACCTCGTGTCGCGCAGTGACCCCCGCCTCCCCGGGAGCAGCCGCTGGCGTCTAACTCCAGATCGCATCGTTGATCAACAGCCTGGTCGGGTCAGCACCGGTCTGAGTGATCTTGATGATCTGCCCTTGGCCCGTTCCAGTGTTCGACAGGATTTTCTGCGCAAATCCCGTGGTTGGCGGGAGCAGATCCAGCACATGGGCGACCGTGCGGGTGAACGCCTGGAAGGGTGGTTGGAAGAGCCCCCTTGGGAGGGCCCGGGCACGGCCGGCTGGGTCGAACGGGACGATGCACGTTCTTCGGAGCGTGACTGGTCGCCTGAGCCTGCTCAGGACCCCCTCTCACTGGAGGATGAGCCCGATGCGGATTGGGACGATCCCCTGGATGGCTGGGAGGCACCCGAGTGGGAGGAGGACCAACCTCCGCGGTCAACCCGTGAACGCCGCCCACCCAGCCATCGCGAGCCAGGCGCAGACCGTGATTTCGATCCTGACCCCTGGGTCTGAGACCGCTGTCGGCAACACTGGGAGAAGCTGATCTCACCCTTCGTGGCCCAGTCCTCTGATTCGGCGAAGCCGTTTGATGTGGCTGCTGCTCTCCGCCAGGAGGGACTCACCCAAGACGATTACAAGGAAATTCAGCGCCGTCTGGGACGGGATCCCAACCGCGCTGAACTGGGCATGTTCGGTGTGATGTGGTCGGAGCACTGCTGCTACCGCAACTCACGCCCTCTGTTGAGTGGTTTTCCCACGGAAGGACCGCGGATTCTGGTGGGGCCTGGTGAGAACGCCGGCGTGGTGGATCTGGGGGATGGTCACCGTCTGGCTTTCAAGATTGAGAGCCACAACCATCCCTCGGCAGTGGAGCCCTTTCAGGGAGCGGCCACGGGTGTGGGCGGCATTCTTCGCGACATCTTCACGATGGGCGCCCGTCCGATCGCGTTGCTGAATGCCTTGCGTTTTGGGCCCCTGGAGGAACCCGCCACCCGCGCCTTGGTGGAAGGGGTTGTGGCGGGGATTTCCCACTACGGCAACTGCGTGGGGGTGCCCACCATTGGGGGTGAGGTGGCCTTCGATGCCTCCTACAGCGGCAACCCCTTGGTCAATGCCATGGCCCTGGGCCTGATGGAGACCGACGACATCGTCAAGTCGGGCGCTTCAGGGGTGGGCAATCCTGTCGTTTATGTGGGCAGCACCACCGGCCGTGATGGCATGGGTGGTGCCAGCTTTGCCAGTGCTGAACTCAGTGCGGCCTCGTTGGATGATCGGCCTGCCGTGCAGGTGGGTGATCCCTTCCTGGAAAAGGGGTTGATCGAGGCCTGTCTGGAGGCTTTTCAGAGTGGTGATGTGGTGGCTGCTCAAGACATGGGTGCTGCCGGCCTGACCTGCAGTTGCTCGGAGATGGCGGCCAAGGGAGACCTGGGCATTGAGCTGGATCTCGATCGGGTCCCTGCCCGTGAGGAGGGGATGACGGCCTACGAATACCTCCTCTCCGAGTCTCAGGAGCGCATGCTCTTTGTGGTGCGTGCGGGCCGTGAAGAGCCCTTGATGGAGCGCTTCCGCCGTTGGGGCTTGCAGGCGGCGGTGGTCGGGCGTGTTCTGGAAGAACCGGTGGTGCGTGTTCTTCAGCACGGTGCGGTGGCTGCTGAGGTGCCCTCTCGGGCGCTGGCGGAAGACACGCCGATCAACCATCACACCTTGATCGCTGAGCCCCCCAGTGACATTCAGCAGCACTGGACCTGGCAGGAGGGCGATCTGCCGGTGGCCGCGGCTGACCATGACTGGGGCAACGATCTGCTCAAGCTGCTGGATGACCCCACCATCGCCAGCAAGCGCTGGGTCTATCGCCAGTACGACCAGCAGGTGCTGGCCAACACGGTGGTCACCTCCGGTGGGGGCGATGCCGCTGTAGTGCGCCTGCGCCCCCAACAGGGTGATGGGTCTCTGAACACCACGGTGCGAGGTGTGGCTGCCACCGTCGATTGCCCCAACCGCTCGGTGGCGCTCGATCCCGAACGTGGATCCATGGCAGCGGTGGCCGAAGCCGCCCGCAACCTCAGCTGCGTCGGCGCGGAACCCCTGGCGGTCACCGACAACCTCAATTTCCCCTCTCCCGAAACCGATCGGGGGTATTGGCAGTTGGCACTGGCGTGTCGTGGTCTGTCAGAAGCCTGCCGCAGCCTGAACACGCCGGTCACCGGCGGCAATGTCTCCCTCTACAACGAGACCCGCGGTGATGACGGCGTTCTCACCCCCATTCATCCCACGCCAGTGGTGGGCATGGTGGGCATGGTCGCCGACATCGACAAGGTGTGCGGCCTGGCCTGGCGTCAGGCCGGTGATGCGGTTGTGTTGCTGGGTGCATCCGCTGATCAGACCGATGATGACCGTCTTGGTCTCGCCGGCAGCAGCTACCAGGGCGTGATCCATGGATTGCTCACCGGTCGTCCTCCTCGGGTGGACCTTGACCTGGAGGCTCGGGTGCAGGCCACCGTGCGCGAGGCGATCGACAAAGGCCTGCTGGCGTCGGCGCATGATTGCAGTGACGGCGGCCTGGCTGTGGCCCTGGCGGAGTCGTCGCTGGCGTCAGGCCGTGGGGCTGAGATCCGTCTGGGCGCGTCCAATGCGCGTTTGGAGCGGCGCCTGTTCGCTGAAGGTGGTGCTCGCATCGTGGTGTCGGTGAAGGCCGAGTGTCTGGCCGCTTGGCAGACCTTGCTGGCTGCGGCCCAGGTCCCGTCCCAGGAGCTTGGGGTGGTTGCTGATCACACCCAGCTGCGCATCGAGGCAGATGGGCAGGCGGTTCTCGCTCTGGGTGTTGACGCTCTGCAATCCACCTTCGAGCAGGCTCTGCCCCGTCGTCTTGAGGTCGCGTGAGCGGCGGTGGGGGCGTGATGCAAAATTGCGAAGGAAGTCTGAAGTTGAGGCGGCCTGTGCATCAGCCCATCGCAGAGCGGCCCGATCGGATGGAGGAGGCCTGCGGGGTCTATGCCGTGCTGGCTGAAGGGCAGCCCGTGGCCAACCTCACCTACTTCGGCCTGTATTCGCTTCAGCATCGCGGCCAGGAATCGGCGGGGATCGCCGTGTTCAACGAGGGCAAGGTGCGTCTGCACAAAGACATGGGCCTGGTGAGCCAGGTGTTTGATCAGGACGTGCTGGCCCGCATGCCCGGCAACCTGGCCATCGGCCATAACCGCTATTCCACGACTGGAAGCAGCAAGGTCTGCAATGCCCAGCCGGTGGTGTTGATGACCCGGCTCGGCCCCTTTGCCTTCGCCCATAACGGCAATCTCGTCAATGCTGCTGAGCTGCGTCAGAAGCTTGATGACGGTCAAACCGAGTTCGCGTCCACCACTGATTCGGAACTGATCGCCTTCGCGATTCAGCAGGCCGTGAATCGCGGACTGGATTGGAAGCCAGCCATTAAGGAAGCGGCCACGATGTGTCGTGGTGCCTTCAGTCTGGTGATTGGCACCTCCACCGAGCTCTACGCCTTGCGCGATAGCTATGGCGTTCGCCCTCTGGTGTTCGGTCGCTTTGGTGAAGCGGAGAGTGGCCACTGGGTGGTGAGCAGCGAAACCTGCGGCCTCGACATCATCGGCGCCTCCTACGAGGCGGATGTGGAGCCTGGTGAGTTGGTCACCTTCCGCCTGGGTGACATCCAGCCCACCCGCGAACAGTGGGCTGAGCCGTCGACCCGCATGTGCGTGTTCGAAATGATCTATTTCGCGCGCCCCGACAGCCGTTTCTTTGGTGAGTCGCTCTACAGCTATCGCCAACGCATTGGTCAGGTTCTGGCCCGTGAATCCGCGGTGGAAGCGGATCTGGTGATTGGTGTGCCTGATTCCGGCATTCCCGCGGCCATCGGTTTTTCTCAGGCCAGTGGCATTACCTTTGCCGATGGTCTGATCAAGAACCGCTACGTCGGCCGCACCTTCATTCAGCCCACCCAGGCCATGCGTGAGGCCGGCATCCGCGTCAAGCTCAATCCCCTCCCCGATGTGCTGGCTGGGAAGCGGGTGGTGGTGATCGATGATTCGATCGTGCGGGGCACCACCAGTCGCAAGCTGGTGCAGGCCCTTCGGGACGCTGGCGCCACGGAGGTGCACATGCGCATTAGTTCACCGCCGGTGACCCATCCCTGCTTCTACGGCATCGATACCGACACCCAGGACCAGCTGATTGCGGCTCGCCTGACGGTGAAGGAAATCGAAGCCCATCTCAAGGTCGATAGCCTGGCTTACCTCAGCAAGGAAGGGATGGTGGAAGCTGCCCATGCCAGTTCCGAGCACTTCTGCACCGCTTGTTTCGATGGTGCTTATCCGATTCCGATGGATGCGTCGGTCAGCTCCAGCAAGTTGATGTTGGAGCCTTCAGGGGTGGCCGCCACCAAGAGCTGAGTCAGGTCAGCAGCGGCACCAGCTGGCTCAGCTGTTCATCGGTTTTGAGGGTGAGAGCGGTGGAACCCTCGTTGCCGCCTAACTCGGCACTCAAGATCCGGCCGTGACGGCCTTTGCTGGTCACCACCCCCACCAGATCGGCACAGGTGCAGGCCGACACCAGGCGATCCGCATCGTTGCCTTTGCCCTGCAGGGTAATGGCCATTTCTCCCAGATCGCCGCGCTTGCAGCGGCGCAGTGAGCTCAGGGACAAGCGCCTCAGGGCGCCGTTGCGGCTGCCCACCAGCAGGTTTTCTCCTCCGGCGGATTGGCTGACGGCTCCCACGAGGGTTTCGCCCGGCAACATGCGCATGGTCATCGGTCCCTGGGCGAGCTTGCCCATCAAGGGAAGGTTGTCGTCCTGCACCGGTAGGCAGAGCACCCGGCCGATGTCACTGATCAGGGTCACGGTGCCGCCGTCTTCGCAGATCACGGCCGACAGCAACGACACACCATCCTTCAACTTCAGGATCGTGGCAGCCCGGCCTGAAAGCTCCTGGACGTCATCGAGGGGCAGTCGTTTGAAGCGTCCGTCGGTGCTCAGCAGGCCGAGGGAAAGACGGGTATTGGTGCTGGCGTCGTCTGCAGCGGGGAGGCGCAACAGGCTGACCACGGGATCCCCCTCGAGCGCTGTGGGCAGGAAGCGTTCCAGGCCGCCTGGTTGCTGACCGGCGAATTCCCAGCGCAGCAAGGCCATACGGCCACTGGCGGTGAGCACGAGCAGGCGTGGTGCGGGTTGGATCGGCAGGATCAGCTGTGCCGGTGAGGGTTCATCCCCCAGCCCAACGGCTTCGTTGAGATGCAGGCGTCCCAGCAGCTGGGGGCTCACCACTTTCACTTGCCCATCGTTCTGGATCAGCAGGCGACCATCCGAGGGCAGGGCGCCCAGAGCCTGGCGCCGTTGCAGTTCCGCGTTCGGACGCTGATTCGCAGCCTTTTCCGCCAGTAGATGGTCGCCACCTTCGATCAGGCGGGTGCGGCGCGGTGTGGCGAAGCGTTTCTTGAGTTGCTTCAGCTCCTGCACCATGGCATCCAGCAACTGATCGCGTTCCTGCAGCAGCAACTGAAGACGTTCCCGTTCCAGGCGCAGTTCTTGCGCCTCATTGCGCAGGCTTTCCTGCTCAAGACCGGTGAGCCGCCGTAGTGGCATGGCCAGCACTGCATCGGCCTGACGTTCCGTCAGATCGAGATGCACCATCAGGCTGGCGCGGGCGGAGGCGGCATCCTTCGCTTCCTGGATCATGGCGATCACCCGCTGGAGCGAGTCCAGGGCCGTGATCAAACCTTCCACCACTTCCAGGCGGTCCTCGGTTTTACGCAGCGCATGGGTGGTGCGCCGGATCATCGTCAGTTCCCGGTATTCCAGGAAGGTCTGCAATAACTGACGCAGTGAGAGCTGCTGGGGCTGTCCGTTCACCAGGGCCAGCAGGATGGCGCCGAAATTGCTTTGCAGTGACGTGCGTCGCTGCAGGTCCACCAGGACCTTTTCAGGATCGGCGTCACGGCGCAGTTCCACCACGACCCGCATGCCTTCGCGGTCGCTTTCGTCGCGGATGTCGGCAATGCCGCCGATTTTTCCGTCATTGACCTGTTCCGCCAGTTTTTCGATCCAGCCCGCTTTGCTCAGCTGATAAGGCAGTTCCGTGATCACCACGGCACCACGTTTATGCCGCCCCTTTCCGGGTTGGATTTCTTCGATGTGGGCCACGCCACGCATCGGGATGCTGCCGCGTCCTCGCAGGTAGGTGTCGCGGACGCCACTGCCCAGTAACACTTCTCCGCCGGTGGGGAAGTCGGGGCCGGGGATCAGCGCCAGCAGTTTGTCGTCGCTGAGATCGGGTTTGCGCACCAGGGCGATCAAGCCATCGACCACTTCACCGAGGTTGTGGGGAGGGATGCTGGTGGCCATCCCCACGGCGATGCCGGCACATCCGTTCAGCAGCAGGAACGGCAGTTGGGCGGGCAGAACGGTCGGTTCTTGCTGGGAACCATCGAAATTGGGGGCGAAATCGACGGTGTCATCGCCGATCTCATCGAGCAGGGCCTGGTGGGAAATCGGCGCCAGCCGCGTTTCCGTGTAACGCATGGCGGCCGGAGGGTCATCGTCCACCGAGCCGAAGTTGCCATGGCCGTCCAGGAGTGGATGGCGACTGGAGAAGGTTTGAACCTGGCGGACCAGGGCGTCATAAACCGCCTGGTCGCCGTGGGGGTGGTACTTGCCCAACACGTCACCGACCACGCGGGCGCATTTGCGATAGGGCCGGTCGGGGGTAAGGCCCAGTTCGTGCATCGCGTAGAGGATGCGGCGCTGCACGGGTTTGAGGCCATCGCGGGCATCGGGCAGGGCCCGACCCACGATCACGCTCATCGCGTATTCGAGGTAGGAGCGCTGCATCTCCTGATGCAGGGCGATTGGTTCAACGCGCTCCTCGGCCATCCGTGTCTGGAACTACTGCGAGCAGACGGGGCTCAGCCTACAGATGTCTTCCGGTTTGACCAGCCCTGTTCAGGGTGTGCTGCTGGGATCGGCATTGGCCTGGGCCCGTTCCACGGCATCTTGAAGACGGCTGTCTGTCAGGAGATTGCGGGTGGCCACACGCAGGTTGAGCCCCCAGAGCTGGCCCTTCTGATAGTCGGGCAACACATAGTTGGGATCCTGCTGAAGCGCTGTGCGGGCAAGGCTCAGCGCTTCTTCACTGCCGGGGGTTTCCCGGTTGAGGGCCGCTGCGAGGGCCAGCATCGGTTCGGCATTGCGCTCGATCGTCAGCACCTGGCGCCAACGTTTGATCGCTTCGCTGGTGTTACCCATTTCAAACAACACCAGGCTTTGATTGTTGATGGCTTCCCAGAAGCTGGGATTGAGCGTTGAAGCCTTCTCGAACGCGCTCAGGGCGGCTCGATAGTGGGTCTGCATCACCCGGGCGTTGCCAAGATCGAAGTAGGCCGAAGCGTTCTTGGGATCCAGCTTCAGCCCTTTGTCGAGCAGGGGGATGGCGTCATTCGGGCGGTTGTCTCGCAACGCCAGGGAGGCTTCTGCAAACCAGAGGCCGGCATTGTTGGGGTCGAGTTTCTTGGCGCGGGCCAGTGATGCGGCAGCTGGCTTGAGCTGTTTGCTGCGCAGTTGCGCTTCTGCCAGCACAGCCCAGAGCCGTTCATCGTTGGGCCGCAGGCGCACGGCTAGAGCAGCCAGGCGCGCGGCTTCTTCCGGTTGTCCCAGGGTGAGCAGCTGGGCAGCGGTTCGACCAATGCCGATGGCGGACCCTTCCAGCTCCGTTGCGCTGGGGATGTAAACCGTGGGCACGAGAGCTTTGGCCGGCATGCTTCCCACAACGGTGGTGGATGCCACCAGCAGGGCCGCGCACCACGAACGTTGGAATCGGCCCATCATTTCGATCCAGATGGGTTCAGGGTAGGCATGCTCTCCGGTTGCGCTGCACGGGCATTGCGCCGCCACATCCAGGGTTTGATGCGTCGCAGTGCTGAGCCGCGTAGTTTCTCCTGCCAGGTGGCGTCATCCCAGCTCAGGGCCTGCTCGCGGCTGAGGTCCAGCAGCCAGTCCCGCGGTTGCAGGTCGGGATCGGTGCTGCTGGGGAGCGATCGCTGATTCCAGGGGCACACGTCTTGGCAGATGTCGCATCCCGCCACCCAGGGCCCGAGGGCATTAGCGATCGTCGCTGGCAGCGTTTCTGCCCTGTTTTCGATCGTGTGAAAGGCCAGACATCGATTGGAGTCAACGACAAAGGGCTCTGTGATCGCTTGGGTCGGGCATGCCTCCAGACAAGCGTTGCAGCGACCGCAGAGCGGGATGGCCGGGGGGTCCGGTGTGAGTTCGAGATCCACCAGCAGATGCCCGATCACCATCCAGGAGCCCCGTTGCGGGTGGATCAGGTTGCTGTGCTTTCCGATCCAGCCCAGGCCGGCTTCCTCTGCCCAGGCTTTGTCCAGCAGGGGATCGGCATCCACGCAGGCACGCCAGCGCGTTCCAGGCCGTTCGCTTTCCAGCCAGCGCCCCAGCCGTTTCAAGCGCTGGCTCACCACGCGGTGGTAATCCCGGCCCCAGCCGTAGCGGGCGATGGCCAGTCGACCTGGTTTTCGCTCGTGGTTGACGTGGTAGTTCAGCCCGACGGCCAGGAGACTGTTGGCTCCCTCCAGCAGTAGGCCCGCGTCCTTGCGCCGGGGGGCGGCCATCCAGCCCATGTCGGCCTGGTACCCGGCCTCCAACCAGCGTTCGAGGGCAGCGGTACGTAATTGAAGCCGGGCGCTGCCGGGTAGACGCGCCACCCCCACCGGGTTGAAGCCCTGCTCCCGCGCCTTCGCCTTCAAGGCTTGCGTGAGTCGGTGTTGATCGGGTTGATGGCCCACGGAAACTGACCGTAAAATTGGGCACCTTCTGGCAGTCTGCCGTGTCCGCCACACCTTCGGGCTCTTCCTCCAATTTGCGTCTTGCGCCCGTTCTGCGTTGGCTTGGCATCACCCTGGTGGTGCTGCTGGTGCTCCAACTGGCGGTGATTGTT
Source organism: Synechococcus sp. RS9916 (assembly GCF_000153825.1). NCBI lineage: Bacteria > Bacillati > Cyanobacteriota > Cyanophyceae > Synechococcales > Synechococcaceae > Synechococcus > Synechococcus sp. RS9916. Next base: position 2,065,187 of record NZ_DS022299.1, read on the forward strand.
GGCGCAGCCGATTGGAGTGATCCTGCGTTCCAACAGCTGCTGATTGAGCGTCTGGTGAATCAGGCGCCCATGGGTCTGGTGGGTCTGTTGCTGATGCTGATCGGCTCCCGTCTTGATCACCCCGGAGCGGCGCGAACCCCGATTCGTTGGGTGGTGTGTGTGCTCTCTTTCCTGTTCACGGTTGCCATGATCGCCGTGGTGCCGATGGCCATCACCGGCAATCAGACCCTTGCCGGTCAGGCCGATCAGACCCTTGACCAGAAGAAGGGGCAGTTGGAGATGGCCCGTCAGCAGTCCAAAGAGCCTGAGGCGCTCAAGATGCTGGGCGAGAACCTCGCCGCTGCCGGTCAACTGCCTGCAGGCGCCTCTGATGAAGACAAAGCCAAGGCTGCAAAGCAGTTTGTTGAGGGGCAACTGGCCCAGATGGATGAGCAGATTCAGCAGGCTGAGCGTCAGCGCAACCTGGCTGTGAACCAGCGACGCTTCGGTGGCACGTTCAGTGCGGTGGTTCTGGCGATTGCCTTCGCTCTGCTTGCTCTCGCGTCTGTGCTCTGACCACTCGTTAGGTTGGACGCATCATGTCGGCCCCAAGCCCCGGTCGTCCCTTGGTGCAGTCCAACCCCAGACCCGATCTGCCGCTCGGCTCCAGACTCCAGCAGGATCTCAAAAATGATCTGATTGCTGGCTTGCTGGTGGTCATCCCGCTGGCCACCACCATCTGGCTTGCCACGATCGTGAGCCGTTTCGTGTTGGCGTTTCTGACGTCGATCCCGAAGCAGTTCAATCCGTTCATCACGCTCAACCCCCTGCTTCAGGATCTGATCAACCTGACGCTGGGGCTCACGGTGCCTCTGCTCGGCATCCTCCTGATCGGACTGATGGCCCGCAATATCGTGGGCCGCTGGCTGCTGGAGTTCGGTGAGGGAACGCTGCAGCGCATCCCTCTGGCAGGTTCGGTCTACAAGACCCTCAAGCAGCTGCTTGAGACTTTCTTGCGTGACAACTCCACCCGTTTTCGTCGGGTTGTGTTGGTGGAATATCCCCGTGAGGGCCTGTACAGCGTTGGTTTTGTGACCGGAGTGGTTGGCCCTTCCCTCCAGGCTGAGTTGCAGGAGCCGCTGCTGAGCGTGTTCATTCCAACGGCACCTAACCCCACCACCGGTTGGTACACCCTCGTGCCAGAAACATCCGTCCGGGAGCTCGATATCTCGGTGGAGGATGCCTTCCGCACCATTATTTCCGCTGGCATCGTCAATCCCGATGAGCGCGAGGCCCCGGTGAACCGCAGTTTTTCGAGTTTGATCGCCCAGCTGCGAGCATCGGTATCCCCCTCGTCATCCACGTCTGGGGTCTGACCTCCTTCCCGTCCTTCTTTATCGGTTCTCCATGCAGTCCCGTTCTCTGGCCCGTGAGCTGGCACTGCTGGTGCTGGGTCAGCTCTCTGATCGTGATCAAGCGGATGCGGCAGATCTTCCGTTGGATTCGGTGCTGCAGAAGGCTCTCGACACCCTGCATCAGCACTGGCGTGAGTCCCTCGACACCTGTGCCACTGATCTGGAGAAAGCGCAGCAAGCCTTGCTTGACAGTGAATTGCAGGACGGTGGTGATGGCCAATCTCCGGTGGTGCGTGACCACCTGCGCACGTCGCTCACCACGGCTGAGCAAGTGCTGAATGGGCTCTCCAGCAGCCTTGAGCTTCCGCGTTTGCTCGCTCTTGCGGATCAGGAGACCGTGCGTCATGGAGCCATGCGCCGTGTGACTCTCGTGATGGAACAGCGCAGCAGCATTGATGCCCGTCTCGACGGTGTGATGGAAGGTTGGCGTCTCAGCCGCCTGCCGCGCATTGATCGCGACATCCTGCGTCTTGCGGTGGTGGATTTCACCAGCCTGAAGACGCCCTCCGCTGTCGCCTGTAACGAGGCTGTCGAACTGGCCAACCGCTACAGCGATGATCAAGGCCGTCGCATGATCAATGGCGTGCTACGTCGCCTGCAGGATGCGGCTGCCTCCCCCTCCGCAGGGGTCTGATTCTCGTCTACCAACCCGGCAGTTTCGATGGTTTTTGACTGGTTCCAGCGTCGTTCCGCTCAGCCCGAGGCTTCAGCACCGGAGAGCGATGCAGCTGGTTCCCAGCCTGCTGTTGACCCCATTCCAGATGCCCCTGCGGAGCCCACGCCAGAGCCCGACCCGGCCCCTGCTGCTCCTGCTCCAACGGAGCCCGTTCCTGTGGTGGCCCCAGAGACCAGTGCAGAGCCTGCATCAACACCCCCTGAAGCGGATCCTGTTGTTGACGATGACCCCTTGGAGTGGGCGCGGCAGGCCTACGCCCGCCTGAAGGCCCAGCAAGCTGCCCAGATGGCAGCTCCCCCAGAGGAGGTTGCCGAGCCACCAGCAGCTGCAGCTCCAGCTCCGGCACCAGAATCGTTGGCCACCCCGGCTGTTGAGACGCCCCCTCAAGTCGGCACTGCTGAGCCATCCCCAGCCGACTCCGCTCCAGCTCCTTCTCCCCCGCCCGCTGCAGAAGCACCCCCGGCTGCTGGTTTGTCTCTGCTTGAGCAGGCTGCTGCCCAGCGTCAGGAACGGCAGCAGGAATTGGATGCCCGGGCGATCGAGGCGCCTCCTGCGGCGCCGTCGCCTTCCCCAACTGCAGCTCCGCAGTCCACGACCGGTGCAGATGTTGACCAGCCCCAACTCGGTGAGTTTGACGACACCTTCACCTGGTCGGCTGAGGTGCTGGCAGCCCAGGGACGCCGTGTGGATCAGGTCTCCCTTGAGGAGATCGATTGGCTGTCCCGGTTGCGTCAAGGCCTTGAAAAAACCCGTCAGGGCTTTGTCACCGGCCTACTCGACAACTTGGGTGATGACCCCCTCACTCCGGAGGTGGTGGATGACCTCGAAGCGCTGTTGCTGCGAGCCGATGCAGGTGTTGTCGCCACTGATCAGGTGATGGAGGCCCTGCGCCAGCGCCTCAATGAAGAGGTGGTCGATCCCAGCGAAGGCATCCGTTTTCTCAAAGAGCAGCTGCGCAACCTGCTGGAGCAGCCCATTCAGGCCAGCGGGGTTGAGTTGCTGGCTCCCGAACGGGACCGCCTGAACATCTGGTTGATGGTGGGGGTGAATGGGGTTGGCAAGACCACAACCCTTGGCAAGCTCGCCAACCTGGCGGTGCGCAGCGGTTACAGCGCGATGATTGCCGCCGCTGACACCTTCCGTGCCGCAGCCGTGCAGCAAGTGGAGGTTTGGGGTGAGCGAAGTGATGTGCCTGTGGTGGCCAATCCCACAGCCAATGCCGATCCTGCTGCGGTGGTGTTTGACGCCATCGGTGCCGCTCGCTCCAAGGGGACTGATCTGCTGCTGGTGGATACCGCGGGTCGCCTGCAGACCAAGCACAACCTGATGGAGGAGCTGCAGAAGATTCGTCGCATCGTTGATCGTCTGGCCCCTGAGTCGAAGGTGGAGTCGTTGCTGGTTCTTGATGCCAGCCAGGGTCAGAACGGCCTGAAGCAGGCGATGGCCTTTGCCAAGGCTGCGGATCTCACCGGTGTGGTGATCACCAAGTTGGATGGCACAGCCCGTGGTGGTGTCGCCCTTGCTGTGTCATCGGAAGCGGGGCTGCCGATTCGGTTCATCGGTGCTGGCGAGGGAATCCGCGACCTGCGCCCCTTCAACAGCTTTGAGTTCGTTGAAGCCCTGCTTGCTGGGCGTTGACCTGCTTCAAGGCTCAAGACTGAGCTGTTGGTTGCAGACAGCCGGCATCCGTCACCGTCGCTAGCGTTAGCTCACTGCCATGGTCGGCCGTGAGCAGCAAGCCAACCCGACGCCATTCCTCGCCGCATCAACGCCATGCGGCGGCCCAGCCGATGACGGCAACAGCGTCGCTGCGGCAGCTGTTCGACAGTTTTGCTCGCGAACAGCGCTCCAGTCAGGAGTTGTTGGCTTCTCTGGCCTTTGCGCTGCGCAGTTTCACCAACCTGCACCGCTTCCTGGAGTTGGTGCCCGTCGTGGCCTCCCGTTTGGTGGGCGTCGATGGTGCGTTGCTGGTGCCCTTCACCGCTGAGGGGCGGATCTGGCGGGAACAGCTGCAGATGCTCCCGGAGCAACGATCCACCGAGTTGCTGCGTCAGATCGCCTCCTTTGATCCAGGGATGGTGGAAGGGTTTGGTGCTGATGATCGCCAGCTCCAGGCCCTGGATCATCTGGTCCAGCGTCACCTCGGCCGGGCAGGGTTGTTTGCCACCTCGTTGGTGGCGCGGGGGCGGCAGCGCGGTCGTCTCTATGTGTTCAGCAGTGCGGGTCCGCTGGCCTGGAGTGATGTGCACCGCCGCCATGTGCAATTGGTGGCGGATCTCACCGGGGTGGCGGTGGAGCATGACCTGATGCTCCAGGAGGCGCGCCGCCATGAGCGGGTGGATCGCCAGCTCAGCATTGGCGCTGAGATTCAGGCTCAGCTGTTGCCGGATCACTGCCCTGTGATCGAAGGGGTGGAGCTTGCCGCCCGTTGCCGCCCCGCGTTCCAGGTGGGGGGTGATTACTACGACTTCATTCCGACCCGCCCCGACCTGATGGGCCGCCGCCGTGAGCGGGGGCGTTGGGCCCTGGTGATGGGTGATGTGATGGGCAAGGGTGTGCCCGCAGGACTGTTGATGACCATGTTGCGCGGCATGCTGCGCGCTGAGGTGCTCAGCGGTCTGCCGCCAGATCGCATTCTTCACGATCTCAATCAACTAGCCCAGGAGGACCTGGCGCAGTCTCACCGCTTTGTCACGCTCTTTTATTCCGACTACGACCCGCGCACCCGACGGCTTCGCTATGCCAACGCGGCCCACAACCCACCGTTGATCTGGCGTGCCCAGCAGCGCAGCATCGGTCGTTTGGATGCTCCCGGATTATTGATCGGTCTCCAGCCAGAGGCTGAATACGGCTTCGGGGAGGTGGTGCTCGAGCCCGGCGATGTGCTGCTCTATTACACCGACGGTGTCACCGAGGCACCGGGGATCACCGGCGATCGTTTTGATGAAGAGCGTTTGATTCGCAGCCTCGAGGCTGCTTGCCGGTCTGGTACTGGATCCCAGGGAATTCTTGATCAGTTGTTCACCCGCTTGGATCGCTTCGTGGGGATGGATCGTCAGCTGGAAGATGACGCCTCCATGGTGGTGTTGAAGGTGCCCGACGAGGTGATGCTCCCCTCCGTTCCCCGCCTCCATGGCCTGACAAGCTGAGGGGACGCTGCGCTGAGAAGAGGGTATGGCTGGGGGAGTGACGGGCGGAGGCTCCGCCACCTGGAGCGATCGCTTTGATCAGGGCCTCCACCCTGCGATCGAGCGATTCAATGCTTCGATCGGCTTCGACATCACCCTGCTACAGGAGGATCTCGACGGCTCCATTGCCCATGCCCGCATGCTGGCGGACTGTGGTGTGATCACGGCTGAGGAAGCCACCCAACTGTGTGGGGGCCTGGAGACGATCCGCAGTGAAGCGGAGGATGGAAGCTTTCAGCCCGGTCTGGCGGATGAAGACGTTCACTTCGCGGTGGAGCGCCGGCTGATCGCCCTGCTGGGTCCGGTGGGCAAGAAGCTGCACACCGGTCGCAGCCGTAACGATCAGGTGGGCACTGATCTGCGCCTGTGGCTGCGTCGTCGTCTCGATGAGCTGGATGCACGGGTGCTGCGTTTTCAGCGGGCGCTCCTTAGCCAGGCTCTGGCTCAGCGCACCACCCTGATTCCGGGTTACACCCATCTCCAGCGCGCCCAGCCTGTCTGCCTTGCTCACCACCTCCTGGCCTATGTGGAGATGCTCGAGCGGGATCGGCAGCGACTCCGTGATGTGCGCGGCCGGGTGAATATCTCACCGCTGGGAGCCGCTGCACTCGCCGGGACTCCGGTGCCGATCAATCGGCGCACCACGGCCGCGGCCCTCGGCTTTGACGGGATTTATGCCAACAGCCTTGATGCGGTCAGTGATCGCGATTTTGCGGTGGAGTTTGCGGCAGCGGCATCCCTGGTGATGGTGCATCTCAGCCGCTTGGCGGAAGAAGTGATTTTCTGGGCGAGTGAGGAATGTGGCTTTGTGAGGCTCAGTGACCGCTGTGCCACCGGCAGCAGCCTGATGCCTCAGAAAAAGAACCCTGACGTGCCGGAATTAGTGCGGGGCAAATGTGGCCGCGTGTTTGGCCATCTCCAGGGTCTGTTGACCATGATTAAGGGCCTTCCCCTGGCCTACAACAAGGATTTCCAGGAGGACAAGGAAGCGTTGTTTGATGCCGTCAGCACGACGGCTGACTGCCTCGAGGCGATGGCGATCTTGATGGAGGAGGGCGTGGAATTCCGCCCTGAGCGTCTGGAGCGGGCGGTGGCCTCTGATTTTTCCAATGCCACCGATGTGGCTGACTATTTAGTGGCCCGCGGTGTGCCGTTCCGCGAGGCCTATCAGATGGTCGGCGCGGTGGTGAAGCGCTGCTTGCAGGACGGGGTTTTGTTACTTGATCTCACTCTTGAGCAATGGAAAACCTTTCATCCGGCATTTGAAGCCGATCTGTTTGAGGCCCTCCAACCCCGTCAGGTGGTGGCAGCTCGTGTGAGTGAAGGAGGCACAGGCTTTGTCCGTGTCGATGAACAGTTGGCTCTCTGGGAGCAGCGACTGGCTTGAAGCTGGATGAATCGACTTTGCTCAATGGGTCTACGCTGAGAGAGCCAAAGGCCCTTGATTCCTTCCGGAAGCATGAACCGATGGCAGTCAGGTCCCATCGGTCCCTTCGTTAACGGTCCACCAGGAAAGTGAGCATTTTCGTCGGCAATCTGCCCTTCCGCGCTGAGCAGGAAGACATCATTGAATTGTTTGCGGCCCATGGCGAGGTCACGAACTGCGCCCTCCCTCTGGAGCGAGACACTGGCCGGAAACGTGGTTTCGCTTTCATCGAGATGGCTGATGAAGCGATGGAAACCGCAGCGATCGACGCCCTCCAGGGTGTGGAGTTGATGGGGCGTCCGCTGCGGATCAACAAGGCAGAACCCCGCGGCTCCGCTCCTCGTCGTGGTGGTGGCGGCTACGGAGGCGGCGGTGGTGGTTATCGCGGTGGTGGCGGCGGCTACGGCGGTGGCGGTTATCGCGGTGGCGGCTCTGAGGGCGGCGGCTACGGCGGTGGATCCGGTGCCCGTGGCTGGGAAGACCGCAGCTATGGCGGCGGTGGTGGTGGTTACCGCGGCGGTGGCGGCGGCTACGGCGGTGGCGGCGGTCAGGGCACTGACTATGACGACGGCCGCAGTCGTCGTCGGCGTGGCGGTGCGTCTCAGGGCGACAGCTACGGCGGTGGTGGTGACAGCTACGGCGGTTACGGCGGCGCTGAAGGCTGAAGCCTGCCCGCGTGGTGTTTAAAGCCCGGCATCCAGGAGTTGTCGGGCGGCGTCTTCCAGCACTGGAATGTCAGCCCCTTGGCGTTGCGCATTGAGTCCCAGATTGCGGCGCCAGTGTCTGGCACCAGGCACTCCTTCCACCAGTTGAACGAGGTGGCGGCAGAGATCCCAGAGACGCCCTCCTCTCGCTAGGTGAGCTTGGGCATAGGGGATCAGACCCAGCACCACATCGGATGCAGTCACGGTTCGGGCTGCTTCTCCGTAGATGCGTTCGTCGATGCATCCCCAGCGCAGAGGATGGGCATAGGCGGCCCGTCCGACCATGGCACCGTCGCAACTCTCGAGGGCCTCAAGGCATTGATCAGGCGTGTCGAGTCCGCCATTGAGTTCGATGGTCAGCTCAGGGCGCCGTTGCTTGAGGGCGATGACACGGTCGTATTGCAGGGGCGGGATGGTGCGGTTTTGTTTGGGATCCAGGCCTTCCAGCCAGGCTTTACGGGCATGCACTGCAAAGCGGGTGGCACCGGCCGCGGCCACGCGGTCGACAAAGGCCTGCAACAGGGCATCACTGTCGAGGTGATCGATGCCCACCCGGTGTTTGACCGTCACCGGTAGCCGTGAGGCCTGGCCCATGGCTTCCACACAGCGCGCGACACGATCGGGTTCCGCCATCAGGCAGGCACCGAAGTTGCCCGCCTGCACGCGCGGACTCGGGCAGCCCACATTCAGGTTGATCTCGTCGTAGCCCCAGTCGGCCGCCATCTGGGCAGCTTCCGCCAGCAGGACTGGGTCATCGCCCCCCACTTGCAGAGCGATGGGATGTTCCACGGGATCGAAATCCAGCAGCCGCTCCCGGCGATTGGTGTGGTGCAGCGCTTGGGCGACCACCATTTCGGAATAGAGCAGGGCCCGGGTGCTGATCTGACGCATCAGGACCCGGAAGTGGCGATCGGTGCAGTCGAGCATCGGCGCAACGCTGAACCGCCAGGCGGGTTCCCGTTCGCCAGAGGTTGGGGAATCCATCTCTCCATTCTTCCCTTTGCCCTGCCGGCAACTCCTAAAACAGGTGTTGATTCTTGGAAGGGTGGAGCGATGGCCTCCTCACTGCAGCATTGGTTGCTCAGCCGTCGGTCCTTGCTGGTGGCCGTACTGACCGGCACGGTGGGCGTGTTCCGGGCGCCGGAGCTGGTGCTAGCGGCATCCAAGGCCGAAGACAGTGCCTGGCAGCTCAGTGATGCTGAGTGGAAGCGTCGTCTTTCTCCGGAGGCTTATCGCGTGCTCCGTCAGGAAGGAACAGAACCTCCCTTCACGAGCCCTCTCAATCAAGAAAAGCGCTCTGGAACCTTCCATTGCGCCGGCTGTGACCTGCCGTTGTTCTCTTCCGAGACCAAGTTCGACAGTGGCACCGGCTGGCCCAGCTTCTGGCAGGGATTGCCTGGAGCAATTGCCACGAAGATAGATTTCAAGCTGATCATTCCCCGCACCGAGTACCACTGCAGTCGCTGTGGTGGTCACCAGGGCCATGTGTTCAATGACGGCCCCAAACCCACCGGAAAGCGCTTCTGCAACAACGGTGTCGCCCTCCGCTTCCAACCGTCCGCATGATCTGATCGTCATCGGCGGTGGTCCGGCTGGCTACATGGCTGCGATCACCGCAGCAGAGTTTGGGGTGCAACGGGTGCTGGTGCTGGAGGGCACCCCTGAAGCGCTGCAGAAGGTGCGCATCAGTGGAGGTGGACGTTGCAATGTCACCCATGCCTGCTGGGATCCCGGCGAGCTAGTCACCCATTACCCCCGCGGCAGCAGGCCCCTGCGCGGACCCTTCAGCCGTTTCGCCTGTGGGGATGCGATCAGTTGGTTCGATGACCATGGGCTCACCCTTGTGGCGGAGGCCGATGGCCGCATGTTCCCGGAGCAGAACCGGTCGGAGGCCGTGATTCAGTGCCTCCAGAGAGCGGCTGTGGCGGCAGGCGTTGAACTGCGAACGCGGGCGATGGTGCAGGAGGTTGTGGCGGAGCCGGCTGGGGGGTTTGTGCTGAACGGTCGTGGTCTGACTGCGCCGCTTCGGGCCCAAAAGTTGATGTTGGCGACAGGCGGCCATCCCAGTGGCCGTCGCTTGGCCCAATCGCTTGGGCACAACCTGGTGCCCCCGGTGCCATCCCTGTTCAGTTTGTCGTTGCAGGCTCCGGCCCTGGCTGCTTGCAGTGGCATCGCTGTGGATGAGGTGGGCCTGGATCTGAAGCTGGGGGACCAGCGCTTCCGTCAGCTGGGCCGGGTGTTGATCACCCATCGGGGATTGAGTGGACCGGCCACCCTGCGCTTATCGGCTTTTGCAGCCCGGGCGCTGCATCAACGCCACTACACAGGTGAGCTGAAGGTGGATTGGAGCGCTGGATTGGGCCGCTCCGGGGTCGAAGCGCGCCTTCAGGACTTTCGCCGTCAGCAGGCCCGTCGCACCTTGGCGGCCGCCAAACCGTTTGAGCATCTGCCCCGGCGGCTGTGGCAGGCCTTTTTAAAGGAGGTTGATCTGAATGCGGAGCGGCGTTGGGCTGACCTTCCCCTCAAGGCCGAGCGTCAGTTGGTGGAGGTGTTAGTCGGGCAGCGTCTATTGATTCAGGGGCGGGGCCCGTTTGGAGAGGAGTTTGTGACCGCAGGTGGTGTGGAGCTCGGTGAGATCAATCTGGCGACCATGGAGAGCCGTCGCGTTTCCGGTTTGCACCTCGCCGGTGAGTTGCTGGATGTGGATGGAGTCACCGGCGGCTTCAATTTCCAGGCCTGCTGGACCGGAGGCTGGCTGGCTGGTCAGGCCATTGCCGCTGCTTTGCAGTGAGCCCGGCTCACTGGATCTGATCGAAGACCGTGAACATCGGTAGATACATGGCCAACAGGATGGAGCCGACAATGCCGCCCACCACCACGATCATGGCCGGCTCCAGCATCGAGGTGAGCGCCTTGACTGCGGCGGACACCTCGTCTTCGTAGAAATCGGCCACCTTGCTGAGCATCTGGTCCATCTCCCCGGTTTCCTCGCCGATCGCCAGCATGCTGAGGGCCATCTCGGGCAGCACCTGCTGACGGATCAGGGCTGTACTTAGCAACACCCCTTCCTGCACCAACGTGCGGGACTCCAGGATTGCGTCGGCAATGATCGAGTTGCCGGCGGTTTCGCTGGAAATCTCCAGCGACATCAAGATTGGCACCCCGGCCCGGGTGAGGGAGCTGAAGATCCGGCAGAACTGGGCAGTGGCGGTTTTGATGATCAAGTCGCCGAACAGCGGCAGCTTGAGCATCAGCCGGTCGATCACCCGCCGACCGTTGTCGGTGGCGTAGTAGCGGCTGATCAGCCAGATGCCGATCAAAAGCCCCCCGGCCAGCAGCAAGGAGAAGGAGGAGCGCAACAGGCTGCTGAGGTCCACCATCATCTGGGTGAACACCGGTAACTCGGCCCCCAGATCTTCAAAGATCCCCGCGAAGGTGGGAATCAGAAAGATCGTCATCCCCAGGAACACCAGGATCGCGATCGCCAGCACGGCGACTGGGTAGCCGAGGGCTCCCTTGATCTGGTTTTGCAGCCGTGCATTGTCTTCCAGCAGTTTGGCCAGGCGTTTGAGGGATTCATCGAGCACACCCCCTGCCTCACCGGCTTCCACCATGGCGATGCTGAGCTTGTCGAACACCTTCGGCCATTGGCGCATGGCCGCGGCCATGGCTGTGCCCTGGTTCACATCCAGCCCGATCTGCACCAAGGCCCGTTTGAACATGGGCAGCCGTTGCTGGCTCGCCATCAGATCCAGGCTGCGCACGATCGGTACGCCGGCATCCACGAGGGCCGCCAGCTTGCTGGCAAAAACAGCTTTTTCGCGCACGCCGGGCGCCTTTTCAAAGGCGGCACTGAGGTCAAGCGACAGCAGGCCTTGCCGCCCACCGCTGCTGTTGGCTCCCTTGGTTTCCCCTGGTTTGCGCGTTGTTTTGGCGTCCTCCACTTGCAGCGTGGTGGCTTTGATGCCCCGACGGCGCAGCAGTTTGCGGGCCGTTGCTAAATCCGACGCTTGGATTCGAACGCTGCGGTCCCCTCCGCTGGCGGCTTGGTAGGTGGCGACAAAGCTGGCCATGGTGCGCTGCTTCAGCTGCCGCCCAGCAGACGGTCGAGTTCACCCGGTTTTCCAGCTTTGGCCATCGCCTCGGCCTGACTGATCGCCCCTTCCTGCACGAGGGTCGCCAGAGCCCGCTCCAAGGTCTGCATCCCCAGATCGCCTCCCGTTTGGATCTGGGAATAGAGCTGGGCGGTCTTGCCTTCGCGAATCAGGTTGGCGATGGCTGGGTTGTTGATCATGATTTCCTGCGCCATCACCCGGCCGAATTGACCGGGTTGGGGGTTCTCGCGTTTGCACAGGGTCTGCGAGAACACGGCCACCAGGCTTCCTGAGAGTTGCACACGGATCTGGGTCTGCTGGCCTGGCGGAAACACATCCACCATCCGATCCACGGTCTGGGCGGCGGAACTGGTGTGCAGCGTGCCGAACACCAGGTGGCCAGTTTCCGCTGCGCTGATGGCCAGTTGAATTGTTTCCAGATCCCGCATCTCACCCACCAGGATCACATCGGGGTCTTCTCGCAGGGCCGCTCGCAGGGCGTTGGCAAAACTGCGGGTGTCTTCGTTGAGCTGGCGCTGGTGCACCATGCTGCGGTCGCTGCGATACACGAATTCGATCGGGTCTTCGATCGTGAGGATGTGTTCGCTGCGGGTGTGGTTGATGTGGTCCAGAAGGGCCGCCAGGGTGGTGGTTTTGCCCGATCCGGTGGGGCCTGTCACCAGCACCAGCCCCCGGGGGCGAGCACTGGTCTCCACCACCACCGGCGGCAGGTTGAGGGTTTCGATGCTCGGAATGGAGCTCCCTAGCGCCCGCAGGCAAGCGGCATAACTGCCTTTCTGGCGGTAAACGTTGACCCGGAAGCGGGCCACTCCTTTGAGGCCATAGGCGCAATCCAGCTCCCAGGTCTGTTCGAGCGTTTTGCGCTGGGTGTTGTTGAGCATCGAGAAGATCAGCCGGTTGCAGCTCTCTTCACTTAGGGGGGTGTCGGTGAGGGGACGCAGCTGGCCGCTGAAGCGTCCGAAGGGCGGTTGGCCACAGGCGAGATGCAGATCGCTGCCCTCCCCCTTCACCAGCTGCTCCATCAGGTCTTCGATCATCAGATCCATGGCGGGCATCTCACTGACGGGGCGTCAGACAGTACGGACATTCCAGCCACCCTTCCTGCAGTCCGCCACCACATCCTTCACATGTGACGGTGCTCAGGGCCCGGGCGCGTCGTTCCGATTCCAGCCCTGAATCGGTCAGGATCATTCTCCCCACCTCTTCCAGGGTCGTCTGACCCTTGCGCACCAGTTCGAGGCTGTAACCCAGCAGCGTTTTCATGCCGGATTCCAAGGCCAGGCGGCGCAGCACATCGGTGGTGGCCCCATTGGCCACGGCGGTGGCCAGCTGTTCATTCATGCGCAGCACTTCATAGACCCCAATCCGACCCTGGTAGCCACTGCCCTGACAGTGCGGGCAGGGTTCACCAGTGCCGTCGTGGTGGTGAGCGCGGAAGAAGCGCACATGGCTTTCGTGGTGGCTCATCAGGCCAAACCGAGCCAGTTCGGTGGCGTTGGGCTGATAGCTCTGGCGGCAGTGGCTGCACACCTTGCGCAACAGCCTCTGAGAGACGATCCCGATCAGGGAGGCGCTGACCATGAACGGTTCCACCCCCATTTCGCCGAGGCGGGCGATGGCGCTGGGGGCGTCATTGCAATGCAGCGTGGTGAGCACCAGGTGGCCGGTGAGGGCGGCTTCGATGGCGGTTTTTGCCGTTTCCAGATCGCGGGTTTCCCCCACCAGCAGCACATCTGGGTCCTGGCGCATGAAGGCCCGCAGAGCCGTGCTGAAGTCGAAGCCCTTCTCCCGGTTCACCTGGCACTGGGTGATGCCCGGCAGGGTGTATTCGATCGGGTCCTCCACCGTGGAGATGTTGATGCCGGGGTCGTTCCGTTCCGCCAGCAGCGAATAGAGGGTGGTCGACTTCCCCGATCCAGTCGGTCCGGTGACCAGGATCATTCCGAAGGGTTTGGAGCCAAGCGCCCGCACCAGCTCCAGGGCCTCCGGGTTGGAGATCAGTTTGTCGAGCCCCAGTTGGGTGGAGGAGCTGTCCAGCAGCCTGAGCACGATTTTTTCGCCGAAGCGGCTGGGCAGGCTGTTGACCCGGAAATCCACGGTGCGATCGCGGAAGCGCCTGCGGATGCGCCCGTCCTGAGCCTGCCGACGTTCGGCGATGTCCAGGTCGGCCATGATCTTGAAACGGGAGGTGACGGCTGGCACCAGCCGGGCCGGCAGCGGTTCGCTGTAGCTCTGCAGGACGCCGTCCTGGCGGAAGCGCACCTGCAGCCCGATCTGCTGGGGTTCCACGTGGATGTCGCTGGCGCCCAGTTGCAGGGCCTGCAGCAGGATCCGGTTCACCAGATTCACCACCGGTGAGGCGTTGGTGTCGCGGAGCGTCTGTTCGAGGTCTTCGTGGTTTGCGGTCAGGCGCGTCTGGTCTTCAGCGTTCTCCTCCAGCACCCCCTCACTGTTGAAGCCGGAGAGCAGTGAGTCGAGGTTGATGGCGTCGTCGTCGCTCGCGCTTGCTTTGAGGGGCTCCTCCACCAGAGCATCCGGGTTGGCGTCCGGCTGACTGCTGTCAATGGGTGGGGTTGCTTCAGCAGAACCGGTCGACTGCAGTGCGGCCAGTGCAGCGGCCACCCGGGGATGCTCGGCCGGTGCCAAGCCTTTGTCCACCAGGCGTTTCACTAGGCGTTCGTGGTTTGTGGTGTCGAGCTTGTCCGGCACTGCTTCCTGCAGCAACAGCTCCAGAACCAAGCGCTGCGGTTGACTCACGGCACTGCCGGCGAGGGATGGATGACCTGAAGGTGCGGGCTTCCCCCGCTTGTGGGAGGTGAGCCTCACCTATCAACATGTCTAGGTGTGAATCTCCAACTGGTCAGCATGAGCGGCGATCCCTCTTCCCCTGCCAACGATCTCGCCGCTGACGCTGCAGCATCGGGTCAGGTTGCTGATGCGGCAGCGGAGTCTGTTGACGCTCCCGTTGCTGATGCTGCTGCAGGTGTCGCCGAGCAGCCGGCCACGGACGCTCGCGACAACGACGCCCGCCTGGAGCAATTGGAGCGTGAGCACAGCAGCCTGCGGGAGGAGCACGAGACCCTGCGCAGTCAGTACATGCGCATCGCTGCTGATTTCGACAATTTCCGCAAGCGCCAGAGCCGCGATCAGGATGACCTGAAGCTGCAGCTCACCTGCAACACCCTGAGCGAGATTCTCCCGGTGGTGGACAACTTTGAGCGGGCCCGCCAGCAGCTCAACCCCGAGGGTGAAGAGGCTCAGGCTCTGCACCGCAGCTACCAGGGTCTCTACAAGCAATTGGTGGAGGTGCTGAAGCAGCTTGGTGTGGCTCCCATGCGGGTGGTGGGTCAGGAGTTCGACCCAACCCTGCACGAAGCGGTGCTGCGTGAACCCAGCGAGGAGCATCACGAGGATGTGGTGATCGAGGAGTTGCAGCGGGGCTATCACCTCAATGGCCGGGTGCTGCGCCACGCCATGGTCAAGGTGTCGATGGGCCCTGGTCCCCAGGGAGAGGCCGCGGCTGCTCCGGCCGCAGATGCGGTCACGGATTCCGGCTCCGATCAGGCCTCGATGGAGGGAGAACCCAACCACCAGGAGGCCTGAGCCCCCTGGGCTGGCCCTTAGGGTGATGAACGGGATGACGAGCTGATGGCCGATTTTTACGACCTGCTCGGCGTCAGTCGTGACGCCGACGCCGACACGTTGAAGCGTGCCTATCGGCGCCTCGCTCGCCAGTACCACCCGGATATCAACAAGGAGCCTGGCGCCGAGGACCGTTTCAAGGAGATCGGTCGGGCTTACGAAGTTCTGAGCGACCCCCAGTCCAAGGCCCGCTACGACCAGTTTGGTGAGGCGGGTCTCGGCGGTGCCGCCGGCATGCCCGATATGGGCGACATGGGCGGCTTTGCCGACCTGTTTGAGACCTTCTTCAGTGGATTTGGTGGTGCTGGTGGCGGTGCTGCAGGACGCCAGCGCCGGAATGGTCCGCAGCAGGGTGATGACCTGCGCTACGACCTCACCATCGATTTCGACCAGGCCGTGTTCGGCCAGGAACGCGAAATCCGCATTCCGCATCTCGAGACCTGCACCACCTGCAACGGCAGCGGTGCCAAATCGGGCAGCGGCCCCACCACCTGTTCCACCTGCGGAGGGGTTGGTCAGGTGCGACGGGCGACCCGCACCCCCTTCGGCAACTTCACCCAGGTGGCCGAATGTCCGACCTGCAATGGCACTGGTCAGGTGATTGCTGATCCCTGCAATGCCTGTGGAGGGCAGGGCGTGACTCAGGTGCGTAAAAAGCTGCGCATCAATATTCCTGCTGGAGTCGATTCCGGCACGCGCTTGCGTGTGGCCGGCGAAGGCAATGCTGGCTTGAGGGGCGGCCCTGCAGGCGACCTGTATGTGTTCCTGACGGTCAAACCCCATCCCCATCTGCGCCGGGATGGACTCACGGTGCTGTCTGACGTCAAGGTCAGCTATCTCCAGGCGATTCTGGGCGACACCATTGAGGTGGAAACGGTGGATGGCCCCACCAGTCTGGAGATTCCCCCCGGCACCCAGCCGAATGCGGTGCTCACCCTGGAGAACAAGGGCATTCCCAAGCTTGGTAATCCGGTGGCCCGTGGCAACCAGCGGGTGACCGTTGCGGTGCAGTTGCCGACGCGTCTCAACGATGACGAGCGCACCCTGCTGGAGCAGCTCGCTGGCCATCACTCGGCGCGTGGGGTGCAGCATCACCACCACAAGAGTGGTTTGTTTGCACGCCTCTTTGGTCAGGGTTGACCGTGGCGGAGACCGGCCCCGATCAGCGGCTTGATCTCCGCGGCACGCCTTGTCCGGTGAATTTCATTCGTTGCAAGCTCACCTTGGAGACGATGGCCTCGGGTGAGGTGTTGTCGGTGACCCTTGACCGGGGTGAACCGGAAGCCATGGTGGTGCCTGGTTTGGAGCAAGACGGCCACCGGGTTGAGGTCGAGGACGGCGACGATCACTGGGTGGCGCTGCGGGTGATCTGCGGCGGTGGCTGAGGAACGCAGCCGGGGCATGGTGGTGGCTCTCCAGGCCAACTACCTGGCGGTGGAGCTGGATCCGCCCGATCAAGACACCCGGTTGCTCTGCACCCGGCGCACCCGTCTCAGTCATCGCGGTGCTGCGGTGCATGTGGGTGACCGGGTCTGGGTGGAGGCGATTGACCCTCAGCAGGGGCGGGCTGTTGTTGCGGATGTGGAACCGCGGAGCAGCTGGCTGACCCGTCCTCCTGTGGCCAATGTCACGGCTGTGGTGGTGGCTTTTGCCATGGACCAACCCACGTTTGATCCTGACCAGGCCAGTCGCTTTCTGCTCACCGCCGAACAAACGGGCTTGGAGGTGCAGGTGCTGCTGACCAAGAGTGATCTGTTGTCCTCGGATCAGCGTCAGGCCCTGGTGCAGCGCCTGGAGGCATGGGGTTACGCGCCGATTGCGATTTCTTCCACCACTGGGGAAGGTCTCGACATGCTGCGCGAGCGTTTGCAGACGCAGGCCCTTTCGGTGCTCTGTGGTCCCTCCGGTGTCGGCAAGAGCTCCCTGCTCAATGGTCTGATTCCCGATCTCTCCCTGCGGGTTGGCGCCGTGTCAGGCCGATTGCAGAAAGGGCGCCACACCACGCGCCATGTGGAATTGCACCCCCTGGGCCAGGGAGCCCGGGTGGCCGATACACCTGGGTTTAACCGTCCGGACCTGCCCAAGCAGGTGCACAACTTGGAAGTGTTGTTTCCAGAGTTGCGCCGACAGCTCGAGCCCCATCCCTGCCGCTTTCGTGATTGCCTGCATCGGGAGGAGCCCGGCTGCGGTGTCAGCCGTGATTGGGAGCGCTACGGCATTTACCGGCGTGCCGTTGAGGAACTGCTGGATCTCAGCCGCCCATCCCGGGGAGGTTGAGGTCGAGCCCACCGGTGAGCTCCTGCATCCGCTCTTTCATGGTGGCGGTGGACTTCTCGTAGGCCGCTTGCAGTGCGGCGAGGGTGGCGGCTTCACAGGCGCTCTGACCCTCGGCCAACAGGGCTGGGTCCAGCTTCACCCGCAGGGGCTGTTGATTGCCCGACAGCCAGATGCTGGCGCGGCCATCGCTGCTGCTGCCCTCGATCTCCATGGCATCGAGTTCTTCCTGCAGCTTCTGGGCGTCCTGCTGGATCTGCTGAGCCTTGCGGAAGGCTTCGGTGAGCTGACCAAAATTGGGGAGTCCGAAACCTGCCATGACGCCTTGATGGGAATGGGCAGGTTAGGCCGTCAGGGCAAGGGGTTCAGACGGGAATCCCAGCCGTTTCACTTCCGGGTGCAGACCAATGCCGTGGCTGCGTTGCACCTCCTGTTGCACCAGTTCGATCAACGCCAGGATGTCGTTGGCGGTGGCATTGCCGGTATTGACGATGAAGTTGGCGTGCACCGTCGACACTTCCGCTCCGCCGATGCGTCGGCCCTTCAGCCCCAGAGCTTCAATTAATTGTCCGGCTTTGTGGGGTTCAGGATTGCGAAACACACTGCCGCAGCTGGGCCATTGATAGGGCTGGGTGGTGGTGCGGTGGTTGAGGTTGCTGCTCGTGATGCGGCTTAGTTCCTTGGGGTCATGCCCCGGTTCCAGTTGAAAGCGGGCTGACACCACCATCAGGGCGCTGTCTTGCAAAACGCTGTGGCGATAGGCGAACGCAAGAGCGTCGTTGTTGAGGGTGCGCATCGTTCCTGCATCGTCTTTGGCTTTGGTGTCGATCACCTTCACCGACATCAAACAGTCCGCCGTGCACCCCCCCTGTGCACCGGCATTCATCACGGCTGCCCCACCGACGGTGCCTGGAATGCCCACGGCCCACTCCAGCCCGTGGAGCCCGGCTCGGGCGGCTTGGCGCGCCAGGGTCGGGATTGGCTCACCGGCCAGGGCCTCCACCACGCCGGTGGTCGCATCCACCGACATCCCCTGCAATTTACGGAGACAGAGGGTGAGACCTGGCAAACCGGCGTCGCTGATCAACAGGTTGGAGCCGGCACCCATCACCCGCCAGGGCATCTGACGTTGCTGCGCCCAGGCCATCAAGCTGCTGAGCTGCTCGAGGTCTGTTGGCTCAGCAAGCCATTCGGCGGGGCCCCCTACCTTCCAGGTGGTGTAGCCCGCCAGAGGAACCTGGGGCCGCAGCAGTGCGGGGTCTTCGCAAGCCATCAGGCCGCCACGGAAGAGGCGCGTGAGGCGTCTCTGGCGGATGGGTCAGGACACAGGCGACTCCAGAGGCTGTTCACATCACCCGCGCCCATGGCCAGCACCAGATCCTGGGGACGGCTGTGCTCCTGAACCAGGGCCGTGAGCTGATCCATGCTGTTGGCCACGAGCACGGATCGATCCGGAATCAGCCGCTGAAGAGCGTCCCCCAGGGTGTGGCTGTTGACCCCGTCGATCGGTGCCTCTCCGGCTGCATAGATCGGTGCCAGGATCACGCTGTCGGCGCTGCTGAGGGCTCGGGCGAAGTCGTCGAGAAATTCCTGGGTTCGGCTGTAGCGGTGGGGTTGAAACACCACCAACAGTCGCTCGGGGGGCTGGGGCAGTGGACTGCGACCGCTGCTCAGCATCAGTTGGGCCATGTCAAGGGTGGCCCGCACTTCGCTGGGGTGGTGGGCGTAGTCGTCAACGATGAGACGTCCCTCCCAATCGCCGCGGAAATCAAAGCGGCGGCCCGGGGGACTTAGCTGGCTGAGACCGTCTTGTAGATGCGCAAAGGGGATGCCCTCCATTCGGCAGGCCGCCAGTGCAGCCGTGGCGTTGCTGAGGTTGTGCAGACCGGGCATCGGCAGGCTGATGCGACCGATCAGCCTGCCCCGCTCGTAGAAGTCGGCCTCGGTGTGATCTCCCTCCAGGGTGACTGGCAGAGCTGCGAAGTCGACGCCCTCTGCACTGCTTACAGACCACCAGGCTTGGGCCTGGAAATGTTCCCTCAGGATTGGATCGTCGTGGTTGGCCAGCAGGTGTGTGCAGCCATTGCCAAAGCGTTTGAGGGTGCCGATCAGATCATTGAGATCGGCGTAATGGTCGGTGTGGTCAAGCTCCAAGTTGGTGATCACACCAAGATGGGCGGCAAATTTCACCAATGAGCCATCCGACTCGTCTGCTTCGGCCACCAGCAGGCGGCCTTCACCGGCGTGGCCGTTGCTGCCATAACAGGGCACCACTCCACCGATCACGGCTGTGGGGTCTTCCCCGGCTGCCGCGAGCAGTGTGGTGATCACGGTGCTGGTCGTGGTTTTGCCGTGGCTGCCGGCGACGGCGATCGCCGGCTGCTCGTCGATCAGGGCTGCCAGCACGTCGGATCGGTGCAGCACGGTGAGCCCCTGTTCACGGGCTGCCTTCAATTCGGGGTTGTGCTCAGGAATGGCTGAGCTCACCACCACCTGAGGAGCCGCTGCTTCGCCGGTGGTCAGTTT
Organism: Synechococcus sp. RS9916; assembly: GCF_000153825.1. Lineage (NCBI taxonomy): Bacteria > Bacillati > Cyanobacteriota > Cyanophyceae > Synechococcales > Synechococcaceae > Synechococcus > Synechococcus sp. RS9916. The sequence continues at coordinate 2,085,132 of NZ_DS022299.1, forward strand.
GGTGATGGTGGAAGCGCACTGTTCGGGGAACACCTCCACGCCCAGGTCGCTCAGTTGCTTGACGATGGGTGATGACTTTGGTTCCGACCCAGAGACCCGCTGCCCGCGTTTTGCCAGGATCAGCGCCAGGGCAGACATGCCGATGCCGCCGATGCCGATGAAGTGAACGGGTTGCTGGCGGCTGAGCAGACTGGCCAAGGGGTTGAACCGTGAGCCCGAAAGATAGGTCAGTCATCGACCAAAAACTTGTCATCGACACGCTTGTCAGCAGTCTTCTGATGTGCGGTCGGCGATTGGGAACGGGCCGTTGCGCATCACGCCCTTGGCCTGCGTTGTCAGCCTCGTACAAAAAGAATTAAGCAATTTCTGTATGATCGGCGGCCAAACCCTGTTCGCGGTTCATCCGCCTTCGTTATGACCCTGCGCGTTGCGATCAATGGATTCGGCCGGATCGGTCGCAATGTGATGCGGGGTTGGATCAGCCGTGGCGCTGACACCGGCATCGAGATCGTGGGCGTGAATGCCACGTCTGATCCGAAGACCAGCGCTCACCTGCTCACCTACGACTCCATTCTGGGCAAGCTTGACCCCAGCGTGAAGATCGAGACCACTGACGACTCAATGATCGTCAATGGCAAGCAGGTCAAGTTCTTCTCGGACCGCAACCCTCTCAACTGCCCCTGGAAAGACTGGGGTGTTGACCTGGTCCTCGAGTCCACCGGTGTGTTCAACACCGATGAGAAGGCCAGCATGCACATTCAGGCTGGCGCTAAGAAGGTGATCCTCACCGCTCCTGGTAAGGGACCCAAGGTGGGCACCTTTGTGGTGGGCGTGAATGAAGACCAGTACCGCCACGAAGACTGGGACATCCTCAGCAACGCCAGCTGCACCACCAACTGCCTCGCTCCGTTGGTCAAGGTGATCGATCAGTCGATCGGCATCAACCGTGGTCTGATGACCACCATTCACAGCTACACCGGCGACCAGCGCATCCTGGACAACAACCACCGCGACCTGCGCCGCGCCCGCGCTGCAGCCGTGAACATGGTTCCCACCTCCACCGGTGCTGCCCAGGCCGTGGCTCTTGTTTACCCCGCAGTGAAGGGCAAGTTCACCGGTATCGCCATGCGCGTTCCTACTCCGAACGTGTCCGCTGTCGACCTGGTGTTTGAATCGTCCCGCGCTTCTTCCGTCGACGAGATCAAGTCGATCATCAAGGGCGCTGCTGATGGCGCCATGAGCAAGATCATCAAGTACGGCGATCTGCCCCTGGTGTCCAGCGACTACGCCGGTACCAACCAGTCGACCATCTTCGATGCCGACCTGACCCTCTCCATGGGCGACAACTTCTTCAAGATCGTTGCCTGGTACGACAACGAGTGGGGCTACAGCCAGCGCGTTGTGGATCTGGCCGAAGTGGTGGCTCGTAACTGGAAGTGAGTCCAGTTGGCTCAACCTGCCGTTGAGCCGATCGAAATGCACGGATCCCCTTCTCCCCCTCGGGAGAGGGGGACTTTTTTTGCGATGGGTCCGGGGGTGGTGCGCTCTGTTGCGCCTCAGTGGCCGAAGTGGGCAAAGCCGTTGTTCCCCTGCACGGGGGTTTGGGTGTCGGACCACACCACAGCCGAAGGCCCTTCAACGGCTTCGCCGATCCAGAGGCTGTCGGGTTGCTGCTGCAACCAAGCTTGAGCCCAGGATGGAGGCAGGCTGAGCACCAGTTCGAAGTCTTCACCCCCGTTGAGGCACCACTCCTGGAACGGTGCTGCGTTGGGCCAAGCACGGTGCTGAGGCAAAGCAGTGGGGTCCAGCCGGATCTGGCAATGGCTGGTTGCGCTGATCACTTTTAAAGCCTGTAGTAGTCCATCACTGCTATCCGTGCCGCCCGCCCGCCAGGGAAGAGCGGAGGGTTTGCAGGCGATTAGTCGCTTGAGTGCATCCAATTTGGGGGTCGGGCGCTGGTGCTGCAGGGTCGCTGTTGCGCATAGAACCCTGTCCAGGGCGAGGCCGCTGAGGCAAGGCTCGTTTTGCAGCAGAGCAAGGCCGAGGCGGCTGAGGCCGTGGGGGCCGCTGGTCACCAGCCAATCTCCCGGTCGTGCCGCCGAGCGCAGCAGTCGGAGGGGCCCGAGGGCGCCAATGGCGGTCACGGCCAGCATGCGCTGCTGGCCGCTGGAGCAGTCACCACCAAGGAGCACGCCCCCGTAACGATCCAGTGCCGCTTGGAGGCCTCTATAGACCCCTTCCACCCAGGCCCACGCCGTCTCGCCTGGTGCCACTAGCCCCACCGTGAGACCAACAACTGAGTCAGCACCACTGGCGGCCAGGTCGGACAGGTTGACTGCTGCGGCCCGCCACCCCACATCCTCTGCGGAGGTGGTGGCGTCACTGAAGTGAACCCCTTCCACGAGCAGGTCGGTATTGATCACCTGGCGCTGGCTTGATGCCGGCAGGTCGGCGGTGTCGTCGTCCAACTGGCCGGCTGGCGCGAATTGCGCCAGCCGCCGGATCAGTTCACTTTCCCCCAATGACCGAAGGGTTTCAGCCATCGGTTCGCTCTCAGGCGTGGGCTTGGAGGCGATCGGCGCCATCAATCACCTTGATGCTCACCACTTTGTCGTCCACGCCCAGTTCCTCCAGCACATCAAAGCCATCCACGACATAGCCGAAGGCAGCATTGCGACCATCTACCAGGTTGAGGCCGGCCGGTGTCAGTTCAGCCTCGTAGAGAAACATGAAGAACTGAGAGGAGCCATCTCCGGGGTCCTGGTCGGAATGGGCCCAGCCCAGCGTGCCGAGGGTGGCGAAGGGAAGCACGGGTGTGGCTTGGAACAGACCGACGTCTTCAAAGGTCTGGTTGTAGAGGGTGTCGTCCTCGTCGGGGACCCTGATTTCCAGAGGGACTCTGCGCTGTTGCTTGGTGCTGGGGTCGATGTAACCGATCTCCGGGCCTTCAGGATCGCCGGTCTGGAGGATGTAGAAGTCCTCGGCGCGGATGAAGGGCAGGCCGTCGTAGAAGCCTTTGAGGCTGAGGTCGATGAAGCTGCCTGCGGTCAGTGGGGCGTTGTAGCCGTCCACCACGGCGGTGAGTTCACCCTGGGTGGTGGAGATGGCGACGGTGGCGCGTCCGTTGAGTCGAGGGAGTGCGTCGAATTCCGAGGGAATCGGAGGAATGGTGGCCTCGGTCACCAGAGCTTCCAGATCGCCAACCCGGGCGAGGGTCTCGCGTCTGACCTGGATGAATTGCGCTTTGTTTTTCGCGTCCACTTCCGCTTGCATGGCTGTGATGCCCTCGTCCACGGCCTCCAGCAGTCCTTCAGCCGTGGTGGTGTCGCTGGCGGGGATCGACGCCAGGATGCTGTTCTGGCGGGTGGTGAGCAGGCCTTGAGTCTTGCTGATTGCGCGGCTCAGGGCACTCCAGCGTTTGGCGCGCAAATCGTCGCTGGTGCCTTCCAGGCGGTGCTGGAGGTCGCGCAGATCCTCCTGCTCGAAGGGGAGGGCATCGCGGAGGATCGCAGCAGGGTCCTTGACCGCATTGCCCTGGGGCAGTCCGGCATAGGCCGGAGTGGCCACCAACAGGCCAAATGAAGTGATCAGGGCGACCAGCAGGGCAGCAAGACGCTGATGGGCCATGGATAAGCCAGGTGCTGCCTGGACTTTGGCACAGCCGTATGATCCCCTGAACCGTCCAGCCGGAATGATCTCCAGCAACGACTTTCGCACCGGCACCAGCATCGAACTCGACGGTGCCGTTTGGCGTGTTGTCGAGTTCCTGCACGTGAAGCCCGGGAAGGGTTCTGCTTTCGTTCGCACCAAGCTCAAGGCGGTGCAGAGCGGCAACGTGGTGGAGAAGACCTTCCGCGCTGGTGAGATGGTTCCTCAGGCCATTCTCGAGAAGACCACCCTCCAGCACACCTATATGGAAGGTGAGGACTACGTCTTCATGGACATGTCCACCTATGAGGAAACCCGGCTGACTGCGAAGCAGATCGGTGACAGCCGCAAGTACCTCAAAGAGGGAATGGAGGTCAGCGTCGTCTCCTGGAACGAAAAGCCCCTGGAAGTGGAACTGCCTAACTCTGTGGTGCTCGAGATCACCCAGACCGACCCTGGCGTCAAGGGTGATACCGCCACCGGTGGCACCAAGCCCGCCATTCTCGAAACCGGTGCTCAGGTGATGGTTCCTCTCTTTCTCTCTATTGGAGAGAAAATCAAGGTGGATACCCGCAATGATTCCTACCTGGGTCGGGAGAACTGATGACCATGCAGCTTGATCACGATCAGCTCCACCGCCTTTTGGAGGTCCTCTCCGACAGCGACATCCAGGAATTCCGTCTCGAAGGAGACGACTTCCGTTTGGAAGTCCGTCGCAACCTTCCCGCCGTTGCCGTCGCGGCTGCGCCCGTGGCTGCGGTGGCAGCCGCTCCTGCTGCTCCAATGCAGGTCTCCCATGAGGTTTCCGCACCCAGTACGCCCCCTCCTGCTGTGCCGGCCTCACGCTCCGATCTGGTGGATGTGACGGCTCCCATGGTGGGCACCTTCTACCGGGCTCCCGCCCCCGGCGAAGCGCCTTTCGTTGAAGTGGGAACGCGGATTGGCGTGGGTCAGACCGTCTGCATTCTTGAGGCGATGAAGCTCATGAACGAGCTTGAGTCGGAAGCCGCCGGCGAAGTGGTGGAAATCCTGGTCGACAACGGCACACCCGTGGAATTCGGCCAAGTGCTGATGCGCGTTAAGCCTGGCTGATCCAGGCACTTAGCCACTGAGATCCCATGCAGCCCGGAGTGCGGCCACCATGCTGGCGCTCCGGGCTTTGCCTTGCCCGGCAATGTCAAAACCGGTTCCGTGGTCTGGAGATGTGCGTAGAAATGGCAAGCCCAGACTCGTGTTGACCGCTTGATCGAAGGCCAGCAGTTTCACGGGAATCAAGCCCTGGTCGTGATACAGAGCCAGATACCCGTCGGGACTGTGCGCATCGGCACCCTCAGCCCAGGCCTGTCCAGCACTCATCCAACAGGTGTCCGGAGGAAGGGGACCCTGCACCCTGACGTCAGGGTTGGCCCTTGCCCACTGATCCAGCGTGGGAATCAGCCAATCGAGCTCGTCGGTGCCCAGCTGACCGTTTTCGCCTGCATGGGGATTCAGTCCGGCCACAACCAGTCGGGGGTGCTGGCGAAACCTCCGGCAGAACGTGGCCAGGGTGTCGAGTTTGCTCACCAGTAGCTCAGGGTTCAGGACGGAGGGCACGGTGTGCAGTGGGATGTGGGTGGTGGCCAGCAGGGTGTTGAGCCGCCAGCCGCTGAGGGGTGAGACCGCGGTGAACAGCATCGAGGCTTGGGTGATGCCCCCCAGTTCGGCCAGGCGCTCTGTCTGGCCGGGGTAGTGGTGACCTGCAGCGTGCCAGTTGTGTTTGGCGATGGGTGCGGTGACCAGGGCGCGGGCTCGGCCTGCCAGGGCGTGCTCGGTGGCTCGGGTCAACCAGGCGAAACTGGCGGCACCATCGTCGGGCGTCGGCCTGCCGGGGATCGCTGGCTTGGTCAGCGGCATGTCGTCGATCTCCAGGCCCGCCGGATCGGCGAGGGGACCATCCCAGTGCTGGCGCAATTGCGTGTAGGTGGCTTCCAGGGTCCGGCGGCAGCCCACCAGCATGGGCTGCATGGCCCCTGGGCAGTCGGGTGAGCCCAGCGCTTTCAGAGTGACTTCCATGCCGATGCCGGCAGGGTCCCCAAGGGCGATCACTAAGCGCTGATTAGCGTCAGTGGGTTCGTTGACCATGACCATGCTGCGCTGGCTGCTTCTGGGACTGCTGATCTTCGGGCTGGGGACAGGGTTCAAGAATGGCTGGCTGCAGGTGGACTGGCGTCGATTGCTGGAGGATGCAGGCCTGGATCTTGGGGATCCCGAACAGCCGATGCAGCTGCATGACAATCCTCTGCTCAGGCCGCCCGCGCCGCCGGCCCCCCCTGAGGGTTGAGATTCTCCTGTTCCCAGCAGTCGCGGATGCCGTTGCGGAAGTCTGGATGGAGGAGTTGATACCCCAGCTCCTCACACAGCAGTCGGTTGCTGACGCGCCGATGTTCTGCCCAGAACGAGCGGGCCATGGCGCTCATGCTGTCCACAGCGTCTGCATAGGGCCGGCTTTGCGGTAGGGAGAGGCCAAGCAGCTCCGCTGCGTGCTGCTGCACCTGGGCTGGTTCAGCCGGCAGGTCATCGCAGACATTCACCAGCGTGGGCCTCAGGCCTGAGGCCGCGCGATCGATCAGGTGCAGGCATGCGCCGGCGATGTCTTCCACATGCACCCGGGAGAAGACGTGGCCGGGGTTGTCGATCGGGCGGATTTCACCGCGCCTGATGGCCTGAAAGGGTGAGCGGCCCGGCCCATAGATGCCAGGCAGGCGAAGTATCTGCACGGGTAAACCTGTGCTCAGCCAGGCCTGCTCGCAGCCCAGTCGCCTCTTGCTGCGTTCCTGGGTGGGTGCGGCTGGATCCATTTCGCTGACCCACTGCCCCTGGCGGTCGCCATAGACGCCGGTGGTGGACAGGTACCCCACCCATTGCAGCGGCATGTCCAGCAGTTGGGTGCCGAGGCAGCGCAGCACGGGATCCTGGCCATCGCGTTCCGGGGCAATGGTGCTCACCAGGTGAGTGACGCCACGGAGCTGTTCGGGGGAGGGGAGCCGGCCCAGTTGGCTGTCGAAGCACAACGCCGTCTCCGGATCGCTGTCGTCAGTAAGGCGGTTGGTGGTGATCACCCGGGTTCCCAGAGCTCTGGCCAGGGAGGCGATCCGGCTGCCGCTGAATCCTGCACCCAGAACCAAAAGGGTGGCATCGGCCGGCAATGGACGGCAGCGCTTGACAAGCTGGTTCAGCATCAGTACAAGTGTATTAGTTCTTGTTCACGGGTCGACCATGACCAGCTCATCTCTGTCGGTGCTGTCCTCAGATACTCCTATCGTGGCGCGCCGCCCGGTGATGCGCTTGCGCTTGCCGCAATCGGTTGGCGCCTTGATGACAGCGGCTCTGGTCACCGGTGCGTTTGTGCTGGCCCCAGAGCAACCCCAGCAGCAGGCCTCCATCTGTGAGCGTCATCACTCGGCCGACGTCTGTCGCGTCTGGTGAGCTGATCGCTTCAGGCTGCCTGAAAGCTCCAGTCGCCAGCTCGCCCGTCGTTGTCATGGGTTCGTTGATGAGCGGGACCTGGAGGCGTGGTGTTGAGTTCGGGCTGAGCCCACTGCAAGAGGCGCATGGCCAGCCGCAGGTCTCCGTCCATCCAGGCGCGGATCGCCATTGCTCTGCGGGGGTCATAAAACCGTTGGCGTCGGTACCAGTCGAATGCGTCGGCATCGGACTTCTGGCCGTTGCAAGACAAGCAGGCCGGAACGCAGTTCTCAGTGACGCTTAAACCGCCGCGACATTGAGGAACAATGTGATCAATTGATTCCGATGGTTTGCCGCAATAAATACAACTTTTACCGGTATAAGTATGGAGAGATTGACGCCATCGTCGGACACGCAGTTTGGGACAGAGTTCATCGAGGAAAACCGCATCCCTGTTATGCATCCGAGTATCTCGGTTGACAGCATTTTGACTGGTTTTGCCAGGGCGTCAATGTGTCGAAGACTGCATTTTTTCAAGTTGTTGATGGTCTGCGATCAAGAAAGTTTTTGATTGCTTGTCGTCGTTGCTCAGGCCCCTAAGATTTCCTTTGCTGGTCTTTCGGCTACGGCGTCCTCCGGCTCCCGTTGCTACCTCGGTCTTTCCCCATCAGGACTGGTGCAGGTGATGCATCCCTTCGATGCGGTGACCCATGCTCAGATTGGCCGCGTGCGTCCCCGGGGGACCTGGAAAGGTGCCAAGAAGGGGTGGGAGTTTCCCCTCGCTGCGGCCCAGGTTTTGCAGGATCGACTGGGAGCCCGCTTTCCGGTGCAGGACGACCTGGCCCGTTGGATCGATTGGCATCGCCATCCGTTGCCGCCCCTGCCGGATCACCGTCGATTAGTGCAGCTTGCGGATTTGGAGGCGGTGCTTCCAGATGGTCGCCAGCCCCTTCCCCATCAACGCTCTGGGGCGCGCTGGTTGTTGGCTCGGCGTGGTGCGGTGCTGGGCGATGAGATGGGGCTGGGCAAGACTCTCACCGCCTTGCTCGCCGCTCGTGCATTGATGCGGGCGATGCCGCTGCACTTGATGGTGGTGGCCCCGGTGGGGCTTCACGGCCATTGGCGACGGGAGGCGGAAGCCCTTGATGTGTCGCTCACCTTGTTGAGCTGGGCGCGTCTTCCCGACGATCTGCCTCCCTCCGGATCGCTGCTGCTGGTGGATGAAGCCCATTACGGCCAGTCGATGGCTGCTCAGCGCACCCAGGCGCTGCTGCGTCTCGCCCGCCACCCCCGTTTGCGGGCCATCTGGCTGCTCACTGGCACGCCGATGAAGAACGGACGGCCTGATCAGCTTTATCCCTTGTTGGCAGCCATTGACCATCCGATCGCTCGAGATCAGCGGGCCTTTGAGGAGTCGTTTTGTCAGGGACATTGGCGGGAGGATGGCGGCCGACGTCGCTGGCAGGCAAAGGGGGCCAGTCAGTTGGAGGAGTTGCGGCGGCTGACCCGTCCCTTGGTGCTGCATCGCCGCAAGCAGCAGGTGCTGGGTCTTCCCCCCAAGCAACGTCGGTTTCATCCCATCACCCTTGCAATGCCTGAGGCGCGAGGTCTCGACCATCGCGTCTCTCAGGTCATCGATGACTACCGCCAGCGCGTGCGTGAGGGTTTGGTGCGCTCGGATGCCGAGGCCTTCGCTGTGCTCACCGCTTTACGGCGGATTGGTGCTGAATTCAAACTGCCGGAGGCGGAACAGTTGCTGCAGAGCCTTCGCGCTCAGCAGCAGTCGGTTGTGTTGTTCAGTGGTTTTGTCGGTCCCCTGGAGTTGTTGCAGCAGCGCATCGGCGGTGAGCTGCTGACAGGTCGTCTGAAGCCGGGGGAACGCCAGGCTGTGGTGGATCGCTTTCAGGCCGGTGACAACGATCTGTTGTTTGCCACCTATGGCGCCGGAGGATTGGGGTTCACCCTGCATCGCGCCCGTCAGGTGGTCTTGCTCGAACGGCCTTGGACCCCTGGTGACGTGGATCAGGCCGAGGATCGTTGCCATCGCCTGGGGATGGATGGCGGCCTCACCAGTCACTGGTTGCAACTGGGTGTGGCAGACCAGTTGGTGGATGGTCTGGTCGCCAGCAAGGCGCGTCAGATCGAGGTGTTGTTCGGTCGCCGTCGCCTGAGTCTTGAGCGTCAGCCCTTGCCGGCCATGCTCCGGCGCTGTTTGCAGGACTCCTGACGCACCGTTAATTCATGGTTGATCATCGGATCAGCCTTGGCGCCCTGACGTTTGACGAGACGGAGCGCTTGGTTCACATCCAGACAGGCCTGATCCATCTGGCCCAGCAAGGTGTGCAGGAGAGAACGATCCGTGAGCGGGGCTGGATTGTTTTCGTGGGCAGCAACGATCTGGTTGCAGCGTTTGAGGGCCTGATCCAGATTGTTGAGGTCCAGTTCTTCGAGGCAGGCCTGGGGTGTCAGCTCAGCTTCGGGAATGGTGTTGGTGGGAGCTGAGTGGCTGCGGCAGCCCACTGCAGTGAGCAGCAGGCTTGCCAGCAGCATGGTGGCCAGACCAGGACGCGACTTAATAGCTGTAGCGCTGTTCACCGTAAGAAGGGGAAGTTGACGTGGACGACTGGGTGCTGCTGCTGGCACTGCTCTTCTTGGGTGCGAACAGATCGCCGAGGTAACGGCCGCACTCCGGATAGCTGCCGGGGTCGTTGACCACAGCCTCGGTGATCATCACAGCGGCATGTTCTGGGGATGTTTTGAACATGCCGCTCTTCTGCCGCTTGATCAGGGCGTAAGACGCTTCCCAGCTCACATTGTGGTTATTGCCGTTGCTGCGCATGAAGCAGTAGACCTGCGCCCCTTTGTTGGGAGTGGGATCAGCGGCGCGAGCGTTCAACGGCAGCAGGCTGCTCAGGCAAAGACCCGCCAGGGACAGCGTGAGCAGAGAGCGGGTACGGTTCCTGGCCATGGCTGGACGAAGTGGTCGATCTGCGCCAACGTATCGACTCGCCCGATCATGTCCAGGGGTTCTGCGCCAGCTCTCAGGATTCCCCGAGGCCGAGAGGCACCAGCAACTTGACCACCAGGGGCAGCACCAGCAGAACGGTGATCAGACGAACGGCGTGAAGGGCTGCCACGGCTGCACCGACGCCGAACTCAGTACCCACCAGGCTCATGCCGCTGATGCCCCCGGGTGCAGCGCCGAGAAGGGCGACCACGGGATCAATCCCCAGCAGTCGACTGGTCCACAGTCCGATCACCAACCCCGTCATCACCAGCGTGATCGTGATCAGCAAGGCGGGTTTCCACAGCAGTTGAAGTTGTTCCAGGGAGGCGCGGGTGAGGCTGGTGCCAATCACCACGCCGATCCCGATTTCCAGGGCGGTGCGGGTCCCTGAGGGCCAGGCTGCGATCTCGAGTTTTCCGCTCATGCTGACGATCCCAGCTCCCAGCAGGGCCCCTGCCAGAGGGGCGGCGGGGATGCCCGTGCGCAGTGCCAGTAAGCCCATGGCGGTGCCGGCGAGGGCATAGATCAGAAGCGTTGCCAGGGGGGGCATGGGGGTGTTCCGATCACAGAAGGGTTTCAGTCTGATCCCAGATGTGTTGTTATCGGCGCACCTATTCGGCTTGTTTTGGCCATGACCCAGTCCGTGTCATTCCGGATCACTCGCACGGCCGAGGACGTCGCACAGACCATCAATGCGCTGTCCCAGCGATTGGTGAAGTTGGAACAGCGTTTGGAGAGTTTGGAGCTGCAGGTGCAGCAACAGCGCAGTGCTGAGATGCCCGCGGAGGAGTTGGCTCGCCTGGATGATGTCGATCGACTGTTGATGGACTGCCAGTCGCTGCTGCAGACGTCCGCTGATGCTGAGGTGGCACCTGAGGCTTCAGGTGGGTTTGGGTCGTCAGCAGACGGTGATCCCCAGCACCAGCAGGCTGCATGAAGGGATCAATCGTGTCAAAATAAAAAGAAACTGACCGATGGCTCTTTCTCAGTCAGCTTCCTGTGCAATTGGCGGTAGCCGCCGCGCCTCTCACGCCACCCCGGCCCTGCAAGCTCCCCATGGTTTTGTGGAGGGAGGTCATCAGCTCGAGAAACTTGAGTTTGCTCTGGCTGTGGCGATCACCCGAGGTGATGATGTTCGAGCTGCTCTGTTGAGAGAGCAGATCGATGCCCTTGGCGGGAATGTTGAGGAGCCCGGCACCTGACCGACGCCCGTAGGTTTTCAGAATGCTGTTTTGAGCAGCGTTAAACTTGTCAAGAATGTGTCCAAGTCAGTGACGTCAATACTCGCGAAGTCCACTAAGGGTTCTGTTTCGGCTGTGGTTGATCAGCGTCAGTCTTATCTCGACGCTGCACGACGCTTTTATGGCGAAGCCAAAGAAGCGGCCGAGCAAGGCCATGTCGCTGAATCTGGTGCTCTAATTCTTCAGGCCTTAGATCAGGAACGCAGGGCTGGAGGGGTTGGTCCTCAAGTCATGCAATTGATCAAGCCACGCGCCTGACAGGTCTCACCTGTTTCTCTTTCGCGAAGATTGAGTGATTTTTGTTGAAGCGGATGACCGGATTCGAACCGGCGACGTTCAGCTTGGGAAGCTGACATTCTACCACTGAATTACATCCGCATAGCGGCAGTGTATGGCACTGCCGCCTGCTTTGCGCCATTGATTGGCGCATTGTTTCGTCAGCTGGCGAGTGCTGCTGCAGTTGCTGCGACGCCAGCGCCCATGCTGGTTTTGTGCAATCCCAGGGATTGAAGCGTTGATTCAATCGCGGCCACGGCGGTCAGCACATCCCGGTCGCAGACAAAGCCCAGGTGGCCGATGCGGAACACCTGGCCTTTGAGGTGATCCTGACCACCGGCCAGAAGGATGTCGAAGCGATCCTTGACTGCTTTGCGCAGCTGCTCAGCATCAATGCCTTCGGGGGCCACAGCGGTGATCGCCGGGCTTCCGTAGCCCTCTGCCGCGTAGAGGGGCAGGCCCATGGCTTTCATGCCGGCTTGGGCCGCGGCGCGATGGCGAGCGTGGCGGCTGAAGATCGCTTCAAGCCCCTCCGCTTGCATCATTTCGAGGGCAGCCTCAAGGGCGAAATAGAGATTCACCGCAGGGGTGAAGGGGTTGCTGTTTTTGGCCGCAGTTTTCCGGTAAGGGCCGAGATCGAGATAGAACTTGGGTAGGTCGGAGCGTTCATACGCCTCCCAGGCGCGGGAGCTCATGGCCACAAAGCTGAGGCCGGGAGGCATCATGTAGCCCTTCTGGGAACCGGAGGCCACCACGTCCAAGCCCCAGCCATCCATCGGCACGTTGGTGGCGCCGAGGCTGGTGACGCAATCGGCAATGGTCAGTGCTGTGCCATGGGCTTTGACGTGTCGGCTGATGCTCTCCAGATCGTTGATCACTCCGGTGGAGGTTTCGGAGTGGGTCAGGATCACAGCGCGGATCGACTTGGCCGTGTCGGCTTCCAAAGCAGCGCGGAAGGCTTCCGGATCCAGGGGTTGTCCCCACTCCGCTTTGATCACCTCCACCTCAAGGCCGTAGGCCTTGGCCACTTTCACCCAGCGCTCACCAAACTTGCCGTTGTCGCCGCACAGCACCTTGTCGCCGCGGCTAAGGGTGTTGATGATCCCGGCTTCCATTGCCGCTGTGCCGCTGCCGGTGATCACCAGCACGTCGCTGCTGGTTTGATGAAGCCAGCGCAGTTGCTCGGTGGTGCGCTTGACCACATCCTGAAACTCACCACTGCGGTGACCGATGGGGTGACGGCCCATGGCCTTGAGCACCGTTTCGGGCACCGGGGTCGGCCCGGGGATCATCAGGGTGAGCTTGTCCTGCACGGCCAGGGAAATGCCAATCCAACATCTTAAAAAATGGACCTGAACATCCCCTGGCTGGTGGTGCCCCATGTCTGAGGTCGTTCCTTCACCATCGCCAGGTCTGATCTTGCCGGTGTGGGTTGCTGCTGCTGCCCGTGCTGCAACCCAGCGTCTGGTCGGCGAAGCGGTTGCTTTGGAACAGCCTCTGGTGGTGCCGGAGCCGGAGGGTGACGAGCGTGTGGTGATGGTGCCGGTGCGTTCCGTTGCCGGCCTTGCCGATGATCAGCAGGTGCTGGGCATTGCCGTTTGTGATCCCGGTCTTGGGTTGGATCTGACCCGAGACCTGGAGGTGTGGGTGCGGGTGGCGTGGGGGGCTTCGCTGGAGCCTTGGCTCACCGTCGTGCCCGGCGAAGGGGTGGGTCGGTTTGCCGAGGGTGGTGGCATTTGCGTGTCGGAGTTTGCCCTGCAGCTGCTGGAGCGGAATTTGAGGCCCCTGGTTCCATCCGGTCGTGGTCTCGAACTGGAGGTGGTGTTGCCGCGGGGTCGAGAGCTGGCAGAACGCACCAGCAATGCTGCTTTTGGGGTGGTGGATGGCCTGGCGCTGATTGGAACTCAGGCAACGGTGCAGATCAGTGCATCACCGGATCAACTGCAAGACAGCCTCGAGCAGGTGCGTGTGATCACCGAACAGCCCCAGTTCGGTGGTCGGCTCACCTTGGTGATTGGTGAAAACGGTCGTGATCTGGCGACGCAACTCGGCTTCCATACCTCTGGCGGTTTGCTCAAAACCGGCAACTGGATCGGACCGGTTCTGGTGGCTGCCGCGGAAGCGGGCGTGAAGGAGTTGGTGTTGTTCGGCTATCAGGGCAAGTTACTCAAGCTGGCTGGCGGCATCTTTCACACCCATCACCATTTGGCGGATGGACGCTCGGAGGTGCTCACGGCGTTGGCGGTGGATTTGGGCTTGCCGCTGGAGCGTTTGCAGCAGTTGCGCAAGGCGTCGTCCGTGGAGACGGCGATGGAGGCACTGCAGCAGCAGGATGCAGTTCAGGCTGATGGTTTGCGTCAGCGCATGGCTGCAGAAGTTGAGGCACGGGCCTCTAGTTACCTCAAGCGCTACGGCAGCTGGTCCATGCAGGTGGGTGCTGTGTTGTTCGATCGCTCTCGGGAGCGGCGTTGGGCAGGGCCTGCAGGACAGGTCCTTCTCAAGACCTGGCAGTTAGCCCTCGAAGCCCCTTCTCTACGCTGATGGATTGACGGTCGTGAGCCCGCGACCTCACCCGTAGCGATGTCACAAACTCAGCCTGACGGCCAGCGCAAGCCGGCCATTGTCATTCTCGATTTCGGTTCGCAGTATTCCGAGCTGATTGCCCGCCGCGTGCGGGAAACCGAGGTGTTTTCTTTGGTGCTGGGCTACAGCACCTCAGCAGCCGAGCTCCGGGAGATGGCGCCGGCAGGAATCATCCTCAGTGGGGGTCCCAGTTCGGTGTATTCGGAGGGCGCCCCTCTTTGTGATCCCGAAATCTGGAACCTGGGCATCCCCGTGCTGGGGGTTTGCTACGGCATGCAGCTGATGGTGCAGCAGCTCGGTGGCGTGGTGGAAGCCGCCACCGGTAAGGCGGAATACGGCAAGGCTCCTCTGGAGGTGGACGATCCCACCGACCTGCTCACCAACGTCGATAGCGGCTCCACGATGTGGATGAGCCATGGCGATTCAGTGAAAGCCCTGCCGGAGGGCTTTGTGCGCCTGGCCCACACCGCCAACACGCCTGAAGCGGCCGTGGCGGATCACAACCGCCGGCTTTATGGCGTGCAGTTCCACCCCGAGGTGGTGCACTCCACCTGCGGCATGGCGTTGATCCGCAATTTCGTCTACCACGTCTGCGGATGTGAGCCGGATTGGACCACCGATGCCTTCATCGAGGAGGCGGTGGCTCTGGTGCGTGACCAGGTGGGTGATAAGCGGGTGCTGTTGGCCCTGTCTGGGGGTGTGGACTCGTCAACCCTCGCCTTCCTGCTCAAGAAGGCGATCGGTGATCAGCTCACCTGCATGTTCATCGATCAGGGCTTCATGCGGAAGGGTGAGCCTGAGTTCCTGATGGACTTCTTCGATCGCAAGTTCAACATTCACGTTGAGTACATCAATGCGCGTCAGCGCTTTCTGGCGAAGCTCAACGGCATCACTGATCCGGAGGAGAAGCGCAAGATCATCGGCACGGAATTCATCCGTGTGTTTGAAGAGGAAAGCAAGCGTCTCGGACCATTTGATTACCTCGCGCAGGGCACCCTGTATCCCGATGTGATCGAGAGTGCTGGCACCAACGTTGACCCCAAGACGGGCGAACGGGTGGCCGTGAAGATCAAGAGCCACCACAACGTGGGTGGCTTGCCGAAGGATCTCCAGTTCAAGCTGGTGGAGCCCCTGCGCAAGCTGTTTAAAGACGAGGTGCGCAAGGTGGGCCGAAACCTTGGTCTTCCTGAGGAGATCGTGCGCCGCCATCCCTTCCCTGGTCCTGGTCTGGCCATCCGCATCCTGGGTGAGGTCACCGACGAGAAGCTGGATTGCCTTCGCGATGCCGATTTGATCGTGCGCGAGGAGATCAAGGAGGCAGGGCTCTACCACGACATCTGGCAGGCCTTTGCCGTGCTGCTTCCCGTGCGCTCCGTGGGCGTGATGGGCGACAAGCGCACCTACGCCTGGCCGATCGTGCTCCGTTGCGTGTCCAGCGAAGACGGCATGACCGCCGACTGGTCGCGTCTGCCAGCCGATCTGCTCGAGACGATCTCCAATCGCATCGTCAACGAAGTGAAGGGGGTCAACCGCGTGGTGCTCGACATCACCAGCAAGCCGCCCGGCACGATCGAGTGGGAATAGTCCGCAAGGTCTAACCGACTGGTATCACTGGATTGTTTGACTACCCCGTGACTACCCCTTAATTTCGGGGTCACCGTCACAGCAGGGTTTTGGGCGACCTACTACCCCGCAACTACCCCACGTCACCCCGTCATCTTCTCTGTGAAGAAGTCGTAGAAGGTCTGTTTTCTCTACGGACGACAGGGGTGACGCCGTGACCAAAGGGAAGCGTGGAGGAGGCAGTAAGCACCAGTTGCTTTGGGAGGAAGTCCCCTTCCTGAAAGTTGAGAAGACGGGCAAACCAGTCGCCATCTATAAGAGGGAGGACGTGCAGAAGGACCTCCCGTTAGAGCAACGCAACTACTACGCCCACTTCCCCATCCGAGGGACCAGAGGCAAGCGGATGTCCCTTCTGGTTGCTGAAAGGGAAGAGGCGTTGATGAGGGTGCAGGAGGAGGCGGTAAACCTTCGGGTCCAACTGGCGCAGGGAGTGACTGTCGTCATCAAGACGACTGTGGAAGACCTTGTGGCGAAGTTTCTTGCTTACAAGCGGTCACGCATACGAGGTGAGTGGGAAGGCAAGGGAGAAGCAGGTCGGAAGAGCATCACCAAGGAGCGGTATGCCCTTATTGAGGGGAAATTGCGTAACTACCTCGTCCCCTTCCTTGGGGCGAAGACAGACGCCAAGAGCATCCCCATCAGGAAGTGGAGTGAGTGGGAGACGTGGCGACGACAAAACGTGAGAAGGGGTGGTGCTCCAAAGGCAGACACCCTGCTCAATGAGATGGGTCACATCAGGGAGTGTTGGAAGTGGGGTATGGAGCAAGGTCAAATCCCCTTTGCACCTGTCCTTCCTTTCAATGACGAAAACCTTGTTACTGACGACAAGGTGCGACGGGATACATGGGAATTGGACGAGTGGAATCGCTTCAAGTCCAAACCCGCCAAGTGGTTGAGAGAGCAGGAAAGCAAAGGCGAAGACGAATACTGGGACTGCTTCGTTGCCTATCAAATGCTCTTCTTCTTATCCAATAACGGGATGAGAGTGGGTGAGGTAGTGAAGGTGAGAAGGAAGGACATTCGTTTCTATGAAAGGAAGTTGGGTGATAGGACCAATTCCTTCAAGCGTTTAGGTGCCCTTGTCCAAGTGCATAAGAGCACCAAAACGGGTGCTCGTGAGGTCAACAGCATGGGTGGTGAGTTTGCGATGCGTGTTTATGAGAAAGCAACTCACAAGAGAAAGGATGACTTTCTCTTTCAGCATCTTGATGGGAGTCCCTTCACTACTCGCCAGTTTGGGACCTTATTCAGGAAGATATTGAAATATACGGACCAAGAGGAGGTTACTGGGAAGCGTCTGGTCCCTTATTCGTTGCGACACATGTATGCAACTACTCGTCTTCAACACGGCACATCACATAATGCACTTTGTGAGAATATGGGCGTGGGGGAATCTTACCTAAAAGTCCATTATTCTCATTATCTTCCACGTCTTGCAACAGAAGACCTGACTCGTATGCGTAACGATATTGGTCTTGATGGAAGATTTCTGCGAGAAGGTGATGACTTTGCTGTGATGGATGATGAAGTGACCAAGTGACCGTCACTTCGTCATCAACCTTTTTGGCGAAAAAAATCTGGGAGATTATTTTTTTATGCGAGACAACACTCGCTCGCTTTTGGTGCGTTGTAGGTTTGGGTCTCTATCGTTTTTTAGTTTGAGGGTGCTTTACTCCCGTATAACGTTAGTGACTTCTGCTTCTTCTTGTCCTTATCATTCATTCCAAACTTCTTATCATCGTTTGGGTTATTGATAGCAGGACGGTCTGATAGAAAGTGCCTGAATGATTTGATGTTAGTCATCTCAATCTCTTGTATGCGTCATTGACTAATTCTTCAATCATCTGAATCGGTTTCTTCCTATTCTTCTTTGCAACTTCCTTCAACATCTCAATGGTGACGGGGTCTTTGACTTGTTGGAATGGATTCATGGTCACGATACTGATTTAACTACTTCCTTCCCAAACTCCTCACGAATCTTCTGTTTGACCCATGCAGAGCGTGAAATGCAGATTCGTTTTGTGCCTTCATTAAGCATTTCAAGTAACTACGTTTCGTCTCTACCAAAGGAGACAGGCATAAGTGTATTGCTTCTCATTTGTTTATTCCCTCGTTGAAATGATGCGATGCGTTTTCAATGGTTTATCCCTGTCTCTATTTATGTGATTTGCATGCTTCTTATATACATTATTCCATGTCGCTATTCTCCCAATCAATGTGCTCCCAAACATTGAAGTCCCAACTATCAAGCGACTTGTTGAGGTATTCAATTCTCCAATCAACTTCGCCAATATCCTTTGCGTTAAAACTTTGCTTCCCATGACCAAGACGAAAGACCCATCTCTACATGTGATGTGTAAGTGATTCAAGCATCATCTCCCCAATGGATTGCCTGCCTTGGATTAAATCCAATATTGTGCTCTTCCTAATGCTTATCTTTCTATTCCTTTTGCTCAACCATTCCATCTCATCCATGCCCTCCATGAGGACGTGAAGGTGGAGGTCTCCGTCTTTATGCTTCTCTACGAATAACCAAAACCGTATTCTGTTTTTTGGTTTCTTATTTGGATAGAAGAAGTCAAGGATGACTTTCTTGATATGCTCATTATCAAGGTATTGATTGATGATGCATCTCTGTGGTTTGTAGAAGGAGAGTGTGAGGAAGTATCTAAACTTAAATCCTCTCTCCTTCGCTAA
This sequence comes from Synechococcus sp. RS9916, assembly GCF_000153825.1. Classification (NCBI taxonomy): domain Bacteria; kingdom Bacillati; phylum Cyanobacteriota; class Cyanophyceae; order Synechococcales; family Synechococcaceae; genus Synechococcus; species Synechococcus sp. RS9916. Next base: position 2,103,651 of record NZ_DS022299.1, read on the forward strand.
ACCCTTTAACCATGCTTCTGTGGTCTTCCTCTTTGATAAACCGCGATATTGCAGTTTGGTGAAGTGACGGGGTGACTGAAGTAATTCCAATGCTTCCATCTTATCTAATCTGCTCATGACTGCTTCCGTTTCATTTGCGTATGTTTTATATATGCAAGTTATTCAGACAGCATATGTTTTTGTTTGCAATTAAACATAATTCCGATAGTTTGCACTCTTACACCGCTTTCTGGATGGTTTCGTCATCTCGTCATTCGGACGTTATGAAACACGAAACGACATTTTTAAGCATCTTTATTTGATTTCCATACTGCTTGCGGACTTAAAGCAGACCACTGTTTTTGAGGACAAAGTTTCTCCATATGACCAATTTGGTGCTCTCTTCATGAGCAAGCACTTCTTCAATGCGCCGCTTCAAGTTGTATCTGTTGGTCCTGCTTTCAGTCGTCTCTTGGAGGTGGTGGAGTTTGGCGACGTATGCCTGCCCATGGTCCTCATAGAAGTGCTGCTTCCCCCTACCCGTCCTGATGAGGAAACCAGTGAAGGTGCGTAGTGGTGCGTCCCAGACCTCTTCAACGACTTTGAGGTTGAAGGTCTTCCTGACTTCCTTGTCCGTCTCTTGAAACCACTTCTGGGTCAGTTGCTCTTCCAAGACCTCTCTCCAAAACGCTGCCTTCTCCTTCCTGTCTGCTTCCCGTAGAGCAATGGTGCTTTCGTTGGATGCCTTACGGATGTCCATCCCGTAGCGAGAGCAGACCTTGCGTAGGTCCTCCTCCAACTGCCGTTGCAGGTATTCGCTCAATGGAGTGTCTTCTGGTCGGCAGACCCGATACAGCGTCTCTTCCTTGATGCTCCAACGTCCTTTCTCAACGTCCCCACCCAGCGACTGACGAGGGAAACGGACTTGTTTGACGTAGGTGGTTGCTGCTCTGACCGATGTCTTGGGGGTGACCTGCTTCGTCTTGACCGCTGTCGCTAACTCGTCTGGTTTCAGGGCACAGAGCAGATGAATCGTGGAATAGGAGGCGGGTAACCCTTTGGTGACTTCTCTACGGGTCTTGTCGTCCAGTTGACCCAGTTGGTCGCCTATGACCTTCAACTTGGAGAAGACCTTCTCTCCCAGAGCAGTGGCGTCCCTGTAAATGGACAGGGTGGTTGGAGACAGACGGTCTGCTGCTGCTGCAATCCCCAGTGAAAGGGTCACTACCTGCTCTGCTGTGCCTGTGTGGGGGTTTTCAGCGACAAACTGCTTGAAGGTCGCCAGACCCTTTTCTTCGGCAGTCACTTAGTTACTGTTTTTTGGGAAAAGATACGACGTGCCGTAGAGAAATGGTCAAAAAAAACCCAAGAGGAGTAACTAGCTTCCCCAGCATCATGGTTTTTACATTGTTGTTAGCAGCTCAGGTAAGACCCAGCTCAGTTAATCGGGCGTTAACCCCGCTGACTTGCGTTGAAGGTCTGATTGTGTGCAGAGAAGCAGATCGGTGCGAGTTGTTAGAAAATTACTAATCGCACTTGCCATCAGTGTATGTATCAAAAGCTATTTTTGGACCCCCTGTGGTTGCATTAATCTCTTCAATTGTGAGCCATACGCCTACGGGTCGCTGAAATACGTCTGCCATATCTTCGTCGGTAATCATAATTTTTCTGGTTTCGCAATTTGCCTTTGCTACATTTATGCCCACAACATCGACTATAATTTCTTTCGCCTTTGCGTCTGGTTGTAATGTTATGGTCGCCAGTGCTACAAGGATAATTAGCTTTCTCATCTTGAAAGATTATAGTTAATGTCAATTATATAGCATCTGTGCTGCTTTTATTCGTTTGAGCATTTGAGAGACCAGTGGTGGATAGAAGACACCGCCTTTGCTGGTCCTTGCTCCACTCGCGTTTAAGACCCCACAGATGGTCCGTAGAGAAGCGCCTGACTGTCGTAGCGGGACAATCACTCCTTCCACCTTCTGGGCGTCTTCCAGTGCCCTCTGCTTCTTTGCTTTCGCCAAGGCGTCTATGTGGTGGACGGGTGCTCCAAGACGGATTCCTCTTGCCTTCGCTGCTTGAAGGGCAGCAGTTGTCCTTTGGGAGATAAACGCTCTTTCCTGCTCCGCCAGTGCTGCATAGATGTGCAGTTGAAACCTGTCTGCATAAGGCATTTGGGCGACCTTGAAGTCCAACCCCTTCTCCTCCATCAGTGCCGCCAGAAAACTGACCCGACGGGACAACCTGTCCAACTTGGCGACCACCAGCACTGCTTCTGTCTTCTTCGCCAGAGCAATGGCGGCATTCAGTTGAGGACGGTCGTTGTCTGACCCTGTGTGGGTCTCTACGAAGTCCCCGACCACTTCATATGGGGACTCTGCGTAGTTGTCCAAGAAGAGTTGAATGTCCCGTGCTTGCGCCTCCAACCCAAGGCCGCTCTTCCCTTGCTCTGTGCTGCTGACCCTTCGGTAGGTGACGTATTTCCTCATTTGACCCTCCGTTTTCAACCGAAACGACCGTTTGACTGAAAACAGAATACGATTTCTCTACGCGTAGAAGTAGTATCCAGATGAGCAAGTGTCCCCTTCCCGCACTCGGGAATGTCTTTTTCATGCCGCGCCCACGCCATTGAGTTGGGTGGTCATGGATGTTTCGCGCGTTGCTCCTGCCCAAGCAAAGAAGAAGGCGCTTGCTCTGCGCCGCGCCCTTGCGCTTCGCAGGGGTAGAGAGTGCGGAAGAGGAATAGTTTCTCCGCGCCTTGTCGCGACTCTTGCGGAAGGTCTTCTTCTCTGTCCCAAACTCACTCTGCTGGACGCGAAGTGACGGGATGACTGATGCGTAGAGAAGTGGTTTAAGTGCCCTGAAATAGGTTTGGTCAGGTTGCTTTTACTACCCCGTAACTACCCCGTGTGTCTAGCAGATGTCATAACCCAGTGTTTGTGGGACTGTTGGTTGAGCGGTTAACCGAGTGGGAATAGTGCCTCTGGGGGCTGGTGGGCAGTCGGCGTCGCCGATACTCTGAGCCCCCGGCCCGAAGTATTTGTGACCGCCGCCCAAGAGCAGAATCAGCAGCTGCAGCGCCGTTTGCAGCAAGACAGCATCCAGCTGGCGGGCAAGACCATCTACATCAACCCTTTCCTCTACTGGCGGCGGTTTGACAGCAACACCGACCGCTGGTTGCGGGAACCCGGTCAGCTGACCGAAGAGCAGATTCGCCAGAACAGAGGTCGTTTTTATCCCGAGCTGGCCTGGGATCTCCTCGATGACGATGCGCGTCAGATCAAGGACGGTGCCGTGGAGATGTTTCTCAAGAGCCTGGAGCTGATCAGCACCTTCCATCCCGAGCTCACCTCCGGCCAGCTGCTTGAGGTGGAACGCAAGATGGCGATCACCAAGAAGCGTTCCTTTGAGCGCTGGGTTGAGAAATCCTTCCGCCGCCGTTCCAAGCAGGAAACCCGTGAACGCCGCCGTTTTGCGCGGGATCGCTTCCTGCGGGGCTGGGGCGAGTGGCTGCGGCTGGAGACCACCCATCAGGCGCTGGTGCCGATCCTGGCCTTGATCGTGCTCAGTGCGGTAACGGGTTGGTCGTTGGGAGCCCGTCAGGCTGCCTGTCCCACGCTGGTGCTCCCCTCGGAGCAGACTGGACTTCGCTGAATCCGGTCCGATGGCCGACAACCGACCGTTTGACGCGTTCAGGCTCTCCGTGATGCAGGACGTTCTGCCCGTGGGTCTGGCCATGGTGGAGCGGGTCCGCCAGGGCGGTGCGGCCAAGGTTGTGGAGGGTTTGACCAGCTCGTCCGACCCGTTGGCGGATTTGCGCGAGGAAGGTGCTCCAGCGGCAAAGGCCGTGCGTGAGCGTCTCGACCAGGTCAGTCCTGGCCTTGGCAACCCTGTGGTGCAGGTGGATGTGGAGGTGGATCCTGCGCCGGAATCTGTGTCGCAGCCCCTCTCCGAGCCACGGACTGTTGATGACGGTGATCCGTTGCCGGTGGTTCTCGCCAGGATTGAGAGCAAGCTGGATCAGCTCCAGCAGCATCTCGCCCCCTGAGCCCTTCCTTCCCTTCCATGGCGCGATCCAGCTTCACCGGCCGTGAGGGCTATCGCCACAGCGGTCTCAAGCAGCAGCCACTGGTGCTGATCGGTCTCGTGTTGGTGTTCTGCGGAGCGATGTTGGCCCGGCTCACCTGGCTTCAAGTGGTGGAAGGAGCGCACTACCGCGAGCTGGCGGACGAAAACCGGATTCGTCTGGTGCCGCGCTCCCCGATCCGCGGGCGTCTGCTGGATCGTGAGGGGCGCGTTCTGGCGTCTAGCAAACTCACCTATTCGCTCTACATCGAGCCTCGGTTGGTGGACGACTCCAGCTGGCCAGCGCTGCGCGATCGTCTCGCTCAGGTGCTCAAGCTCGACCCGGCAGAGTTGGATCAGCGCCGTGGTCGGGGTGTTGACCGCGATGGCTATCGCACCACGCTGGCGACAGAGCTGAATCCAGAACAGGTGTTGCGTTTTCGGGAGCAGGCCCTGGGGCTGAAGGGTGCGCTGGTGGATGTGGACATCCTGCGCTTTTACCCCCATGGCACCCTTGCGGCCCATGCCCTGGGCTATTCCCAGCCGATCACGGAAGACGAATACAAACAGCTGGCTGGAGAGGGCTACAAGATTCGCGATCGCATCGGTCGCACCGGGGTCGAGGCCGCCTACGAATCCCATCTGCGCGGTAAGTGGGGCGGTCAGATGCTGGAGGTGAATGCCATGGGCGAGGTGCAGCGCAACCTCGGTGATCGCCCGTCGGTGGCGGGCAAAGATCTGACGCTCACCCTTGATCTCGATCTGCAGAAGGTGGCGGAGCAGGCCCTGGCCGACAAAAAGGGTGGGGCGATTGTGGCGATGGACCCGCGCACCGGCGCGATCTTGGCGTTGGCCAGTAAGCCCAATTTCGATCCCAACTTCTTCTCGAAATTGGTGACCACGCAGAAGGAATACGACCAGCTCTTCTCCAATCCGCGCAAACCGCTGTTCAGTCGTGCCTTGAATGCCTACGACCCTGGCAGCACCTGGAAAGCGGTGACGGCGATGGCCGGCATGGAGTCAGGCAAGTTCCCCCCCGACGTGAAGCTGGCGACAACCGCTTGCATTACCTACGGCGGCCACTGCTTCCCGGATCACAACGGTGCTGGGTTCGGAACGATCGGCTATGCCGATGCCCTGCGTTTTTCCAGCAACACATTTTTCTATCAAGTGGGGGTGGGTTCGGGGTCACGCGCTCTCAAAAAAGCGGCCTCGGCTCTTGGTTTTGGCAGGAAAAGCGGCATCGAAATCGGTTGGGAAGAAAGCGTCGGGTTGGTGGGTGATGAAGACTGGGCTGCTGCCGGTCGTGGGTGGAGCAAACCAGGGTCCACTCCTTGGATTCCAGAAGACATGGCCAGTGCCTCCATTGGTCAGTCCGTGGTGCAGATCACCCCGTTGCAGCTGGCCAGGGCCTACTCCGTGTTCGCCAATGGCGGCTGGTTGGTGACCCCTCACTTGGCCGATCAGGGCCTCGACTGGACAGCTCCAGAGCGCCGCAGTCGGGTGGCGATCAAACCGGCCACGTTGGCCAAGATTCGCGAGGGCCTGCGCAAGGTGGTTTCAGATGGCACCGGTTATGGGCTGAATGGGCCGGGGATTCCGCCTGCTGGGGGCAAGACCGGCACCGCGGAAGACAGCACGGGAGGGCCAGATCATGCTTGGTTCGCCACCTATGCCCCCTATCCGGAGGGTCAGATCGTGATCGTTGCCTTTGCGGAAAACACCCCGGGCGGAGGCTCCGTGCACGCCCTGCCGATGGCCAAGAAAGTGATGGAGGTGTGGAACCGGAAGCGCCTGAAAGGCTGACCTTCAGGCGACGCTGCTCAGCTCCTTCTGCAACACCTGGCGGTAGTAGCCCCGGAGTTGTTCGGTGGCACCGGCCCATCCCCAGCGTTCTGCTTCTGAGCGTGCGGCAGTGCGCAAGCCCTGGCGCTCGATGTCGTTGCCCAGCAGCTTGCGGGCGGCATTGATCAGGCTGGCTGCGCCTTCATCGGCACCGTCGGGCTCATACAGGCAGCCGTTGATGCCGTCGCTAATGATGTCGGGGATGCCGCCACGATTGGCGCCGACCACCGGGCAGCCGGCGGCCATCGCTTCCAGCAACACCAGGCCGAGGGTTTCGGTGCTGGAAGGGAACAGGAAGGCGTCACCACTGGCATAGGCGCTGGCCAGTTCCTCGCCGGCCAGATAGCCCACGAAGGTGGTGGCAGTGCCCTCGAAGTGCTTTTCCAGTTGCTGGCGGTGCGGGCCATCACCGACAAGGGCCAGGCGGGTGTCTGGCAGGGCCTCCAGCACTGGTTTAATCCGTTCGATCTGCTTCTCTGCTGACAGGCGGCCCACATAGAGCAGCAGCGATCCCCGATCGTCGTGGCGGCCCAGCAGCCGTTGGCGCATGGTCTCGCTGCGCAGCTCCGGTCGGAACAGGTCGGTGTCAACGCCCCGCTGCCACAGATCGGTGTGCTGGATGCCCTTCTCGCTGAGCTCCTTCACCATTGCGGTGGAGGTGCAGAGGTTGAGAAGGGCCTGATTGTGGGCGGCTTTGAGCATCTCCCAAAGCAGGGGCTCGAGCATGCCCATGCCGTAGTGCTCGAGGTATTTGGGGAGATGGGTGTGGTAGCTGGCCACCAGGGGAATGCCCTTGGTTTTGGCCAGCCAGATGCCTCCAAGGCCCAACACAGCGGGATTGACCACATGAATGAGGTCGGGCTGGAAGGCGTCAATGGCGTCCGATACAGCCGGCCGAGGCAGGGCCAGCTTCAGTTCCGGATAAAGGGGCAGCGGCATGGCGGGGACGCCGACCAGCTTGGCTCCCATGTAGTTGTCGGGGCAGCCTTCCGGGCAGAAGACCATCACCTCATCACCCGCGTCCACCAGGTGCTTCACCGTTTTGGTGAGCCTGGTGACGATGCCGTCGACCTTGGGAAGGAAGGTTTCGGTGAAAAAAGCGACTTTCACGAGGTCGGCGGCTGGAAAAGGCGGATCAGGACGCGGTGCTGATGGCCTGGGCTTGTGTCTTGGTCCAGGCGGAGGTGCAGAGGATGCGGTTGCGGTCGCAGCGGTCGGCGTAGCGGGTGGCGATTTCCACCACTTCCTTCAACAGACCATCATCAAGGGTGGTCGGGTTGAGACCGAGCTCGAGGAAGCAACGGTTGTCCACGATCAGGTCGTTCTCGACCGCTTCATTGCGGGGGTTGGGCAGGTTGTTGACCTGAGCACCGGTGAGGGCGGCCACCTTCTTAGCCAGTTCACCCACCTGATGGCTTTCGGTCATCTGGTTGAAGATCTTCACCCGCTCACCCTGCACAGGGGGATTCTCCAGGGCCAGTTGCACGCACTTCACCGAATCACGGATGTGGATGAAGGCACGGGTCTGGCCGCCGGTGCCGTGCACGGTGAGGGGGTAGCCGATCGCCGCCTGCATCAGGAAGCGGTTGAGCACGGTGCCGTAATCACCGTCGTAGTCGAAGCGGTTGGTCAGGCGGGGGTCACGATCGGTGGCGTCGGTGTTGGTGCCCCACACGATCCCCTGGTGGAGGTCGGTGATGCGCACCTGATCGTTTTTGTTGTAGTAGAGGAAGAGCAGCTGATCGAGCGTCTTGGTCATGTGATAGACGCTGCCAGGGCTGGCGGGGTGGAGGATCTCCTCCTCGAAGCGGCTGCCGTCGGGCTGAGGCACCTCCACCTTGAGGTAACCCTCGGGAATGGTGGCGCCGCGGTGGGAGCCATAGCCGTAGACGCCCATGGTGCCCAGGTGCACCACGTGGATGTCCTGACCGCTCTCCACGATGGCGGCCAGCAGGTTGTGGGTGCCGTTGACGTTGTTGTCGACGGTGTAGCGCTTGGTGGCGCTGCTCTTCATCGAGTAGGGCGCTGCGCGCTGCTCGGCGAAGTGCACCACGGAGTCAGGCTTCTCGTCGATCAGCAGATCGAGCAGGCGCTGATATTCGTGCGCGATGTCCATGTGCACGAAGCGCATGGGCTTGCCACCGATCTCCTCCCATGCCTTCAGACGCTCACCGATGCTCGTGATCGGTGTGAGCGACTCGACTTCCAGGTCGATATCGATTTTGCGGCGGCTGAGGTTGTCGACGATCAACACGTCGTGACCCTGATCAGCCAGATTCACTGCGCAGGGCCAGCCACAAAAGCCGTCACCGCCAAGAACGAGAACCTTCACCTCAAACTCCTGCCGAAGCGCGCTGACCGCTTATCTGAGGCAAGCTACTACAGGGTTTTCAGCTGATCGCCACAGTCACGGCCATCAGGGCCACCACCAGTGCGCCACCAACGATGATCATCAGCCGAGAGCTCTTGCTGCGGCTGGATTGATCCTCGATCACCTCCATGCGGGGTTCCTTGGCAAAGGCGTTCAGCCGTCCGCCGTCCTCTTCCGTGACCTGCATATTTGCGTGATATCTGGGGGGGACCTTATGAGTATTTGTGCGTTCTGGTGCATTACGGCAATGCACCTTCATGGGCTCATGACCTGATTGGGGCCGCTCAGCTGCTGACGCGTCCGCTCACGGGCGAGCTGGGGGAGGCGTTCTGACGCAGCGGCAAACGTCCTGCGCGATGGGCTTGTCGGCCTGCCTGCACGGCCATGGCCATGGCTTCGGCCATCGCCGGCGGGTCACCCGCCAGGGCGATGGCGCTGTTCACCAGCACGGCATCGGCTCCCATTTCCAGAGCTTGGGCGGCTTCGCTTGGAACGCCGATGCCCGCATCCACCACCACGGGGACACCGGCATTTTCGATGATCAGCGCGATGTTGGCGTCGTTGCGTAGACCTTGACCGGAGCCGATCGGTGACCCAAGCGGCATCACAGTGGCGCAGCCCACGTCTTCCAGCCTTTTGGCCAGCAGTGGGTCAGCATTGATATAGGGAAGAACGGTGAAGCCCTCTTTCACCAGTTGTTCAGCGGCGTCCAGGGTGCCGATGGGATCGGGCAGCAAATGCCGGCTGTCGGGAATCACCTCCAGCTTCACGAAGGAGTTGTCTTCTTGCCCGGCCAACTTGGCCAGTTCCCGCCCTAGCCGGGCCACGCGGATGGCTTCTTCGGCTGTGGCGCAGCCGGCTGTGTTGGGCAGCATCCAAATCCGCGACCAGTCGATCGCCTCCATCAGGCCCTCATGGCCTGCGGCCACGGTTTGCACGCGGCGGACGGCCACGGTCACCATGTCGCACCCAGAGCGTTCAAGGCTCTGCTGCATCGCGGTCATGTTGGGATATTTGCCGGTGCCGGTGAACAGACGGCTCTGGAAGGGGCGACCGCCAATCAGCAGGGGATCCTGATCACTCATGCCGCTGTGGAGAGTCGAAACCGTGGACATGCTGATGGCGCTCGAGATGGTGTGCGAACCGGTTTGGGTCTGAACAGGCCTGGGGGAATGGCCCTACTTTGTGCCCATCATCCTGTTTGACCAATGCCTGTTCCACCCGTTGTGGATCTGCCGGTTGAAACCGCCATACCTCTGGAAACGCAGTATTCCTTCGATTCATCGCGTCTGGCGATGCCATTGATGCTGGAAGGGAGCGTTGAAAGCTTCGATCCAGTGGCGCGAGCCACAGATTTGGCGGCCACGATGCCGCGCCAATGGTGCGGCACCTACAAAGCCTTTCCCAGCGGCATGGATCAGGCGGTTCAGCTCCAGTTGTCGGATGTGCGCGCCTACGGGCAGATGGTGGCCGTGCGCGGTGCGATGACGATCGGCAGCGCCCACACCCCGGTGCAGGGCAATCTCAATGCCAAGTCAGACCAGCTCGACCTGATTCCCCTCGCGGACAACCTGGGTGATGGCGTGGAATCGGGTGGTGAATTCCTGGGTCTTCAGGGGTTGGATCTCTCGGGTTGGCAGGCTCCACGGCTGACGAACCAGGGAGGGCGACTCAGCCTCTCCCCGAGCTGTGGGTCAGAAGCCCTTCCGATTCGCGGACTCTGGTGAAGTTGCGTTGACGCCGGAGCGGATTCGGCGTTCGATCCGCTTCAGGCGTTTGGTGGCGGTTTTGTTGGAGGGTTCCACGGCCAACACCTGGCGGTAGAGCTCTGCAGCTTCCTCGGGTTGAAGCAATCGCTCTCGGGCAAACGCCAGGTTGTTTAGTGCCACCGGGTAATCGGCTTTGGCATTGATGGCGGCTTTGTAGTGCTTGACGGCCCCATCGAAATCTTTTTGGGCTGCGAGAGCAAACCCAAGAGCATTTTCAACCAAAGCCTTGGCTTCGTCGGGTTCACCAGAAAGCCGCTTGAGTGCCTGGCGCAGGTTGGCCGTGGCCTGGGGATATAGCCGCTTGCGCAGCTGCACTGAGGCCAGCTCGTACAGCTGACCTGCATCTTTGGAGGCCGCGGCTCCGTCTTGCTCAAGCTGGATCAGATTGAGCTCGTCTTTGCGAACACGCAAAAGCTGGCGTCCGACCACAACGGCCACGATCGCCAGCAATCCGATCAGACCTAAGAGGTAGGTCTGGGGGAGGAGACTATCCATGACAAGAAGCTCCTCGTTTCAGTGTTTGATCAACCTTTGGCTGCTGTCACCACATTGGTGAAGCTGCCGGGATCAACCACGGCCAGCTGGGCCAGCATTTTGCGGTTGATGCGCACGTCAGCCTTTTTGAGGCCACCGATCAGACGGCTGTAGCTCATGCCGTTCATGCGGGCTGCAGCGTTGATGCGTGCAATCCACAGACGACGGAAGTCGCGCTTACGACGACGACGGTCGCGGTAGGCATTGCACAGGGCCTTCATCACCCGCTGGTTAGCGGTGCGGAACAGGGTGCCGTTGCTGCCACGGAAGCCGCGGGCAAGGCGCAGGATTTTGTTGCGGCGCTTGCGGGCAACGTTGCCTCTCTTAACGCGAGCCATCGATTAGGGGTGAAATAAAGGGGAAAGAGTTAGTTCGCAGCGAACGAGCTCAGCTCGATCAGGCGTAGGGCATCATCAGGGCCACACGCTCTTCATCGGTGCGGTCCACAACGGCCTTGGTGCCCAGGTGGCGCTTCAGCTTGGGGCTCTTGTGATCGAGCAGGTGGTTGCGGAAGGCGCGACGACGCATGAACTTGCCAGTGCCGGTTGCCTTGAACCGCTTCGCGGCTGCTTTGCGGGTCTTGAGCTTGGGCATGTCTCTGGCGGCTCGTGGCACAAACGACAACAATACGCCCTCGACCTCCCCATCGCCCATGAACCGGATGCAGAGCGGACAACCCCTGGGGAGCATCGCCCGCTCGTTGGTGTTGCTGGGTTTGATCACGGCTGGCTGCCAGGCCCAGGAGGCCGCTGCACCTGTGGCGTCGGTCTCTTCTGCACTCCCCACCCACCGCGCTGTGCCGTCTCCACCAGCGGTGACCACTGATCAGCTGTGGGTGGCCTTGGATGACCACCTCGGCCAGGGCACGCGACGGGATCAGCCTGCGGCCCCGCTGCGTCTCAGCAGTGCCGGTGCAGCTTTTTTGGTGCTGCGGTCTGTGGATGCCGCTCCTGGATCTGCGCCTCTCGCGGAGGGTGCTGCCCTACAGATCAGCTGGCGGCTGGTGCCTCTGGCGAAGTCTGTGAAGGTGTCCCGTTTGGTCGCCGGGCCTTACGCCAGTTTTGAATCGGCGGACCGGGTGGCGGAGCGCTGGCGTGCCAAGGGGGTAACGGCGCGTGTGGCCCATCCAGGGGAGTGGGAAGTGTGGGTGCCCTCGGAGGCTCCGGCCCTGGAAGGGGTGACCACCAGGCCTTGGCGTCAGACGATCACCACCGAGGTGCGTCCCCATCTCGAGGGGCCCCAGGGCGGCCAGACCTTGACGGGCGCGCTGGAGCTTGAGGCGCCCGATGGTCTGCGTTGGAACGGCGGCGTGATGCAGGGGCCGTTCCGTTTGCAGCCCGATGCCTACGGCAGTTGGACGTTGTTGGAGCAAGTGCCGCTGGAGCGTTATCTCGAGGGAGTGGTGCCCCATGAAATCGGCGCGGGTTCGCCCCCTGCGGCCCTGCAGGCTCAAGCGGTGCTGGCTCGCACCTGGGCGTTGGCCAACAGTCACCGTTTTGATTTGGATGGCTATCACCTCTGCAGCGACACCCAGTGCCAGGTGTACAGCGATCCCCGCCTAGCGGGATCGGCAGTGCGTCAGGCCATTGGTGCCACGTCCGGTCAGGTGTTGCAGTGGCAGGGCAAGCCCATTAGTGCCGTCTATCACGCGTCCAATGGCGGTGTGATGGCATCGGCTCCCGAAGCCTGGGCGATGGCACCAGCCGCCTATCTCAAGGCCCAGCCCGATGGCGACCAGACCTGGCGGGAGCAAAGGGCGCTGCCCCTGGATGCCGCTGCTGTGACGCGTTTGCTCCAGGGAGGCGCTGGGGCCTATGGCGCGGGTCATCCGCTGTTCCGCTGGCAGCGGACCTACTCAGCAGCACAGCTCCAGACCGCTTTGGCTGACCCGGGTCTGGGGGCGATTCGAGATCTGAAGGTGATGGAGCGGGGCCCGAGCGGCCGGGCGTTGCGTCTGCGCATCAGCGGGGATGGGCCCGACTCTCCTGTCACCCTGCGGCTGGATGCCATCCGTCGCCGCTTGCGGCGGCTGCCCAGCACGCTGTTTGTGATCCATCCGGCCGGTCCTGGCCTTTGGCAGTTCCAGGGCGGAGGGTTTGGCCATGGCGCTGGTCTGTCGCAGGCCGGCGCCATCGATTTGGCCCGTCGCGGTTGGCCCTTGAAGCGGATCCTCAGCCATTACTACCCCGGTGCCACGCTTGCTCCGGTGTCTCCTGCTGGCAAGGCCCCTTAGAGTCGCCACATTCCAGGATGGTCGATGGCTCAAGCCGCAGTGACGGGAGATCACCGACGCGGCAAGTCAGCGCTGTTTCTTGTGGCTTGTGGAGCGGCTGGTGCTGCTCCCCACTGGCTCGACCCACTCCGCAGCCTGGCCCCGGCCTGCACCTTGGCGTTGCTGCTCGGCGGTTATGGCTTGCGCACTGTGTTGCGCAGCCGCGATCAGCCCTGTGCCTGTGGGTTGGAGCCCTTGCCTGAAGAGGCTGCCATTGATCTACCGGCTGTGGATGTGGTGGTGGCCGCTCGCGATGAAGAAGCCGTTGTTACGCGACTCGTGGAGCGGCTGACTGCCCTGAGCTACCCCCGCGAGCGTCTTTCGCTTTGGGTGGTGGATGACGGCAGCGAGGACCGGACGGGACCGTTGCTGGATGAGCTCAAGCAGCAGCATCCACAGCTGCAGGTGATCCATCGCAAGCGTGGTGCGGGCGGAGGCAAGTCTGGTGCCCTCAACACCGTGCTTCAGCAACTCAAGGGCGATTGGATGCTGGTGCTGGATGCCGATGCCCAGCTGCAAAACGATGTGCTTGAACGCCTGTTGCCCTTTGCGATCAGGGGCCGTTGGGCGGCGGTGCAGTTGCGCAAAGCGGTGACCAACGCCCAGGAAGGTTGGTTAACGCGGGTGCAGGCCATGGAGATGGCGCTCGATGCTCTGCTGCAACAGGGCCGCCTCTGGGGTGGCGGAGTGATGGAGTTGCGGGGGAATGGACAGCTGCTGCAGCGCAGTCGGCTGCAGGCTTGCGGTGGTTTCAACGAAGACACCGTCACCGATGACCTCGATCTGAGTTTTCGCTTGCTTACCGATGGTGCTCCGGTGGGCTTGCTGTGGGACCCTCCGGTGCAAGAGGAAGCGGTTGAATCGTTGCCCGCTCTCTGGAAGCAGCGGCAGCGCTGGGCGGAAGGTGGTTTGCAGCGCTTCTTCGATTACTGGCCCAAACTCACGTCCGGCACCCTCGCCGGTCGGCAAAAGCTCGATCTGGTCTGCTTCTTCCTGCTGCAATACGTCCTTCCACTGCTCTCTTTCGCCGACTTGATCACCAGCCTGGTGTTGCGCAGTGCACCTGTGTATTGGCCGCTGTCGATCGTGGCCTTCAGTGTGTCGGGCCTGGCCTATTGGCGGGGGTGCCGCCGGGTGAGCGAAGGGCCTGAGCTGCCCCGGCCCGGGGTGATCAACCTGTTGCTGGCGATTGCTTATCTCGGCCACTGGTTTGTGGTGATCCCGTGGGTGACCCTGAAAATGGCGCTCTTCCCCAAGCGGCTGGTCTGGGCCAAGACCAGCCATCGCGGCGAACTCTCGGCTTAAACCCGCTTACTGCACCATTCCCCGTTCGGCGGCTTCGGCGTAGCGCAGCAGGTTGGGATCTGTGCGTTGCGTGGTGTTGAGAAAGTGCCGCACGATGCCCGCAGCCTCTGGGTAATAGCTGCGCAAGTGCCCCAGCCCATGTAAGGCGCTTTCAACGCAGCACACATTGCTGAGATTCAGGCATTGGCGCATCACATCGGCCACTGCGGCGTAAATCTTCTCTTTGTGGGGATTGCGCTCACACCAGCTCAATGGAGTTTCATCCCAGAAGTGAAAGCACACCTGATCGAGTTTGCTGCCGGGCGTGCAGCGCGCATTCAGGCAATCGCGAAACAGGGTGGCCATCGCTGCAATTGCCTTCAGTTTCAGTTCGATCTCGACCTCTCCGTCACGCAGTGCATAGGCGTAGATGCAGTTGGAATCAAACACGAAATGCAGCCCATGGGCGATTTGAAGCTCGGAATAGGGGGCGAGTTCGGTCTCGGCGGTGGCGCAGAGACGATGGGTGTAATACACCGTTTGTGCATCCGTTAACAGCATCATTGGGCTGTCGTCGAAGCGCCATTGGCCTTTGGGGTCATCGCGATCAAACAGGAACCGAATCCAGCGTTGGAACTTCGGATCGTCATCCCAGGTGATGCGTCGAGCGGCTTGCTTTTGTTTGCGCCGTGTCATTGATGAGCCGTTGTGCTGCGCTCACCCTGCTGCTACTGACGATTCGACTCCGTGTGGAAGTGCTCGTTGGGATGTGATCTCACTCACGCCTGATCGTCAGGCTTCCAGATCCACATCCACCACCTGGCCGTTGAAGAACTCCGCGAAGCGCTTCACCTTGTCGTCCATGGGGGAACTCATCGGCCGGGGAGGAGCCTCTGGTGCATTGGTTTCGGGGCTTGGTGCTGCTGCTGCGGGGGCCGGGGTTTGCGGCAGTTGGGGTGCCGGTGCTGCGGACGGAGGCGTAGACGCTGCGGGTTGTGCTGGTGGGGCAACCGCCGCTGCACTGGGCGCAGTGGGCGGAGAGGACGCAGGAGTTGGAGACGGTGAGCTGGTGGGTGGCGCGACAGGCGCTGGAGCTGCTGCCGCCGCAATCGTTGGGCTGGGAGGACTGGGAGGAGTTGAAGGGGGGGCGGCTCCTGGAGCTGGCGTGGCTGGGGTGATGGCACCGGCGTGGCTTTCCAACACCAGTTGACGGTTGCCGCCGCAGGCCCGGGCGATCGCTTGCTCCAGCAGGGTGGCCCGGCTCTGCACCATGCCCATCCAGTTGCCAGCCACCTGCACCACAGCGCGGTGGGCGTCCATGCGCACCAGCTGGGCCTGTTGAGAGAGCAGCATGCGGGTGGAGGGCAGTTCGAGGCTGCCGAGGATCTGCTGCCATAGCTCCGGCAGGTTGGTGCTGGTAGAGGGTGCCGTGTCTGGAGCTGCAGGCGCCGTTGCGTCCTCTGTGGGGGAAGGTGCGCTGCCGGTTTGGGCTGCACTCCCGGTTGGTGGCAACGACACCGCTGGGGTTGCTGGTTGGGCTGCGGGTGTCGGTGCTGCGACGGGCGTTGTTGCGACTGAGGGTGCTGGGGCTGGCGGTGGTTCTGGTGCTGCTGCTGCGACCTGGGGCATGGCTGGAGCCGGGGGGGCGCTTGCCGCTGCCTGTGCGGTGCTGATTGCTGGGGATGGCGTTTGGCGTGCGGCTTGCTGCATGGCGGGGGCAGCAGCAGCGCTGGGTTCGGCCTCGGCCAGCAAGCCCATCAGCAGCACCTCCAGCCACAGACGCGGTTGCACGCTCAGGCGCAGTTGCTGCTCACTGCCTCGCAGACGCGCTTGCCACTGCAGCAGTCGCTGCCGGCCGATGCGTTTGGCCAGCTCCGGCAGTTGATCGCGGAACTGGGGGGAGACGCTGGTGAGCTCCGGGCGATCGGGCGCCGCCGCCATCAGCACCAGGTCTCGGAGAATGCCGGCCAAGCCCTGGAGCACAGCGCCAGGATCGCGGCCCCGATCCAGCAGGCTGCGGCTGGATTCCACCAACTGAAGGGGATCGCCGCTGGCCAGTGCTTCTGCCAGGGCAATCAGGTCTTGCTCCGGCACGGCGCCGAGCAGATCCCACACCGCATCGGCTTCGATCGGTGCTGGCAGCAGGCTGAGCTGATCGAGCAGGCTCTCGGCATCGCGCAGGCCTCCCTGGGCCCGTTGGGCCACCACGTGCACGGCTTCCGGTTGGATCGGAATCGCTTCCTGCTCCGCGATCCAGGTGAGGTGGGCCTCGAGGGCATCGAGGGGGATGCGGCGGAAATCAAACCGCTGGCAGCGGCTGAGGATCGTCGGCAGCACCCGTTGCGGGTCGGTGGTGGCGAGTACAAACACCACCCGCGGCGGTGGCTCCTCCAGGGTTTTGAGCAGGGCGTTGAAGGCCGCGGTGGAGAGCATGTGGCACTCGTCCACCACGTACACCTTCCAGCGGGCCTGCACCGGCGCGAAACGCGAGCGCTCGATCAGGTCGCGGATGTTGTCGACGCCGGTGTTGGAGGCGGCATCGATCTCGATCACATCGAGGGCTGTGCCTGCCGCGATCGTGGTGCAGAGCTCGCAGCTGCCGCAGGGCTCGGGGGTGGGGCCATCGCTGCTGAGGCAGTTGAGCGAGCGGGCCAGGATGCGGGCACTGGAGGTTTTACCGGTGCCTCGTGGCCCGCTGAACAGATAGGCGGGCGCGATGCGATTGCTGCGCAGGGCATGGCCAAGGGTGGCCGCAATGGCGTTCTGCCCCACCAGTTGGTCGAACCTCTGGGGGCGGTACTTGTGATGCAGCGGCTGGTAGGCCTGGCTCATGCGCTGCCTGCGGAACCCAGAGGTTACCGAGGCCGACTGGTGGCAGGCGTGCTTGAGGGTGTGGCTGTTGAGCTGGCCTCAGATCACAGGTGTGGGTTAGGTGACCGAATCAAACTGGAAACCAATGATGTGATCGTCGAAGTCACGGTCACCACCACCGAACTGGTCTTCGAGTCCAAAGACGTTGTTGCCAAGCACGCGGAAGTGGCTGATGCCATCGGCGTTGGCTTTGGCAAAGGCAAAGAAGGTATTGCTCTGCACCTTGGCGTAGGGGGCCAGGTAGCCGCCGAGGTCCCCCATCTCGAGCGATGCCTCTTCCGTTTTGTTATTGGCCAGAGAGAAGGTGAACGTGTCTCCGCCGTAAAGGTTGTCGGCGCGCAACGCTGCTTCGGTGTAACCGGCTGCGCCTGGGGCAATGAGAGAGCCGTCAGCAGCCATCACGACGCCGGTGGGATCGACCACGCGGTAGAAGCCGGTGAGGGCATCCAGGGTGGCTTCACGGGCCTGGGCCCAGACCCCACGCAAGGATTCGCCATTGCTGAAGGCTGTGCCATCCAGTACTGGAGCGATGCCTTGTTCTTGGGCCACTAGGGCATTCAGACCTTGGTCGTTGGCATTGAGAGCAAGGTTGAAGCTCAGCCCTGCGCTTGCTGCGAAAGAGACGCTGCCATCGCTGTTGACCGTTGAATCCAGGAAAGACAAACGGGAATCTTTCACGCTCTTGAGTGTGTCGAGCGTGGTGTCTGCCAAAGAGAAGAAGCGCAGGGATTGGCCGTTGCGAACCAGCAGATCACGCTTGAACGTGTAGTTGTCAGGAATGACGACGTCGTCTGCTTCCAGGCTGCTGAACACGATGGTGGCGCGCTCCTTGAGTTGATCAAGATCACCAAGAATGGTCTTGGCGGAGGCGACTTCGTTGGCATCCAGCACGATGTAGCCAATTTGGTGTACAGCCTTACTGCGCCCGGTAATGGTGGCGCTGAGGTTTAAAGCGGCAGGTGCAGCATTGTTGGGGTCGGCAATCGTGAGCAGATTGAAGGGCCCATCATTGGCTTGGATAACAGGATCCAGTGCCACGGAGGCTGCAGTGGATGGATCGACAATCACTCCATTTTTTGTCCCGTCTTTGTCGCCGAATCCGCCATCGATCAGAGTCAGGGAGAGGTAATCGGCAAGTCCATCGCCATCGAGGTCATAGAAACGGGCGCCGGCATTGACGAGCGGGTCAAAACTCAGGGCTGAAACCTCTCCTTCGTCATCAACGGAGTAGTAAAGAAGTTTTTGAGAGGTGTCGCGTTTTCCTTCGCTTGTCGTGATGGCACCATTCTCGAAGTTGAGGCTTGAGAGGGCCAGATTGAACGTGGTTCTGGGAATGCTCTCGTCAATCGCGGCTTCAAAATTGAGGGAGTCGGTCTGCAGTGTGATGCCGGAATCACTCAGTACTGCGCGAGCTTTTGAGTTGATTGCGTCGACTGTTGTGACCAATGAAATATTGGTCGCCTTGTCTGAACCGCTGAGGTAGGAGATTTCAGTGTTCGGCGCCGCCTCTGCTGCCTTTGCTGCCGCCTCTGCTTCAGCCGCCGCCGCTGCCGCTGCTGCGACTACCTCTTCAATATTTCTCTTTGACTGAATAATGATATTGCTAAACAAGTCATTATTGTCTGCGTCGAACATGTTGACGTCGGCGAAAACGATTGTATTGCCACTGCCGACGGTCTCTCGGGCCATGACAATGTTGTTGGTCGCGTTTTCGCTGGTGACAAGAATCGCTTCGGCGGACTCGTCGTCGATTTCTAAGGCGCCAAATGTGCGTGTTTGTACTGTGCTTAATCCGGATGTAATATCGTAATTTCCGATTTCTACAATATCGGTTGTGCCATCGGGTGGTGTTGCATTCAAATCATTATCGCGAATAGATCCAACTCCTTCTTTGACTGCAATCGAGGAGCCTACGTAGTTAAGAATTTCGCTTGCGTTTGAATTTATGTCATCAAAGCTAGGGCTCCATTCGCCGCTGATGAGAAGTGTTCCTCCTCCCTCGACAAATTGCTTGAGATTGTCGAGCTGGCTTGTTGTTGGTACGGATTTTGGAAAAATAATGTAAACAAGATCAGCGTCTATTTCGCTATCTAAAAAAGAGTAGTCGTCGGTGTATGTTGTATAGCTAAGGTTGCCAATGGCGTCGAAGGTTGGCTTGACATAAGCTGTATCAATGCTGTATTGGCTGGCCGCGTAGCCAACGGCAGTGATCTGTTCGCTGCTCGTTAGAGGAGCGCTCGCCTGAGGTCCTTCGCTAAAGGTCGCATAACTCACTGTCGCGAGTTGATAGGCCCAGGTATCACTGTCTCCGAAGTTCAGTGGCCAATTGATGGTATTGCTGTGCCCCTTTGAATGGAGAGTCCAGTGTTTTTGGCCGTCGGTATCGAGGCCCAAGATGCCGCTCGATGAATAGACGGAGGTCCCAAGCAGCTCTTCCCAAAGGCTCAACGCACTGTTGTCGGCTCCGTAATCGCAAGCCCAAAGCGCAAGTTCATCCAGCTGCCAGTCGATCAGTTGGTTGCTGGCTGCCAGCAGAGCAGCGCGATTAACCTTTTTTTCTCCAACGCGCAGCACGCCTGGGCTGCCGTGGCTGACCCAGTGCAGCGCCTTCACTGGTTGTCCGTGCTCGCGACGATCTGACAACGCATCGCTGATGGCGGCCAAGGGCTCCTGTTCGCCGTCCAGCCACAGCACCGGCACCAAGGCCTCAGCCAGCAGCTCCCGGATCTTGGGGCAGCTGCCGTCAGCAACGATCAGCGTGGCCTGTCTCTGCCCTTGGGTTGTGGTGGAGTTGTTGATCTGCTCGAGTCCGCAGGCTTTCAGGGTCATGAGTAATCGGCTTGGGATGTGGGCGAGTGAAGTGGTTGGGCGGTGTTGGGGCAGGCGCCTGAGTGCGTTGCTTTTCAGGGCTGAGTTCTGCTTGCGTTGCTACGGGGATACACCTGTGCCAGGGCTGTATGGATCAGCGCCTGGTTAAGTCGCACAGGCGTTGCTGGGCTTTGCAGTTGTTGTTGCTCTGTGGGCTGCGGAGTGGCGTTTACGCATTACCCAAGATCGTCAATTTCCTATGTGGATTGACATTCGCATGACATTTAATTGAGTTGTTGGTTGTTTTTGTCAGCTTTGTTTTGAAAGGGTGAATTATCTTCACCCCCCTGTTGCCCAAGCAAAAGCGTGTTTGTGCCGCTTTCTTGGCCTGGATTCGAATCAGCCTGATCTATTGGTTTTTGTCTTGCTGTTCCAGCAGGGTGTTGAGCTTGGTCTCCAGGTCTTCCACCGCCGCTAATTCATCGGCCAGGCTCTGGCCGCTTAGTAGCAAGCGCTGATTGCCGCCATCACCCGCCTGTTGCAGCAGCGCTTCCAATTTGCTGAGCAGTTTGAGGCGTAATTGTTCGAGTTGACTCACGCCTTTTCGGGCCAGGGCGCGGCTGTTGGCATCCAGAAGTCCCCGTTGCACCAGCAGCTCCAGCCCAGCCATCAGCGCTGAGGGCATGCGTGCACTCCAGCTGCGGGCTTTGTCGATCACCGAGTTCACCTGGGCGCTGTGATGGCGGCCGGTTTTGCACCAGGTGGCGAAGTGCTCGCAGTTGTTGAACAGCAGGTTGTAGTTCTGCTCGCCGATGCGGCTCATCGCTCGCCGCAGGGTCACCCCCTGGGGAGAGCACTGCGTGTGCGGCACCACACTCACCGGTTGGCCTTGGCTGAAGTCGTCCAGCGCACTGCGCAGGATTTCGCGGCCTTCCAGGTAATGGGCCACGGTGCCGTCGCCGAGATCGATGCCGTGATGGAGAAACAGGCCGTGTTGCCGCGGCACCTGCAGGTGATCGGCCGCGGCCATGGCTTTAGGCGGATTCCTGCTGGCGGTCGCTGCCGGGAAGGGGCAACACCTTGCCGCCGGTGTGCTCTTCCACCATCGTTCGCGTCACCGTGAAGTTCTTCACGTTTTTGCGTGAGGGCAGGTCATACATCAGATCGAGCATCAGCTCCTCCACGATGCCGCGCAGGGCCCGGGCGCCAGTTTTGCGCCGATGGGCTTCGCTGGCGATCGCTTCCACCGCTTCGGTTTCGAAGTCGAGCTGCACGTTGTCCATGCTCAGCAGGGTGCGGAACTGCTTGACCAGGGCATCGCGGGGCTCGGTGAGGATCGATTTCAGGGCCTCTTCATCGAGGGGCTCGAGCACGGCGCTCACCGGCATGCGGCCGATGAATTCCGGAATCAGGCCGTAGCGCACCAGGTCATCGGGTTCCAGATGGCGCAGCACCTGGGCCGCCTGGAGGTCTCGGCTGGCTTTGTTGCGTCCGCGTCCGTCGCTGCTGGGCACAAAGCCAATGGCATTGCGGCCCATGCGCTTCTGCACCACATCATCGAGGCCCACAAAGGCACCGCCGCAGATGAACAGGATCTGGCTGGTGTCGATTTGGATGCAGTCTTGATAGGGGTGCTTGCGGCCCCCCTGGGGCGGCACGTTGGCCACGGTGCCTTCCAGCATCTTCAGCAGGGCCTGCTGCACGCCCTCGCCCGACACATCGCGGGTGATCGAGGGGTTTTCGCTCTTTCGGGCGATCTTGTCGATTTCGTCGATGTAGATGATGCCCCGCTGGGCCTGATCCACATCCATGTCGGCTTTCTGCAGCAGCCGCAGCAGGATGTTTTCCACGTCTTCACCGACGTAGCCCGCTTCGGTGAGGGTGGTGGCGTCGGCCACCGCGAAGGGCACGTCGAGCATCTCGGCCAGGGTCTGGGCCAGCAGGGTCTTGCCGCAGCCGGTGGGGCCGATCAGCAGGATGTTGCTCTTGTGCAGGCGGGTGGCGGTCTCTTCGGTTTCGCCCTTGCCATCTCCTTGCCAGGCGAGGCGCTTGTAGTGGTTGTAGACGGCCACCGAGAGCACTTTTTTGGCAGCGTCCTGACCCACCACCTGGTGATCCAGGAAGGCCTTGATCTCCTGCGGTTTGGGAATCGTGGCCAGGGTTGGAGCAGGTTTGTTGCTCTTGCGTGTGGTCTGGGCGGCTTTGCGGCCCTGTTCGGCGCCTTGGCGAGGATTGCCCTGGGCGTCGATCAGTTCTTCATCCAGGATCTCGTTGCAGAGATCGATGCATTCATCGCAGATGTAGACCCCAGGGCCCGCAATCAGCTTGCGCACCTGCTCCTGGGATTTCCCGCAGAAGGAGCACTTCAGATGGGCATCGAATTTGGCCATCGGGCGCCAGACACTTCAAACGGGAAAAACGGACCTCACGCGTTGGGAACGGCCCGACTCCAAGGATCGTTGTGGAAGACAGTGCTGTCAGCCTTCCGTAACGATTCCTCCGTCTGCGGGGCTGTCCACCACCCGATCGATCAAGCCGTATTCAACCGCTTCTGCCGGGGAAAGGAAGTGGTCGCGATCAGTGTCTTCGGCGATTGTTTCCAGAGGCTGGCCGGTGTGCTCCGCCATCAGTCCGTTGAGGGTTTCCTTGAGGTAAAGGATCTCCTGGGCCTGGATTTCAATGTCCACCGCCTGGCCTTGGGCGCCGCCCATGGGCTGGTGGATCATGATCCGAGCATTGGGCAGGGCCAAACGCTTGCCCTTGGTGCCGCCGGAGAGCAGGAAGGCTCCCATGGAGGCCGCAAGGCCGTAGCAGATGGTCACCACGTCAGGGGCCACCTGCTGCATGGTGTCGTAGATCGCCAGGCCGGCGGTGACGGAGCCACCTGGGGAGTTGATGTAGATCTGAATGTCTTTTTCCGGATCCTCGGCTTCGAGGAACAGGAGCTGGGCCACGAGGGCGTCAGCCACCTGATCATCGATACCGGTGCCCAGAAAGATGATCCGTTCGCGCAGCAGGCGCGAATAGATATCGAAGGCACGCTCGCCTCTGCCCGACTGTTCCACCACCGTGGGCAGCACACCCGGGGCCGCGGATGGCATCACCGCTGTGGGGCGGATGCCAGTCCAGCGGTTCTGGATCGGGTGTGAGCTGCTGGCGTCGATCACGCTGCGAACAGAACGGGTTGATGTGCGTGCAATCTATGGGGCCTGATCAGGCCTCGGCGTCCTCCTTGGACTTTTCAGCTTTTGCCTTGGTGGTTTTCTTGGCCGCAGGCTTCTTGGCTGCAGTCTTTTTGGCTGCAGGCTTCTTTTCAGCTTTGGCGTCGTCAGCCTCAGCGGCCTTCTCGGTCACCGTGCTGTTGTCTTCCAGCCAGCCCAGAAGCTTGTCGCGCAGCAGGTCGTCGATCACGGCATCACGCAGACGCTGGGGATCGATGTCGCGCTCACCGGCGAGCTGCTTCTTCACCTCCTTCACCTTGGCGTCGATCGCGGCGTCTTCGACCTTGAGGCCTTCGCTTTCCGCCAGGGCGGACAGGGCGAGGCTGCGGCGCAGGCGTTCCACGGCTTCGGGACGGGACGACTCCATCAGGTTGCGCACCAGATCAGGTGTGAACAGGGATTTCACATCCATGCCCTGCTGGGCGAACTGACCGGCGGTTTGCTCCACCAGGTTGCGCACTTCCTGTTGCACCAGGCTTTCGGGCAGTTCCACCTCGAGCTGCTCCACCAGGGCTGCAATCAGCGCGTCATGGCGGTTGCTCTTCTGGCGGCGCTCGGCGTCGTCCTTGAGGCGCTCCTCCAGGTCTGCGCGCAGTTCGGCCATCGTTCCTTTGTCGCTGGCCTGCTTGGCGAAGGCGTCGTCGAGTTCAGGCAGCTCGCGGGTTTTGAGGTCCTTGAGGTTGATCACAAAGCTGGCTTTGCGGCCGCGGGCGTCCTCTTTGGGGTAGTCCTCGGGGAACTGACACTCAACGGTTTTCTCGTCGCCAATGGCCATTCCCACGACCCCTTCCACGAAGCCGGGGATCATGCGGCCGTCTTCCAGCTCCACGTCCATGGAATCGGCGCTGCCCCCTTCGATGGCGCTGCCGTCATCGCTGTAGGTGCCGGCGAAGCCCACCACAGCCACATCGCCATTGGCGGCGGCACGGTTCTCCACGGGCACCAGGGTGGCCATCTGGCGACGGGATTGTTCGATCATCTCGTCGACCTTGGCGGGGTCATAGCTGACGCTTTCCGCTTCGGCTTTGAGGCCTTTGGTGGTTTTGAGCTTGGGGACAGGGGCGACGTCGGTTTCCAGGGTGACGGTCAACTCCTTGCTGGGATCGAACGCCTCGAGCAGGGTCTCAAAACCGTCGGTGAGGTCGGGCTGGCCCAGGGCCTCGATCTTTTCCTGGTCGATGGCTTCACGCCACACGCCATCCACCATTGATTCCAGTGCTGTGGCACGGATGCGCAGCGGACCGATCTGCTGCAGCAGCACGGCTCTGGGCACCTTGCCCTTGCGGAAACCGGGCAGATTGATGGTGCGGCTCAGGCGTGCAACAGCGGCTTCGTAGCTCTCTTTGCAGCGCTCCGCGGGCACTGCCACTTCAACCGCCAGGCGGCTGCCGGGGCGGGCGGTGGTCTTGACCTTCAACGAAGCGGCGCTCATCAGAACTGGTACGGGCAGCCCAACACTGTATGCAAGCGTCCGTGCCGGCTTGGCCGCGTATTGTGGCAACAGCGTTCTGATGGGTTGTTCCGCTTCTCTTCACAGCGGAGGCCCGATGCAATCAGAAGACGTCTGAATTCGTTTCTCAGCTCTAGCGATACCCATTTGTCCACCTCTTCTTCTCCAACGCGTCCTGGTTCTCTCCCCGCCCGCCCGCTGACCGTTGCGGTGCTCGGTGCCAGCGGAGCTGTGGGTCAGGAGTTGCTCCAGCTGCTCGACGAGCGTCAGTTTCCGATTGCTGAATTGCGCCTGCTGGCATCGGCCCGCTCTGCGGGTCAGAAACAGCAGTGGAAAGGTCAGGAGCTGATCGTTCAAGAGGTCAGTGCCGCAGCCTTCCAGGGTGTGGATCTGGTGCTCGCCTCGGCTGGTGGCTCGGTGTCGAAGCAATGGCGTCAGGCGATTACGGATGCCGGCGCTGTGATGGTCGACAACTCCAGTGCCTTCCGTATGGACGAGGGCGTGCCGCTGGTGGTGCCTGAGGTGAACCCCGATGCAGCCTTCAGCCATCAGGGGGTGATCGCCAATCCCAACTGCACCACGATCCTGCTGAGCCTGGCGCTGGCACCTTTGGCGGCCAAGCGTCCGATGCGTCGTGTTGTGGTGAGCACCTATCAATCCGCCAGCGGTGCCGGTGCGCGGGCCATGGATGAACTGCGTGACCTCAGCCAGGTGGTGCTCGATGGGGGCACGCCGGAAAGCAGCGTGTTGCCCCATTCCCTGGCCTTCAACCTCTTCCTCCACAACTCCCCGCTGCAGGCCAACAGCTACTGCGAAGAGGAAATGAAGATGGTCAATGAAACCCGCAAGATCATGGCGCTGCCAGATCTTCGTTTCAGTGCCACCTGTGTGCGCGTTCCGGTGTTGCGCGCTCACTCCGAGGCCGTCAACGTGGAGTTTGAGCAGCCTTTCCCCGTTGCTGAAGCCCGTGCGCTGTTGGCTGAAGCCCCTGGGGTTGAACTGATCGACCGCTCCGACGAGAACCGCTTCCCGATGCCCACTGATGTCACCGGTCGCGATCCCGTAGCGGTGGGCCGGATTCGCCAGGACATCAGCGAGCCCAATGCCCTGGAGTTCTGGCTCTGCGGTGATCAGATCCGCAAGGGGGCAGCGCTTAACGCGATTCAGATCGCAGAACTATTGATTGCCGCCTGATCTTGATGTCTGTCGCCGCTGAACTGTCACCCACCCCCTTCGGTCGCCTGCTGACCGCGATGGTCACCCCCTTTGACGGCGAGGGGAACGTCGATTTTTCTCTGGCTGGCCGTCTGGCTTGCCATCTGGTGGACCAGGGATCGGATGGACTGGTGGTCTGCGGGACCACCGGTGAATCCCCAACCCTCAGCTGGGATGAGCAGGCTCAGTTGCTGGCGGCGGTTCGGGAGGCCGTGGGCTCAGGCGTGAAGGTGTTGGCCGGCACTGGCAGCAATTCCACGGCGGAAGCGGTTGAGGCCACAGCCCATGCGGCCGCGGCTGGTGCTGACGGGGCCCTGGTGGTGGTGCCCTATTACAACAAGCCTCCCCAGGAGGGGATGGAGGCCCATTTTCGTGAGGTTGCGGCCGCGGCTCCTGAGCTGCCGC
The DNA here is from genome assembly GCF_000153825.1 of Synechococcus sp. RS9916. Lineage (NCBI taxonomy): Bacteria > Bacillati > Cyanobacteriota > Cyanophyceae > Synechococcales > Synechococcaceae > Synechococcus > Synechococcus sp. RS9916. The sequence continues at coordinate 2,129,740 of NZ_DS022299.1, forward strand.
TGATGCTTTACAACATCCCTGGCCGTACTGGATGCAGCCTGGCGCCCGCCACGGTCGCTCGCTTGATGGACTGCCCCAATGTGGTCAGCTTCAAGGCCGCCAGTGGCACCACCGAAGAAGTCAGTCAACTGCGCTTGGCCTGTGGCCCGCGCCTGGCGATCTACAGCGGCGACGATGCCCTCACCTTGCCGATGTTGTCTGTTGGCGCTGTGGGTGTGGTCAGCGTCGCCAGCCATGTGGCCGGTCAGCGCATGCGCTCCATGATTGAGGCCTTTTTGAGCGGCCGTCATGCCGAGGCCCTGGCACAGCACGAACTGCTCTTGCCTCTCTGCAAGGCCCTGTTCGCCACCACCAATCCGATTCCGGTCAAAGCAGCGCTCGAGCTGAGCGGCTGGCCCGTCGGTGCTCCCCGTCTTCCCCTTGTTCCTCTGGATGCCGCCATGCGTGAGTCCCTTGCCCAAGCCCTCAATGCCCTGCGTCAGACCTGACGCCTCGGCTGATTGACCACCGGTGCTCCGGAGCCAGCGGCTTCGTTGTTAGTGCCCGACCTGAGTTTTCCTTTTCCCCTAAACGACGCCTTTCATGACACCGATCTCCACCGTGAACCGCTCCCGCAACGGACAAGCTGCCGCCAACGAACCCTGCCTGCGGGTGATCCCCCTGGGCGGTCTGCACGAGATCGGCAAGAACACCTGCGTGTTCGAGTACGGCGATGACCTGATGTTGGTGGACGCCGGTCTGGCCTTCCCCAGCGACGGCATGCACGGCGTCAATGTGGTGCTGCCCGACACCAGTTTCCTGCGCGAGAACCAGAAGCGCATCCGCGGCATGATCGTGACCCACGGTCATGAAGACCACATCGGGGGCATTGCCCACCACCTCAAGCACTTCAACATCCCGGTGATCTACGGGCCTCGGTTGGCCCTGTCGATGCTCACCGGCAAGATGGATGAGGCCGGTGTCACCGACCGCACCACCCTGCAGACCGTGAGCCCACGTGACGTGGTCAAGGTGGGCCAGCATTTTTCGGTGGAGTTCATCCGCAACACCCACTCGATGGCCGACAGCTTCTCGCTGGCCATCACCACACCCGTGGGCACCGTGATCTTCACCGGTGATTTCAAGTTCGACCACACGCCGGTTGATGGTGAGCACTTCGATCTGGCCCGGCTGGCCCATCACGGTGATCAAGGCGTGCTCTGCCTGTTCAGTGACTCCACCAATGCCGAGGTGCCCGGGTTCTGCCCCCCTGAGCGTTCGGTGTTCCCCAACCTCGATCGCCACATGGCTGAAGCGGAAGGGCGTGTGATCATCACCACCTTCGCCAGCTCGATTCACCGCGTGGCGATGATTCTTGAGCTGGCGCTCAAGAACGGCCGCAAGGTGGGTCTGCTGGGACGCTCGATGCTCAACGTGATCGCCAAGGCCCGTGAACTGGGCTACATGCGCGCCCCCGATGAACTGTTTGTGCCCATCAAGCAGATCAATGATCTGCCGGACCGGGAAACCCTGTTGTTGATGACCGGAAGCCAGGGTGAACCCCTCGCAGCCCTAAGCCGCATTTCCCGCGGTGAGCATCCCCAGGTGAAGGTCAAAACCACCGACACGATCATCTTTTCGGCGAGCCCGATCCCCGGCAACACCATCTCGGTGGTGAACACCATCGACCGGCTGATGATGCTCGGCGCCAAGGTCGTCTACGGCAAAGGCGAAGGCATCCACGTGTCTGGCCATGGCTTCCAGGAAGACCAGAAGCTGATGCTGGCCCTCACCAAGCCGAAATTCTTCGTGCCGGTGCACGGTGAGCACCGCATGCTCGTGCAGCACGCCAAGACCGGCCACTCCATGGGCGTGCCGGAAGACAACACCTTGATCATCGACAACGGTGATGTGGTCGAGCTGACTGCCGATGCGATCCGCAAGGGTGATGCGGTCAAGGCCGGCATTGAGCTGCTCGACCAGTCCCGCAATGGCATCGTCGACGCTCGCGTGCTCAAAGAGCGTCAGCAGCTGGCTGAGGATGGCGTGGTCACGATCCTGGCGGCCATCAGCACGGATGGCGCCATGGTTGCCCCGCCGCGGGTGAACCTCCGCGGTGTGGTGACCACTGCCGATGCCCGCAAGATGTCGCTCTGGACCGAGCGAGAGATCAAGTGGGTGCTTGAGAACCGCTGGAAGCAGCTGACCCGCAACACCGGTGGCAAAGCGCCTGAAGTGGATTGGATGGGTGTTCAGCGTGAGGTGGAAGTCGGCCTTGGCCGTCGCATGCGCCGTGAGCTCCAGGTGGAGCCCCTGATCCTGTGTCTGGTCCAGCCCGCTCCGGGCGGTACCCCGGTGTACAAGGGTCGTGCCGATGCCGAGCCCGATGACCGTCCGATGGGCCGTGGCCGTGGCGGTCGTGGGGGTCATGGTGGCCGCCAGGGTCATGGTGGCAACGGTCATGGCCGTCGCGATCGCGATCAAGCCCCTCCCCGCGTGATCACCACGCCGTCGGCAGCGGCAAATGCGGCCGCCGCCGCCAATGGTTCCACCCCCCCTGTATCCACTCCGAAGCCGGCTCCTCAAGCAGCACCGGTCGTGAATCGCGCCCAGCCTGAGCCCGAGCCCGAGATGCCCGCAGGTCGCACCCGTCGTCGCCGTTCGGCGGCGGCCTGAGCTTGCCCGGACTCGTGATCACAAGAAAGCGCCGCAATCGCGGCGCTTTTTCATGGTCTGTGTTGACGGTGGCTGGTGATTCCCGCGCGTTTAGATCTGGCGCAAGGAATCAGTCTTGCTGCGGAAGGTGTTGAGCAGCAGTTGGAGGTAACTGACGCTGCGCAGTTTGATATTGGCGGTCAGTGACATGCCCACCTGCAAGGGAAGCACTGTGCCGTTGTTCACCTTCAGTTCCTGATCATTGAGTTTGATCGTGGCTGGGTAGCGGTATTCCTCGCGGCCCTTCTGTGCATCAGGGGCCAAAGCATCTGATCCCACCGATGACACGGTGCCTTCCAGCACCCCGAAATCGGTGGCGGGGAACGAATCGATGCTGACCTCTGCAGATTGGCCGGTGTGCACGAAACCGATCTTGCTGCTGGGGATCTCCACATCAGCTTCCAGGGTGTTGAACGGCACCACCTTCAACGCGGCCTGGGCCGATTGATCCTGAGACACGAAGCCGGGGTTGGTGAGCTTGAGGTCGAACACGATCCCATCCACCGGTGAGCGCAGCAGTTGGTTGCGGTTGGTCACCTTCACTTCGGTGCGGCGGGCTTCCAGCTGGGAGCGCTCGCTGCGCAGACCCGCCAGCTCAGCGTTGAGTTGTTCCACCTGTTGATCGATCAGCGCGATCTGGCGACGGCCGTCCAGTTCTTCCTTGGTGATCTGACCCTTCAGCTCAGCGACGCGGTTGCGTTGTTGGAGGTATTGGATGTCGGGGGATGCCCCTTCACGGGCCAAGCCCGCAAGCCTGTCGAGGATCTGTCTTTCCAGCGCCAGGTTGGAGCGGGTGGTGGCCAGCTGTTCGCGGTTGAGATCGAGGGTGCGCTGACGCTCCAGGCGTTTGAGCTTCAATTGCTCCTGCTTCTGAGCGATCTGGGAGCTTTTCTCGGTCACGCTCTTCTCCAGGGAGACGAGCTGTTCCGCGGTGCTTTCTTGGTCGAGGCGAATCAGCAGCTGGCCTTTTTTCACCCGGTCGCCGCTCTTGACCAGGATCTCTTCCACCACACCGCCGGTGGGGATACGGATCTCCTTCACATCGCCAACCGGCTCGAGTTTTCCCATGGCCACCACCACTTCTTCGGTGCGGGCAATGCCCAGCCAGCCGATGCCAAACACCGTGGTGCCGATCAGCGTCCAGGTGACGCTCTTCAGCCAGAAACGATCCTGCTGCAGCACGCTCTCGTTGTCGGTGAGGGTGCCGGCCCGCTTCTCCAGTTGATCCTGCGCTTTGCGGATCAGTCCGCCGACGGGGTTTTGGTTGAGCTTGCCCATGTCAGCCGGCCTCCTGTTGGCGATAAAGCGCGTAGTAGCGGCCGCGTTTGGCCATCAAGTCATCGTGGCTGCCCACTTCGGCCACCACGCCCAGGTGCATCACTACGATCAGGTCGGCCCGGCGCACGGTGGCCAGGCGGTGCGTGATGAAGAACACCGTGCAGTCCTGCAGTGCCCCCACCAGGTTGTCGCAAACCCGCCGTTCGGTTTCGTAGTCGAGGGCGCTGGTGGCCTCGTCCATCACCAGCAGTTTGGGGTTGCTGAGCAGGGTGCGGGCAATGGCGATGCGCTGGCGCTGCCCGCCACTGAGGGATGCACCGCGCTCGCCCACCGGGGTGCTGTACCCACTGGGCAGTCCCATGATGAAGTCATGGGCATCTGCCAATTTGGCGGCCATCACAATCTCATCACTGCCGGCGTCGGGCTGCGTGAGAGCGATGTTTTCGCTGATGGTTCCCGAGAACAACAGCGGGTCCTGAGGCACGATGCCGATCTGGCGGCGAAGCGAATACAGCTCCACTTTGTCGATGTCGTAACCATCGATCAGGATTCGCCCTTCTTCCGGTGCGTAGAGGCGCGGGAGCAGCTTCACCAGCGTGCTTTTGCCGCTGCCGCTCTGGCCGACGATGCCGACGAAGGTGCCGGCCTTCACCTTCAGGTTGATGTCTTTCAGCACCGGAGGTGCTTCGGGCCGGAAGCGGAAGGTGAGGTTCTCGAAGTTCACCGCACCGTCGATGGGCGGCAGGGGCACCTTTGCTTTATCGACGTCACTCGATTCTTGGGGCGTGTCGATCACGTCGGCCAGACGTTCGAAGCTCACCTTTAGCTCCTGGATGTTCTGCCAGATGCTCGAAAGCCTCAGCAGCGGTTGGGTGACGTAGCCGGAAATGATCCGGAAGGCGATCAGCTGGCCGAGGGTGAGGTCACCGCTGAGCACCAGCGTGGCGCCCACCCACAACACCATCAGCTGGGAGAGCTTCTGCAGCACCTGCGAGGTCTGACTCAGCACCGTGCCGCTGATTGTTTTTTCAAACGAACGGTTGATGTAGCCGGCGTAGAGGTCCTGCCAGGAGAAGCGGCTCACCATTTCCACGTTCTGGCTTTTCACGGTCTGGATGCCCGTGAGCACCTCCACCAGATGGCTCTGGGTTTTGGCGTTGGCTTCTGCGGCCTGGCGGTACTGGCGGCGGAACAGGGGTGCTCCGATCAGGGTCAGGCCCACCTGGATCGGCAGCACCACCAGGGCGATCAGAGTCAGCAGCCAGCTGTAGAGCACCATCACCACGATGTAGATCACCGAGAAGGCAGCATCCAGAAGGGTGGTGAGGGCCTGACCGGTGAGGAAGTTGCGGATCTTCTCAAGCTCGCCGATGCGGGACCCCAGTTCACCCACCGGGCGTTTGTCGAAGTAGCCAAGGGGCAGGCGTAGCAGGTGGTCGATCACCTCTGCGCCAAGGCGTTGGTCGATGCGGTTGGTGGTTTCCGAGAACAGGAACGTCTTGAGACTGCCCAGGACCCCTTCCAGCAGGGTCACCACCACCAGCGCGATGCCCAGCACTTGCAGTGTGTCGAGGCTGCGCTGGGTGATCACCTTGTCGATGATCACTTGAATCAGCAGGGGGTTGGCCAGGGCAAACAGCTGCACCACGAAGCTGGCCGCCAGCACCTGAATCAGCACCCCCCGGTGACGTTTCAGCGCTGGCCAGAACCAGGAGGGGCCGAACGTCTCGTTCGGGGTGGTGTTGGTGCGGTCAAGCAGCAGCAGGTCGATGCCTTCCGGGAACTTCTCCTCCAGCTGCTCCGGCTTGAGGTTGATGATTCCCTCCTTCGGTGAGGCCAGGGTGAGGCCGTCCTGATTGCTGCGGGCCACCAGAGCGAAACTGTCACCCCACGGAATCAGCGTCGGTGTTTGCAGTCGGGTGCCCATCGCGGCAGCGACCCTGGCGCCAGAGACGTGTAGACCAAGACCTGCGGCGATCTGGCCGCATAAGCGCAGATTGGGGGTTTGGCCGCGGCGGATGGTTTCGCGCAGGATCTTGTCGATCGCATCCCGGCGCACCGGCAGCTTCATCAGCTGCGCCAGCATCTGGAAGCAGGCCAGGGTTTCCTGAAGCACGCCTTCGGCGCGAATCAACCGCAGTTGACCGAGCACATTGCCGCTCGGATCAAAGCGGCTGACGGGGGTCGGTCCACCGGGTTGGGCGCTGAGGGCATCGTCAGAGGGCTCGCTGTTCGCCACCAAAGCAACCGGTGCCCCATCGGCCGCGCTTGGGTCGTCATCAGCACTGCTGAGGATCATCTCCACGAGCGCCGCCGGCAGGCTGATCAGGCGCGCAGGAAACGGTTGGCTTGTGGGCGGAAGCTCGCCGTCGTTCAGGAGCTGGCCGGGCGTGCCGTCGTTCCATGTCGACACCACAAACACCTGGCGTTGCTCGCCTTGGGCGGCCTGGATGGCTGCAGCCTTCAAGGGAACCCGCTGAGCAGCCCGCAAGCTGTCCTGAAGCAGTCGCAGGGAGGTGCCTTCGGTGCGGGCGTTCCCCTGCTGCAGGTCCTGCAGCAGGGTGATCACTTCCTGGCCCCACAACTGGCGATCGCACCAGTCGCGGAAGCTGTCTTCCGTGCCGTAGAGCTCGGCCCACAGTTCATCGCTGATCGAGGCAGCGGTGACTGCATCACTGGCGATCAGGTTTTCGCAGTTGCGTCCACAAAGCAGGCTGGCGGCCCCGAGCACGGCCCCGGGGTCAAATTTTCCGAGGGAGATCAGCCGGCCCTGATCGTTGCCCACCAATCGGGCCCGGCCTTTCAGCAGGATCAACACCCGGCCTGGAATCACCCCGGGTTCCACCAGTTGCTCTCCGAGCTCGAAGGAGAGCATCTCCATGCCGTCGCGCAGGCGCTGCCGCGCTGACTCACTAAGGCCGCGAAACGCTTCGTGCTGAAGCAGCTGATCCAGGTTGATCGGGCTCATGACGCTTCCGCACCGTTGTCAGTGTTGCCCGAAAGGGCTTGGACCCGACGACGGGTGTCTTCTTTCAGCCACTCTTGAAGCAATTCCATCCTCATCTGAGCACCCATCCGCTCGTCGAAACTCGCGGGTGCGAAGCGCTCCAGTCGAGCCACCACCCACCAACGGTCGATGCGGAAGGGTTCGAGCAGCATGCCGGGTTTGGCGGCCCGCAATTTTTCCGACAAGGTCGGATGGGCCTGGTTGAGGGGCACAGGGCCGATCACGCCATTGGTGTTGCGTTCCATCCCTTCGGAGTAGCGCCCGGCTAAGTCGCTGAAATTGGCTTCGCCATGGGCGATGCGCAGGTACAGCTCCTGGGCTTGGGATTGGCTGTTGAGGCGCAGCAGGCTGTAGACGACCCGATCGAGGCGTCCTTTCTGGCCCAGGAAGCGGGCTTCGGCTTTGGCGCCGAATTGCTCCTGCGCGATCTGGGCCATCCGGGCAGGCCGGAAAAGCTGTTCGTAAAACGCGTCTTCGCTCAGGCCGCTATTGCGGATCAGTTCCCCAAGCGCTTCAGGTGAACCCGCGTTTTGCTGTCGTAGGAAGTCGTTGATGACCGTTTGTTCGGTGGCTTCTGGGAGCTCGACGCTGCGGGTGATTTCACTTACCACCATGCGTTCAATCAGTGACTCCAGCAGGCCGTGCCGGGTGAGCAACGCCAAGCCATCGGCACTAAACGACGAGCGCAGATCGGGCAGCGTGGGTTCGAGCACAGGCTTAGGCACCTCGAAAACAGGGTAGTGATGAGATTCAGCCCTTTCCAGCTCTGCATTAATCGTTGTTGAAGGCGATGGTGCGGCGCAGCAGCCAGGGGGTCAGATCGATGCTCTTCGCTGCGATGGTTCGCTCTGGTGCCGGCTTGGTGTCGAGTTCTGCGTCTGTCGATCCCGTGTCTGTCAGCGCTGTGCTCGTTTGCAATGCGTTCGTCTGCACCGTGTTCAAGCTGGCGTCAAGCGTGTCGTGCTTCTCCTCGCTGTTGACGTTGTCTGTGGGGTGGGTGTCGGGTGCGGGCTGATCAGGCTCCGCCATGGGGGCATCGCCCGTGAAGGCGGTCGGAGCTGGGGCGGGGTTGTCGTCAACGCCTGGCTGCACGGGGTCCTCGGTGACACCATCTCCCAGCCAGGGGGTGGCGGATGGTGTGGCCCCAACAGGTGCACTGGGGCTGGCCGCGGCGCTGCCAAGGAAAGGGTCGCGGATCAGTTCCAGCCCAGGGTCGTGGAAAGCCATGGGTGCTGGTGCAGCGTCGTCTGCAGGAGCCACGCTTGGTTCCTGGACAGGATTGGGTGCGGGGGTGGTGGTCGTGATCTGGGCTTCACACCGCTCCACTCCCTGTTCGGCGAGGTCGCGCAGGGTCTCAGGCGGCTGGCTTTGCAGTGCCAGTTGGTAGTGGTGCAGCGCTTGCTCCGGTTGATTCAGCCCATGGAAGTGAATGTGGCCGAGGAGCAGAGCGACAAAAGCCCGCCACGCCAGCCGGGCCTCCTCCTCTGCCTCCCTGCTGCTCGACTCTTCGAGTTGGGCCAGCAGGGTGCTGGCAATCGACTCGGCTTGGGCGAAATCTCCATCCCCGTAGGCCTGTTCAGCGGCGAGATAGTGCTGCTGAACATCACCGTCCACAGGCCCTCACTGTCTGTAGTCCAGTTGTAGTGACTTTCTGTCCCATTGGATGCGCCAGCCGCTAGGGAGATCGCGTCCTCCGGCAGGACTGCCCGCTGCTGTGGCTCGCGCCAGTTCCTCCAGTAGAGGCGCTTTCAGTGGCGGTGCACCGCACGATTGCAACCAGTGGGCGAGCAGGTCACGACGTAGCGGCAAGGGAAGCGCGCCCAACCGCTTGCGTTGCAACACGTTCTCTGCCCCTTCCCCGGCCTTCAAGCTCTCCAGGCTGAGTGCCAGTAAAGTCTGCTGGGTGTCCTGCACCTGGGACAGTCGCTCGGACAGGGCGGCCATGCGCTGTTCGCAGCCGGGATACAGGTCGTTCAGCACCGGCATGACCTCCTGGCGGATGCGGTTGCGGCTGAACCGCAGATTGGTGTTGCTCGGGTCGAGCCAAAGCGGCAGGTTCAGATCACGGCAGATGGCGGCTGTGTCGTCACGATTGAATCCCAGCAAAGGCCGCACCAGATGCACTGCGGGGTGTTGCTCGGCATCAAGGAGGCGTTGTCGGCGCAAGCTGCCAAGGCCGGCAAGGTCGGTGCCCCGCGTGAGCTGCAGCAGCAGGGTTTCCGCCTTGTCGGTGGCGGTGTGGCCGCACACCACCCGGCTCCCCAGCGCAGTGGCGCAGGTGGCCAGCTGCGCGTAGCGCCATCGACGGGCTTCGGCCTCCGTTCGTCCCGTCGCTTCGTTTTTGGCGTTGCGGTCAACGGTGATCGGCAGCCCCTGCCCCAGGCTCCAGGCCTGAAGTTCAGAGGCGATGGCCGCCGAGCCTGGGTGCCAGCTGTGATCGCCATGCCAGAGATGGAGCTCCCAGTGGTGCAGCCGGCTTAAGCCCAGCAAGAGAGCCGTGAGAGCCATGGAGTCCTGGCCGCCGGACACGGCCAGCAGCAGTGGTTCACCAGCAGGAAGCAGCTGCGGGTCTTGAAGCAGGTCCCGGTGCAGACGGTCGTGCCACGCCGTCCAGCTGCGCCTCAGAGGTGGATCGAGTGCTGGATCCATGCGGTGGGAGAATCGACCGATATGACTCTGGCCTGATGACTCGCCTCGCTCAGTTGCCCACCTCTTTGCGTCAGCGCCTCGAGCAACGCTCGGCGCTGAAGGTGATCGCCGGTCTGATGAATTTCGATGCAGCGTCGGTGGCTCGCGTGGCCCGTGCTGCTGGCCATGGTGGTGCTGACCTGATTGACGTGGCCTGCGATCCCGAGCTGGTGGCCCTGGCGATCCGTGAATCCGGTGGTGTGCCAGTTTGCGTGTCCGCCGTGGATCCTGAGTTGTTCCCTGCTGCTGTGGCGGCGGGTGCCCAGATGGTGGAGATCGGCAACTTCGATGCTTTTTATCCTCAGGGCCGCATCTTTGATGCTGCCGAAGTGCTCGCGCTCACCCGTCAGACCCGCGCTCTGCTGCCCGACGTGGTGCTGAGCGTCACCGTTCCCCACGTGCTGCCCATGGATGAGCAGCAGCAGCTGGCTGTGGATCTGGTGGACGCTGGCGCTGACCTGATTCAGACCGAGGGCGGCACCAGCGCCAAGCCTTCCAGCGCCGGCACCTTGGGCCTGATTGAAAAGGCTGCTCCCACCCTCGCCGCCGCCCACAGCATTAGCGCTGGGTTGCAGCAGGCTGGTGTTGAGGCCCCCGTTCTTTGCGCCTCCGGCCTCTCCGCCGTCACCCTCCCAATGGCGATCGCCGCCGGTGCCGCCGGTGTTGGCGTTGGCTCTGCGGTGAACCGCCTCAACGACGAGCTGGCCATGGTCGCCGTGGTGCGTGGCCTGCGTGAAGCTCTCGGCACTGCCGCCGCTGTCCGCAGCTGAACGGTTCGCGTCTGAACGGTTCGCGTTTGGACCGCGGACTCAACACGTCCTCTAAGCCCCCCAGCGATGGGGGGCTTTTTTGTTGGCGTCGCCTCCTAGCCTGAACGGCCTTCACCGACGGCGCCGCTTCCAAGCCCATGCCCGCCTTCGACCTCTCGGCGCCTTACACCCCTAAGGGGGATCAACCCACGGCGATCGCCCAGCTGGTGGAGGGGGTGAACGGCGGTCAGCGCTACCAGACCCTGCTCGGGGCGACGGGCACGGGCAAGACGTTCACGATGGCCAACGTGATCGCCAAAACGGGCCGTCCGGCCCTGGTGCTGGCCCACAACAAGACGCTGGCGGCCCAGCTCTGCAATGAGTTGCGGGAATTCTTCCCCCACAACGCCGTCGAATATTTCATCTCTTACTACGACTACTACCAGCCGGAGGCCTACGTCCCGGTCAGCGACACCTACATCGCCAAAACCGCGTCGATCAATGAGGAGATCGACATGCTGCGCCACTCGGCGACGCGGTCGTTGTTTGAGCGTCGCGATGTGATCGTGGTCGCCTCCATCAGTTGCATTTACGGCCTGGGTATTCCCAGCGAATACCTCAAGGCGTCGGTGAAGTTCCAGGTGGGCGAAAGCCTGGATCTACGCGGCTCATTGCGTGATCTGGTGAACAACCAGTACAGCCGCAACGACACCGACATCACCCGTGGGCGCTTCCGGGTGCGTGGGGATGTGCTCGAGATCGGCCCGGCTTACGAAGACCGCCTTGTGCGGATCGAGTTGTTTGGTGATGAGGTGGAGGCGATCCGCTACGTGGATCCCACCACTGGCGAAATCCTCCAGAGCATGGAGGCGATCAATATCTATCCCGCCAAGCACTTCGTCACCCCTAAGGAGCGCCTCGACACTGCCATCAAAGACATCCGCTCGGAACTCAAGGAGCGGCTGGATTTCCTCAATACCGAAGGAAAGTTGCTGGAGGCGCAACGGCTTGAGCAGCGCACCACCTACGACCTGGAGATGCTGGGCCAGGTGGGCTATTGCAATGGTGTTGAGAACTACGCCCGCCATCTGGCAGGCCGTGAGCCCGGTACAGCGCCGGAATGCCTGATTGATTATTTCCCCGACGACTGGCTGTTGATCGTCGACGAGAGCCATGTCACCTGTTCACAGCTGCAGGCCATGTACAACGGCGATCAGGCTCGCAAGAAGGTGCTGATCGATCACGGTTTCCGCCTCCCCAGCGCTGCGGACAACCGACCGTTGAAGGGCGACGAGTTCTGGACCAAAGCGCGGCAGACCGTGTTTGTGAGTGCCACTCCTGGCAACTGGGAGATGGAGGTGAGTTCAGGGCAGGTCGCTGAGCAAGTGATTCGTCCGACGGGTGTGCTCGATCCTGTGGTGGAAGTGCGGCCCACCACCGGTCAGGTGGATGACCTGCTCGGTGAGATCCGCAGCCGTGCCAAGAAGCAGCAGCGGGTGCTGGTCACGACCCTCACCAAGCGGATGGCGGAAGACCTCACGGATTATCTGGCGGAGAATGAGGTGCGGGTGCGCTACCTGCACTCCGAGATCCATTCGATCGAGCGGATCGAGATCATCCAAGACCTGCGCCTTGGCGAATACGACGTGCTCGTGGGCGTCAACCTCCTGCGGGAAGGTCTCGACCTGCCGGAGGTGTCGTTGGTGGCCATCCTCGATGCCGATAAAGAAGGTTTCCTGCGGGCGGAGCGCTCCCTGATTCAGACCATCGGCCGGGCCGCGCGGCACGTGGAAGGGGTGGCGCTGCTCTACGCCGACAACATGACCGATTCGATGGCGAAGGCGATCGAAGAGACCGAGCGTCGCCGCAAGATCCAGCAGACCTACAACGACAAGCACGGCATCGTGCCCACGGCGGCCGGCAAGAAGGCGAGCAACTCGATCCTCTCGTTTTTGGAGTTGTCGCGGAAGCTCAAGACCGAAGGCCCGGATGCCGATCTGGTGCAGGTGGCGGGTCAGGCCGTGAAGGCGATTGAAGACGACAGCGAAGGCATGGCCCTTGATGCCCTCCCGGAACTGATTGATCAGCTGGAGGTGCGCATGAAGGAGGCGGCCAAGAAGCTTGATTTCGAGGAGGCCGCCAACCTGCGCGATCGGATCAAACAGCTGCGTCAGAAACTGGTGGGGAAGGGCTGACTTCCACTCTTGACCTCGTCCTTTGCTGCTGCGGTCACCACTTACGACGCTGCGGCACAGCCTCAGCGCCTTGCTGCGATGCAGCTGGTGGCAGAGGCGCATCGCTGCATCACGGCTGGTGAGTCCTGCAGTGCCGATGTGTTGCCGACCTGTTTGCTGGATCTCGGTTGCGGCACCGGGCTCGCCACTCGCCTCTGGTTGGATCAGCTTCAGGCTTCAGGTCAGCCTGTCCCCGACCAGGTGCTGCTGGTGGATCAAGCAGCGGCCATGGTCGAACGGGCTCGCGCTGTGGTGGCGGAGCGTCATGGGGCCGTGACCGGTTTGGTGCTGGATGCGTTTCAGCCAGAGGCCGTTGCTGTGTTGGCCCCTCAGCTGCCGCTGAACGGGAGCCGGCTTCTGCTCTCCAGCTATGCGCTGCAGTGGAGTCCGACGCCCCTGACGGTGCTCCAGCAGGTTTGGGCCCCATGGCTGCGTGCCGGTGATTGGCTGGCCCTGGCGGTGCCGGATGCTGGCAGTTTTCAGGTGTTGCGTCGGGCCTTGGCCGCGGCGGAGCTGCCCTCCCATCTGCTCAAGCTGCCGGATCAGGAGGCTTTGAGCGGGCCGGTGGCTCAGCGCGCTTTGGCGTCTCAGTTTCTGTGGGTGGCGGGCGGTTCGTTTGCCAATGGGGTGCCGGTGCCATCAGCCCTGGCCTATCTGCGCCATTTCGCCCTGATCGGGGCTCGGCCGCAGCGTTCTCCCTATTCCCGCATCCAGCTGGTGCGTTTGCGGCGCTGCCTGGATCAGCAGCTCAGCGTTGGAACCGCTGAGCTCGATTACCACTCCACCTGGATGCTTCTGCGGCGCCGCTGAGTGCTTTCAGGCGTCGAGCGGTGATTCGGTGCCCTGGGCCTGGTGAATCGTGTTGCCTCCCAAGCCAAAACCGGCATGCACCGCCTGCAGCGCGGCCACTCCATCGTCTTCCGCCACCACGCAGCTGGTGCGGATTTCGCTGGTGGCGATCAGTTCGATGTTGAGCCCTGCATCCGCGAGCGTCCGGAACATGCGAGCGGCTGTGCCTGCTGTGGCTGGCATGCCGGCACCAACTGCACTCACCCGGGCAATCGCTGGACCATCTTCCAGTTGCGCTCCGGGCCATTGCGCCAGCAGCGGTGCCAGGGCCTGATCAGCACGGCCGCGATCCTCGCGTTTGAGGGTGAAGCTGATGTCGCGGCTGCCGTCGGCGTGTTGCCGTTCCGACTGCACGATCGAATCAAGGCTGATGCCGGCATCGGCCAGGGCTGAGCAAAGAGAGGCGGCTGTGCCGGGCTTGTCGGGCACGTGGCGCACGCTCACCTGGGCCTGGTCGCGGTCGAGAGCGACACCGCGCACTTCGGGGTCGTCCGCGCCCGATGCCGGTGGATTCAGATGCACCTGCTGATCGTTGAGTTCAAAGGCTGTGGTCACGGCTCGAAGAGCCTTTGCGCCTTGGTCGGCGTCGATCACACAGCTCACCTTCACCTCGCTGGTGGCAATCAGCCGGAGGTTGATCCCCTCTCGGGACAGGGTGTCGAACAGGCCAGCGGCGATGCCGGGTCGGCCCATGATGCCGGCGCCATTGATGCTCAGCTTGCTCATGCCGCCTTCGGCCACCAGTTGACCGCCCCAGTCGTCCAGAAGGCTGGCGCAGATGCTGCGGGCCTGCTCCAGATCCGCCTCGGCCACGGTGAAGGTGATGTCGTTGCTGCTGCCTTCGTGGGTGGCCTGAATGATTAGGTCCACATTCACGCCGCCGGCTGACAGGGCTTCAAACAGTTGAGCGGCGACGCCGGGTTGATCCGGCACATGAGAGAGGGCCAGCACCGCTTGCCCCTCCACCAGGTCGGCGCCATCCACCGGCCGCCCCAGTTCCAGGCCCTCGCGGCCAATCGGCCGGGCACTGCGGCTGGTGAGTGTGGTGCCGGGCTCATCACTCCAGCTGGAGCGCACCACCAGCGTCACCCCATAGTTGCGGGCAATCTCCACGGCGCGGGGGTGCAGCACCGCAGCTCCCAAGCTGGCCAGCTCCAGCATTTCGTCGCAGCTCACCTCAGGCATCAGCTGGGCATCCGCCACCTTGCGCGGGTCAGTGGTGAGCACCCCCGGCACATCGGTGTAGATCTCACAGGCATCTGCGCCGAGGGCCGCGGCCAAGGCCACGGCTGAGGTGTCGGATCCGCCTCGCCCCAGGGTGGTGATCTCGGCGGTGCCACCGCTGCTTTGGCTGGTGCCCTGGAAACCGGCGACCACCACCACTTGGCCTTCAGTGAGGCGACTGCGTAGACGGTCGGTGCGCACCTCCAGGATGCGGGCCCGGCCATGGGCGGATTCGGTCACGATGCCCACCTGAGGACCGGTCATGGAGACGGCCGGGATGCCCAGGGTGTTGAGCGCCATGGAGAGCAGAGCGATCGACACCTGCTCGCCGGTGGCCAGCAGCATGTCCATCTCCCGCTGGGGCGGGTTGCTGCTGATCGCCCGGGCCTTGCTGGTGAGTTCGTCGGTGGTGTGGCCCATGGCCGACACCACGATCACCAGATCGTGGCCGTCCTCCTTGCTGGCGGCAATGCGACGGGCCACCGCCTGAATGCGCTCCACATCCGCCACGGAGGTGCCGCCGAATTTCTGCACCAGCAGGGCCATGCCAGCCGTCTCATACCGCTGGCGATTGTCTCACTGGGCTTCCCCAGCGGTGCCCGCCCCCAGCAGGCCGTCGCGGAAGGCTGCCGCCGGTTGGGCTCCGCGTTTGAGGGCCGCTTCCACTTCCAGCAGCCGGCCCAGCAGGTTGAGGCAGCGGGTCGGTGGGCGCCCTTGCAGTTGCTTGCGCATCACGTAGATGCGTTTGGGGTTGCCGATGCCGGCCGCTTTGGCAATCACTGCCACATCCCGCTCCCCCTGTTGCTCCATCAGGCTCACCCACAGCCATCCGCGGATCTGGCCGGTGAGGGTGGCCACGATGCGCAGAGCCGGCTCCCCCGCATCAATCAGTGCATCAAGGCAGCTGATGGCTTCCCCCACCTGACCTTCCAGCAGGGCATCACCCACCTGCAGGGCATTGGTGGCCTGACCATCGATCATCGTGGCCACCGCATCGGCGCTGATCCGGGTGCTTCCGCAGCTGGCAGCGTGCAGGGCCAGTTTCTGCAATTCGGCGCTGAGCCTGGCGCTGTCGCTGCCGATCGTGTCGATCAGCGCATCGATGGCGTCGGGCTCGAGGTCGAGGTTGAGATCGCTGGCGGTGCGCTGCACCAGTTGGCGTTGACCCGCTCCGTCCCAGATGGCGGGCAGTTGAAACGACTGCTCGGCCGCCTGCTTGGCCTTGATGCGTTGTTGCAAGGCCTTGGTGGTGCGCAGACGCCCGTCCGGCTTGGCTGGATTGCACAACACCAGATGGCTGGTGTCCGGGATCAGGTCCAGGGCGTTATCAAAACGGTCGGCCAGGTCGCTTGGGCAGGCATTGCAGAAGGGGGAGCGTTGCAGGAGCACCAGGCGGTCACCTCCGCCGAAGGGCGGCGTGCGCGCCTCCTCCAAGGCCTGCAGGGCCTGGCTGCTGTCGGCACCATCCAGACGGCTGAGGTTGATGCTGCTCCAGGTCGGGTCGACGACCTGATCGATAAGCTTGCCCACGGCCCTTTCGAGGGCGGCGCTGTCATCCCCCCAGAAGAGATGCACGGGCATGGTCGGGACGACCGCAGACGATGCTGAAGTCTGCCCCCTGCCGCCAGCTCCTGTGACCCGCGAGGTTGTCAGCGACCATCCGATCTTCACGGAAAGCATTCGGCGCATCCGTGTGTTGCTGGGTGATACCGGCCTGGATGCTCTGCAGCAGCAGGTGTTGGAGCGGTTGGTGCACAGCAGCGGTGATCCCGGTTTAGCCCCTTTGCTGCGCTTCAGTGATGGTGCCTGTGAGCGCGGGTTGGCGGCTTTGAAGGCGGGTGCCGCCATCCTCACCGACACCGCCATGGCGGCGGCGGCGGTCTCGCCGATGGCGCGGCGCACGGGGGCGAATGCGGTGTGCGGTCTGTTGGATTGGGCACCGGACCGAGCACCGGAGGGATCGACCCGATCGGCCGCTGCCATGGCGCAGGCCTGGAGGGCCTTGACCACCCAGGCTGAGGCCGCTGGCCAGCCGATGCCGTTGGTGTTGGTGGGCAGTGCGCCCACGGCCCTTGAGCAGCTGATTGATCAGCTGGAGGCAGGGGCTCCGGCCCCCAGTCTGGTGATCGGCATGCCGGTGGGATTTGTGGGGGTGCCAGAAAGCAAGCGCCGTTTGGCCAGCACCGATCTGGCTCAGATTCGCCTGGAGGGCACCCGTGGAGGTGCCGGTCTGGTGGGTGCGGCCTGCAATGCCCTGCTCAGGGCGGCAGCGCTAGAGGGGCAGGGGTGAAGCCTGTTCAGGCCGCCAGGCGATCCAGCACCTGTTGCGCCCGTTGCACCACCGACGTGGGCACACCGGCCAACCGGGCCGCTTCGATGCCGTAACTGCGGCTGGCCCCCCCTGGGGCGACGCGATGCAAAAACACCAGGTCATCGCCGGTTTCTTCCACCAGCACCTGGAAATTGGCCACATTGGCGCGCTGTTCCGCCAGGGCATTGAGCTCGTGGTAGTGGGTGGCGAACACCGTGCGGGCCTGGAGATCGCCGGCGAGATGTTCACTCACCGCCCAGGCAATCGAGAGCCCGTCAAAGGTGGCTGTGCCCCGGCCGATCTCATCCAGCAGCACCAGGGAACGTTCGCTGGCGTGGTGAAGGATGTTGGCGGTTTCCGCCATCTCCACCATGAAGGTGGACTGACCGGCGGCCAGATCGTCGACGGCGCCGAC
This sequence comes from Synechococcus sp. RS9916, assembly GCF_000153825.1. Lineage (NCBI taxonomy): Bacteria > Bacillati > Cyanobacteriota > Cyanophyceae > Synechococcales > Synechococcaceae > Synechococcus > Synechococcus sp. RS9916. The sequence goes on from NZ_DS022299.1 coordinate 2,147,189, forward strand.
GCGGGTGAAGATCCGGTCGGCGATGCCGATTGCTGCCGATTGCGCCGGCACCCAGCCACCCACCTGAGCCAGCAGCTGAATCAGACCGATCTGGCGCAGGTAGCAACTCTTGCCGCTGGCATTGGGGCCGGTGAGCACCACCAGATCGGTGCTGTCTCCGAGCTGCACATCGTTGGGGGTGAAGCGTTCCTCCACCAGCAGCTGTTCCACCACCGGATGGCGCCCTGCCTCCACGGTCAGCTCGCGGCTGTCGTTCACCGTTGGCGCGCACCAGCCTTCAGTGGCGGCCACATCAGCCAGGCTGCTGAGCGCATCGAGACCGGCCACGGCTCTGGCGGCTCGGCGGATGGCCTCGGCGTAGGAGCCCACCTGTTCGCGCAGCTGGCAGAACAGTTCGTATTCCCGCTGGGCGGCCCGGGCCTTGAGTTGGAAGATGGTGCCTTCCCTCGCTTTGAGGTCGGGGGTGATGAAGCGTTCTTCGTTGGCCAGGGTCTGACGGCGGATCCAGTGGTCCGGCACGGCCGTCGACTTGGCCCGACTGACGGAGAGGAAATAGCCGAAAGTGCGGTGGTACTGCAGGCGGAGATTGGCGTTGCCGCTCAGCTGACGTTCCTGCTGTTCCTGGTCAGCCAGCCAGCTGTCTTGATCGTCGAGTTGGTTGCGCAGGCCATCGAGCAGGGGGTCGACACCGTCATGGATCAAGCCCCCCTCGCTCAGGCTCAGTGGCGGGGTGTCGATCAGTTGGTGGCGGATCGTTTGCGCGAGGGTCAGCAGGTCTGGGTCTGGCACCAGCAGATGGGCGAGCCAATCCGGTCCGTCGGTTAACCGGTCGCGCAGGAGACCGGCCAGCTGGGGCAGGCGTTCCAGGCCATCGGCGATGGCCACCAGATCCCGCGCACCGGCCTGGCCAGCACCGGCCCGACCGGCCAGGCGTTCCAGGTCACCCATCGGCCGCAGCAGCCGACGCAAGGCCTGCCGCAGGGGTCGGGTTTGTACCAGGGTGCTCACACTCGCCTGGCGCTGCTGAATGGCGCGGGTCTGCACCAGCGGAGCCTCCAACCAACGGCGCAAACACCGCCCTCCCATGGCTGTGAGGGTGCGGTCGATCGCCCACAGCAGTGACCCTTGAAACTGCCCGTCGCGCTGGGTGCTGGTCAATTCAAGGTTGCGGCGCGTCTGCGCATCCAGCACCAGCGCATCACCGCTGAATCGCAACTGGGGCCGCTCCAGCGGCGGTGCATGCAACGCGTCGCCTTCCAGCGGGCGGGTGTCCTGCAGATAGGCCATCAATCCGCCCGCGGCCCGCAGGGCCAAGGGGTGCTCCTGGAGTCCAAGGCCATCGAGGGTGCTGAGCCTGTAGTGGTTCAGCAGCGCCTGTTCGGCTTCCGGGCGGCTGAAGGGGGTGTTGGCCATCGCAGTGAGCTGGAGCCGGTCCGGGCACCAGGCCGGTCGGTCGTCGGGTGCTCCACCCCACACCAGTTCGGCGGCCTCCAGCCGCGCCAGCTCCTGGTGCAGGTCACTGCTGCCTTCCATCTGCTGCAGCACCAGTTCGCCTGTGCTCACATCGGCGCTGGCAAGACCCCAGCGGAACGGTTGTTTCCCTTGAGCGGGTTCCACCACCACGGCTGCCAGCCAGTTGTTGCGGCGGGCGCTGAGCATGCCTTCTTCAAGCACCGTTCCCGGGGTCAGCACCCGAGTGATGTCGCGCTTGAGCAACGTGCCTTTTGCACTTCCCTTGGCCGGGGCTGCCTCCAACTGATCGCACAGGGCCACGCTGCGCCCCTTGCGGATCAGGTCGGCGCAGTAGCGCTCGGCCGCATGGTGGGGGATGCCTGCCATCGGCACCCGGCCGATGCTTTTGCCTCCTTCCTTGCCGGTGAGGGTCAGCTCAAGAAGCCGAGACAGTTCGATGGCGTCTTCGAAAAAACACTCGAAGAAGTCCCCCAGTCGGTACAGCAGCACCCGTTCGGGATGGGCGGCTTTCAGTTCGACGTAATGCCGCAGCATCGGTGTGAGCTGCAGTGGGTCCACCAGGCTGTGGTGACTCCAGGCCGGCAGGTCGTTGTCGGCTGTGTCTTCGTTGAAGGCTGTTCCTTCGCTGTCGGCGCGTTCTGCGCCTGAGGCTGCCTCTCGTGGTGGGCCCTCGCCGGTGTCGCTTGCTGCTGGCGCCTGGCGTTGCCGTGGTCGGCTTTGTGCATCCGCGGTGAGGGACGCGTCATCGAGTTCTGGACTGGCTTCGGGGCTGCTTGCAGCGCTCCGTCGTTCCTTGCCGCTGGCCTCGGGTTCGCCAAACAGATTGCCCTGCAGGGCCATGTCCAGTTGGGGCACGCAGGGGTCCGGCGGGGGGACGATCGTAAGGGGGCTGCCTCGGGGAGCATCACCACAAGCTGTAAAGGTTGGTCGCGTCCATGCCGGGCCCGTTAGCCCCCGCATGTGAGAATCCGGTGCACCGACCTGGCGTCGACTTAATCCATGCAGATCCTCAACACCCTCACCGTTCTGGCCCTGGTGGTGATGTCGTTTGCCCTGATTGTGGCCGTCCCCGTTCTTTACGCCTCCAGCGAAGACAGTGGCCGTTCCAACCGTCTGATCCTTTTGGGTGGCATTGCCTGGGTGGCTCTGGTGCTTCTCAACTGGGGTGTGAGCTTTTTCGTGGTCTGAGTCAGACCGCTCTTCCGTCTGATTGCTATTGATCACTGTTGTGGCTCCCACCGGAGTGGGAGCATGTGATCAGTTTCTGCCGGTTTCATGGCCACTTTTGAGGGTCGCTTCACCGATGCCCAGGGGCTACGGATCGGCGTTGTGGTGGCGCGTTTCAACGATCTCGTCACCAGCAAGCTGCTGAGTGGCTGTCTGGATTGTCTGTCTCGCCATGGTGTGGATGCGTCGGCCACCAGTGCCCAACTGGATGTGGCCTGGGTGCCTGGATCCTTCGAGCTGCCCTTGGTTGCCCAAGCGATGGCACGCAGTGGTCGGTACGACGTGCTGATCACCCTCGGTGCCGTGATTCGCGGTGACACCCCCCATTTCGATGTGGTTGTGGCGGAGGCCAGCAAAGGGGTTGCCGCTGTGTCGCGCGACAGCGGCGTGCCGGTGATCTTCGGGGTGCTCACCACCGACACCATGCAGCAGGCGCTCGAGCGTGCCGGAATCAAGAGCAATCTGGGCTGGAGCTACGGCTTGGAGGCTCTGGAGATGGGCTCCTTGATGAAAGCGCTGGCTTGATTGCCGGAGGGCACCTCTGTGGTGCATACTTTCCTGGTCGCGAGGGAAACATCCTCACGGCCGACCTGCGGATGTAGCTCAGTGGTAGAGCATCTCCTTGCCAAGGAGAGGGTCGAGAGTTCGAATCTCTTCATCCGCTCTTGATTTATTGCCTGCGAATCAGCAATTGCTGGGGATTCGCATCACAAAAACCAAGTTGTTTGTAAAACCCGGCGCTGTTCGTGGTCATCAAATACACCCGTTCCACGTTGCGGATTGCTGGAGCCGTCAGCAGGGCCTCCACCACCCGTCGTCCCAGGCCTCTGCCCTGTAGATCACCGGCCACCACCACGTCCCAGAGCACGGCGCGGTGAATCCCGTCGCTGTGGGCCCTTCCGAAGCCCACCATGCGCTTGCCGCGCCACAGGGTCACCACCACGGTGCTCCCCGCCAGCATGCGTTTGAGATCGCTTTGGGTGCGGCTCTCAGCCCAGAAGGCGTGTTTGTGGAACAGCCGTTGCAGTTTCAGCAGCCCTCGGCTGGGGCGAAGATCCGGGCCGCAGCCCAGCCAGCGCAGGCCGGGAGCTCCAGGGGCATGTTCAACCAGGCGTATGCGGGCCATGGCATCGGAGGTGAATCTTCATCATCCGCCCCGGAGTTCTCCCAGGCTGAAGGGGGTGTACTGCACTGAGATTCCGAACTCTTCGGCGAACTCGAGCACCCGGCACCAGGCACGCGGTGTGCCATTGCTGGTGTCCGGTCGCAGGATGCCCCGCAGGATCACGGGAGCTTCGCGGCTCTGGAGGACCATCTCAAACAGCGGCCAGCCAACGGAAGCTTGAATGCCGTCCGGGCGGTAGGTGGGGGCGACGTCCAGGCTGCCGATCAGCACCCGCTGTTGCGCGCTGTCCCAGCTGTAGGAGATGCCATAGCGATTCAACAGGTCAGCGACGCGAGCCCAGCTGAGCCCTGCTGCATCGATCGCCACCTCTAGCTCGTCCCCGCGCACACGCATGTGGCTGGTGCGCTTGAAGCGCAGAGCGGAGGCATCGCTGACGGCTGTCGCAGGTGGCGCCGCCGTGCTGGAGGCGGGGTTGTTGAGCAGTGTGCGGATGCGCTCGCGCAATTGCTCGCCGCCGTCATGGCTGCCGTTCCGCTCCAGTTGCCACAGGTCCCAGCGTTCGCCGGTTCCACCCCAGAGCATGGGCCCGTAGTTGTCATGCATGATCCGCCCGTCCCGGTTGGAGGCGGCCTCGGCATGGGTCATCACCCTCGCAATCGTGATGGCGTCTGCGTCCCAGCCCCAACTGCGGGCGATGGCTGCGGTTTCCTGGCACAGCCCCTCCAGTTGCTCCGCTGATGGGGGCTGGCTCCAGGGATCGGGCTGACCGCCCATGCAGGCGCAGGCCAGGGCGATGGAATTGCTGTTGCGGCCCCAGGTGTGAGCAGGTAGGTCCACCCCGTAGGAATGCAGCCGGTGGACCCGGCCATCGCCGGTGATGATCGAGTGGTAGTGGCCGGGCCGAATCCAGTCGTAGCCGGTGGCGGTCCAGTGCAGATAGATCGTGGCTGCCATGGCTCCTGCTTAGCCAGATCCTGGTGAACGTCAGCGTCGTATTCCCGTTCTCTGCCAGGCGTTCCCCGTGTTCTCAGTAGGCTGGCCCCCAGACGATCCACCGCTTCCATGCTCAAGCTCCTGCTGGGTGACCCCAATGCCCGCAAGCTGAAGCGCTACCAGCCGATCGTCTCGGACATCAATCTGCTGGAGGAGGAGATCGCTCCTCTCAGCGACGATGAGCTGCGGGGCAAGACGGCTGCGTTCCAGGAGCGCCTCGCCAACGCCGGCAGCCTCAAGAACCAGCGCCCGATTCTGGATGAAATCCTGCCGGAGGCTTTCGCGGTGGTGCGCGAAGCCGGCAAGCGGGTGCTGGGGATGCGTCATTTCGACGTGCAGCTGATCGGCGGCATGGTGCTGCACGAAGGCCAGATCGCAGAGATGAAGACCGGCGAAGGCAAGACCCTGGTCGCGACTCTGCCCAGCTACCTCAATGCCCTCACCGGCCGTGGCGTGCATGTGGTGACCGTGAACGACTACCTGGCCCGCCGTGATGCGGAGTGGATGGGCCAGGTGCACCGTTTCCTCGGTCTTTCCGTCGGTCTGATCCAGCAGGACATGGATCCCTTCACCCGGCGACAGAACTACGCCTGCGATATCACCTACGCCACCAATTCGGAGCTGGGGTTCGACTACCTCCGCGACAACATGGCGAACGACATCAGCGAGGTCGTGCAGCGGGAGTTCCAGTACTGCGTGATCGACGAGGTGGATTCAATCCTGATTGATGAAGCCCGCACCCCGCTGATCATTTCCGGTCAGGTGGAACGCCCCCAGGAGAAGTATCAGCAGGCCGCCCAGGTCGTGGAAGCACTGGAGCGGGCTGCCGAGATGGGGAAAGACGGCATCGATCCGGAAGGTGATTACGAGGTGGATGAGAAGCAGCGCAGCTGCACCCTCACCGATGACGGCTTCGCCAAGGTGGAGGAGTTGCTGGGTGTCTCGGACCTCTACAACCCTCAGGACCCCTGGGCCCACTACATCACCAATGCCCTCAAGGCCAAGGAGCTGTTCGTTCGCGATGTGAATTACATCGTTCGCGACGATGAAGCGGTGATCGTTGATGAATTCACCGGTCGGGTGATGGCGGGTCGTCGCTGGAGTGATGGCCAGCACCAGGCGATCGAAGCCAAGGAGGGCCTGCCGATTCAGGCTGAAACCCAGACTCTGGCGTCGATCACCTATCAGAACTTCTTCTTGCTCTATCCCCGACTGGCGGGCATGACCGGCACGGCGAAGACCGAAGAAGTGGAATTCGAGAAGACCTACAAGCTGGAAACCACGATCGTGCCCACCAACCGGGTGCGGGCTCGCAAGGACCTGGCAGACCAGGTCTACAAAACCGAAACGGCCAAATGGCGTGCTGTGGCCAAAGAGACGGCGCAGATTCACCGCGATGGGCGGCCTGTGCTGGTGGGAACCACCAGCGTTGAAAAGAGTGAGTTGCTGAGCACCCTGCTGGCGGAGGAATCCATCCCCCACAACCTGCTCAATGCCAAGCCTGAAAACGTGGAGCGGGAGGCCGAGATCGTGGCCCAGGCCGGTCGTTCCGGCGCCGTCACCATCGCCACCAACATGGCCGGCCGCGGCACCGACATCATCCTTGGCGGCAACAGCGATTACATGGCCCGCCTCAAGTTGCGGGAGGTGTTGTTACCCCGCTTGGTGAAGCCCGAGGAGGGTCACCGACCCCCGGTGCCGCTGCAGCGCAGTGGCGAGGCATCCGGGTTCGCGGCCAAGGCGGCACCTGCGACGGGCCCCCATGGCAACGCCCCCAGTGAGGCGCGTGCCATCGGCAATCTCTACCCCTGCCAGTTGAGTGAAGACACCGATCAGTCCCTCGTTGACCTGGCCAAGGATCTGGTCAAGGCCTGGGGTGATCGAACGCTGAGTGTGATCGAGTTGGAGGACCGTATTTCCACAGCCGCGGAGAAAGCGCCCACGGAGGACCCCCAGATCGCAACGCTGCGCGCTGCGATCGCTCGGGTCAAAGCCGAATACGACGTGGTGATCAAGCAGGAGGAGGCGCTCGTGCGGGAAGCCGGCGGTCTGCATGTGATCGGCACCGAGCGCCATGAATCGCGGAGGGTGGACAACCAGCTGCGTGGTCGTGCTGGCCGTCAGGGGGATCCCGGCAGCACTCGCTTCTTCCTCTCGCTGGGCGACAACCTGTTGCGCATTTTTGGCGGCGATCGTGTGGCTGGCCTGATGAATGCCTTCCGCGTTGAGGAAGACATGCCGATTGAATCCGGCATGCTCACCCGTTCCTTGGAAGGGGCGCAAAAGAAGGTCGAGACCTACTACTACGACATTCGCAAGCAGGTGTTTGAGTACGACGAGGTGATGAACAATCAGCGTCGTGCGGTGTACACCGAACGCCGCCGTGTGCTGGACGGCCGTGAACTGAAAAAGCAGGTGATCGGCTACGGCGAACGCACGATGAACGAAATCGTCGAGGCTTATGTGAATCCCGATCTGCCGCCAGAGGAGTGGGATGTGGGCCAGCTTGTGGGCAAGGTGAAGGAGTTCGTCTATCTGTTGGAAGATCTCGAGCCCGGCCAATTGCAGGGGCTGTCGATGGAGGATCTCAAGGCCTTCCTCCAGGAGCAGCTGCGCAACGCTTACGACCTCAAGGAGGGGCAGATCGAGCAGGAGCGTCCGGGGCTGATGCGCCAGGCCGAGCGCTTCTTCATCCTTCAGCAGATCGACACCCTCTGGCGGGAGCACCTTCAGGCCATGGATGCCTTGCGTGAATCCGTGGGTCTGCGCGGCTACGGCCAGAAGGATCCGCTGATCGAATACAAGAACGAGGGCTACGACATGTTCCTGGAAATGATGACGAACATGCGACGCAACGTGATCTATTCGATGTTCATGTTCCAGCCGGCCCCTGCTGCCGCTGAGCCCACCGCCAACGTCTGAGTTAGGCGTGGGTCATTCGCCCAGAAACTCAAGGATTTCCCGGTCCTTGAGGTTCTGGGCCTGACCTGATCGCACTTCCTTGATCGGAAGGTCACTGGCCACGGCTTTCAGCGTGGCCTGAAGGTTGGTGACTTGGTTCTCCAGTTGGTCGATCCGTTCCATCAGATTGCGGATCACGTTGGCTTCGGCATCCGGCAGGGCCGAGTGGGCCAGGGGATTGATGCGCACACCGCTTTGGTGGATGACTCGCCCGGGAATGCCCACCACCGTGCAGTTGGCCTCCACGTTGCGCACCACCACTGACCCAGCGCCGATGCGGGTGTTAGTGCCGATTTTGAGGGCGCCCAGCACCTTCGCGCCCGCACCCACCACCACATTGTTTTCCAGGGTGGGGTGGCGTTTACCGCTTTCTTTGCCGGTGCCCCCCAGGGTGACGCCCTGATACAGCAGGCAATGGTCCCCCACTTCGGCGGTTTCACCGATCACCACGCCCATGCCGTGGTCGATGAAGACACCGTTGCCGATGCGGGCGCCGGGGTGAATCTCGATGCCGGTCAGGCCACGGCTCAACTGGCTCAGCAGGCGGGCCGGCAGTTTTAAGGGGAGGCGTGACCGCCACAGGCGGTGACTGAGGCGGTGCGCTGTGATGGCTTGAAAGCCTGGGTAGCAGAGCAGGATTTCCAGGGCACCCCGGGCAGCTGGATCCCGTTCACGGATAACGGCCAGGTCGGCTCGGATCTGTTTGAACATGGCTCCGCCGGGACTGCACGCTTGCCTGGTTGAGGCATCATCTCTCGTCGCCGGTGCCGGTTGTGATCCTTCAGCTGGTCTGAAGACCGATTTCCTTGCGCAGCAGCTCGATCGTGTCGCCGCTTAGATAGCTCTCGGCGCAGTGCACCTGGGGCATGCGCATCAGTTGGGAGCGGTTCTGGCGCAGGCTCTGTTCCACCAGGGGAAGGCTGGGGCGGTCGCAGAGCACGTGGCTTGAGGCCCGCAGCAGCGCCAGCAGCCTGCTGCCCACGTCTGGGGTGGCGGTCATCAGCAGCAGCTCATTGCCCCGCATGCTGTGCAGAATCACCTCGGCAGCTCGGAGGATGCCGGGACTAATGCTCACCAGGCCCACGCAGCTGCCGGGGCGCAGCTCCTTGAGCAGATTGAGCTCTTCGCGGAAGTCATTGAGATCCACCGCCACGGCCCGCACGCCGTGGCGTTTGGCCAGGTCCTCGACGGGCTGAAGGAAATAGCGGCTGGTGACCACGGTGCCGTTGCTGGCGCTTTCCAGCACGCTTTCCAGTTCCTCCATGGGCACCACCTCCACGGGAACGTCGAGGCAGGGCTCCAGCTCCTCAGCGATCAGCATCGAGGCGCCGATGTCTTCTCTGGGGGTGCTCACCAGCACCCGGGCGCCGCAGCGCAAACGCCAGTCGATCTCTCGCGTGAGCAGTTCTCGGGTCTGTTGCAGGGTGCAGCCTGCATTGAGAAGCCCATCAACGCATTTGCGCACCTCGCGATCGAGGTCGGTCACCCCGCGGTTGCGGATGTGCACCGGAGTGCGCACCTCTCGGGGTTTCTGCTGGTCGCGCACATAGATGCCGGAGCCGGCCATGGCTTCGACCACGCCGTCGGTTTCCAGCTGGCGGTAGACCTTGCTGATCGTGTTGCGATGCAGGCCGGTCTGCATCGCCAGCTGGCGTGTGCTGGGCAGGCGATGGCCAGGCGGGTAATGACGCGCGGCGATCGCGAAGCAGATTTGGTTGTAGAGCTGGGTCGACGCCGGAATGTCGCTTTCCTGCTGAATGTGGAATCGCACGCCGGTGGACCGGATCGGATTGCGGCCACCCTAAGAAGTGATCGGTCTGGTGACAATTGATTGGGTGGTCTGTCTCCTGATGCCGATTTCTCAGCAGCCTTTATTGCCTGGCCACTGGCAGATGCTTCAGGGGGCCGATGGTCCGTTGCGGTGTTGGTGGTCGCCAGTTGATGACACTTCGCCGTCTCTAGGGCGTGCCGTTCTCGTGCTTCCTGAGGTGTTTGGCGTGAATGCCTGGGTGCGCAGCGTCGCTGATCGGTTGGCGGGTGCGGGTGTGCCGGCCCTGGCCATGCCCCTGTTCTCCCGCACCGCTCCTGACCTGGAGCTCGGTTACGACCCCGACGCCTTAGCGGAGGGGCGCCGGCATAAAGACCGCACCACCGTGGCTGGAATCCTGGAGGATGTCGCTGCTGCGGCGCGCTGGTTGCAGGTTCAGGGGTGTTCCCGCTTAACGGTGGTGGGGTTCTGCTTCGGGGGCCATGCCGCTTTGTTGGCGGCCACCCTGCCCCAGGTGCAGGTCAGCTTTGACTTCTATGGCGCAGGCGTCTGTCAAGGGCGTCCTGGCGGGGGAGCCCCAAGCCTGGAGCTGCTACCCCAGGTGCATGGACAACTCACCTGCCTCTGCGGCACCGCAGATCCGTTGATCCCCGTGGGTGATCAGAAGCAGATTGAAGCGGCGCTCACGGCTGAGGATCCCTCTGGGACCCGGCTGCGCTACGAGGCCTTGGAGGGGGCTGACCACGGCTTCATGTGTGAAGCCCGCAGCAGCTTCAGCCCTGCGGCATCGGCGCGGGGCTGGCAACTACTGCTGGAGAGTGTTCAGGTCTGAGGGCTGGTGCTTGCGGCCCTGGCAGCACGCGGTGGCGCCGTGATCGTGCGCACGGCTTTCACCACCGGCTGATCGTCAGCCTTGTCCTTCTTCACCAGCGGCGTTTTGCGCGGCGTGAGGAACATGATCATGTTGCGACCTTCCCGCTTGGGAGCCTGCTGGATCTCAGCCTGTTCCTCCAGATCCTTCGCCATGCGACGCAGCAGAACTTCCGCCAGGGCGGTGTGCTGAATCTCCCGGCCACGGAAGATCACGGTGCACTTCACTTTGTCGCCGGCTTTGAGGAAGCGCTGGGCCTGACCAATTCGCACGTCGTAGTCGTGCTGATCGATCTTGTAGCGCATCTTGACCTCTTTCACTTCGGTCTGATGCGACTTCTTCTTCGCTTCTTTGGCCTTCTTTTCTTGCTCGAATTTGAACTTGCCGTAGTCCATGATCCGGCACACGGGCGGATCAGCCTTCTCGCTCACGAGCACCAGGTCCAGTTCCCGTTCCTGCGCGACCGACAGCGCTTGTTCCCTGTCGATCACGCCCAGCTGGGTGCCGTCGGCATCGACCACCCGTAGCTGCGGATAATTGATGCGGTCGTTGATGTTGGGGAGCTCCCTGACAGGAGCGCGTCGATCAAACCGGGGACGTGGAGGCATTCAGGGTGTTGAGGGAACCAGGGAAGGACGACGATGCAGCTTGTGCTGGCAAAGCCACTTCTCTTCTCACACTAGACCTCCTCTGATCAGTGTCATCGCTTCATTGAGCGGGTCCGCACTTCGTAGCCAGTGGGGTTGATGCTGACGACGGAACCAGGTGCGCTGTCGTTTGGCGAATTGCTGGGTGCGTTTGGTGGTGGTCGCGATGGCCTGCTCGCGGCCGATGGCGCCGTTCAGTTCTTGTAAAGCTTCGCCGTAACCGATCGTTTGCAGCAGTGGTAGATCCGCGCCGTAGTGATTCCGCAGTTGCGCGGTTTCATCCACCAGTCCTTGGTCGTAGAGCTGACGGGTGCGCAGGGCGATCCGCTGGCGCAGGTCGGTGGGGTCCAGGCCCAGTTCGAGCACCCGCCAGGGGGGTGGGGTGGCTCCCTGCTGGGCGGTGATGGTGCGGCCCGTGGCGTAGAGCACTTCCAGAGCCCGTTGGGTGCGCACCGCATCGGCGGCAGCGATCCGTTGGCCCGCTGCCGGGTCGGCCTGGCTGAGCAGGCCGTGGCAAATCGGTTGGCCCAGTTGCTCAAGTTGGGCCCGCAGCGTCGGTTGGGGTGGCACGGCTGGTGGCTTGAGGCCTCCGGTGAGGGATTTGAGGTACAGCCCGCTGCCCCCCACCAGCAGCGCGCTGCCACGGCTCTGAATCGATTGATTGACCGCTTCCATCGCCAGGGTTTGGAACTCCTGCAGGGTCAGTGGCGCGTCGGGGGTGCGCAGATCCAGCAAGTGGTGCGGCACTTCGGCTTGCTGCGCCGGTGTGGGCTTGGCGGTGCCCACGCTCATGTCGCGGTAGAGCTGGCGCGAATCCACGTTGATCACGTCCAGCTGCAGTTCCTTCGCCAGGGCGATGCCCAGGGCGGTCTTGCCGCTGGCGGTGGGACCCAGCAGCACCACCACCAGGGGCAGAGCATCGCCGGATTCGGTGTCTGCGGCGCGGCTGGCGAGGGTGCTGATGTCGGCCATGGGCGGAGGCAGGGGGTGCACCCCCTCAAACAATGACGCCTCAGAGGCCTCTGCAAGCGTCTCTGGTGCGCCGGTGGTAAATTCAGCCTGACAGGAGGCCTGGCAGACCACGCACGCATGAGCGAAGCCTCAAAGGTTCAAGCCGCCTACGGTGCCGAGCAAATTCAGGTTCTGGAAGGACTGGAGCCGGTCCGGAAGCGCCCGGGCATGTACATCGGCTCAACTGGGCCGCGTGGTCTCCATCACCTTGTTTATGAAGTTGTCGACAACTCGGTCGACGAAGCCTTAGCCGGCCACTGTTCCGAGATTCAGGTCGTTCTCGCTGAAGACGGTTCAGCGTCGGTCACGGATAACGGTCGTGGCATTCCCACCGATGTGCATCCGCGCACCGGCAAGAGCGCTTTGGAAACGGTGCTCACCGTGCTGCATGCCGGCGGCAAGTTTGGAGCCGGCGGTTACAAGGTGTCCGGTGGACTGCATGGCGTTGGTGTCTCCGTGGTCAACGCCCTGAGTGAGTGGGTGGAAGTCACCGTGCGCCGTCAGGGCAAGGTGCATCGTCAGCGTTTTGAGCGCGGCGCCGCGATCGGCAGCCTGCGCTCCGAAGAGCAGCCCGCTGAGGAAAACGGCCTCACGGGCACCAGCGTTTGCTTCAAGCCCGACATCCAGATCTTTACGGGCGGCATCGTTTTTGACTACGCCACCCTTGCCGCCCGTCTGCGGGAACTGGCTTACCTCAACGGTGGTGTGCGCATCGTCTTCCGCGATGAGCGTGAAGCAGCCCGCACCCCGGAGGGAGAGCCCCACGAGGAGATCTATTTCTACGAAGGCGGCATCAAGGAATACGTCGCCTATATGAATAAGGAGAAGGACGCCCTTCATCCCGACATCATCTATGTGAATTCGGAGAAGGATGGCGTGCAGGTGGAGGCTGCCCTGCAGTGGTGTTCCGATGCCTATTCCGACAGCATCCTGGGTTTCGCCAATAACATTCGCACTGTTGATGGAGGCACCCACATCGAAGGCTTGAAGACGGTGCTCACGCGCACCCTCAATGCTTTCGCGAAGAAACTCGGTAAACGCAAAGAATCGGATTCCAACCTGGCCGGCGAGAACATTCGTGAAGGCTTGACGGCGGTGCTGTCGGTGAAGGTGCCGGAACCTGAATTTGAGGGTCAGACCAAGACCAAGCTCGGTAACACCGAGGTTCGGGGAATCGTCGACAACCTGGTGGGCGAGGCCCTCAGCCAGTTCCTCGAATTCAATCCTTCGGTGATCGGCCTGATCCTGGAGAAGGCAATCCAAGCCTTCAACGCGGCTGAAGCCGCTCGACGGGCCCGTGAACTGGTGCGCCGTAAGAGCGTGCTGGAAAGTTCAACCTTGCCTGGCAAGCTGGCTGACTGCAGCTCCCGCGATCCCTCCGAGTCGGAGATTTACATCGTGGAGGGTGACTCGGCTGGTGGCTCCGCAAAGCAAGGCCGCGACCGTCGCTTCCAGGCGATCCTTCCTCTGCGCGGCAAGATTCTCAATATCGAGAAGACCGACGACGCCAAGATCTACAAGAACACGGAGATTCAGGCGCTGATCACAGCCCTCGGTTTGGGGATCAAGGGCGAGGACTTTGATGTCAAAAACCTGCGCTACCACCGGGTCGTGATCATGACCGATGCCGATGTGGACGGCGCCCACATCCGTACCCTTCTGCTCACCTTCTTCTATCGCTATCAGAAGGAGTTGGTTGAAGGTGGTTACATTTACATTGCTTGTCCTCCGCTCTACAAAGTTGAGCGGGGTAAAAATCACACTTATTGCTACAACGAGCAAGACCTCCAAAAGACCCTTGCTGCCTTCCCAGAAAAAGCGAATTACAACATTCAGCGTTTTAAGGGCTTGGGTGAAATGATGCCGGCCCAGTTGTGGGAAACCACGATGGACCCCACCACGCGCACCATGAAACGGGTGGAGATTGAAGATGCCCTCGAAGCCGATCGCATCTTCACGATCCTGATGGGCGACAAAGTGGCGCCACGGCGGGAATTCATCGAGACCCACAGCGCCGAGCTCGACATGACCAATCTCGACATCTGATGCAGCGACCGGTGGTCTCCGTCCTGCGTTGGAGTTGGTTGCTGGGCATTGCATTGCTGGCGCCGGCAGCGCTTCCTGCCGGTGGTGCAGATCGCCGTCAGCCCGAGGTGCGTCGCCGTTCTGCGGGTGGACCGTTGATCAGTGGCGGAGGGGATGTGTTGCAGGCAGCCCCCCATATCAGTGCCCCCGCGCTGCGCCGGCTGGATCTCGGCACGCCATTGCAGGTGCTGCGTCGCTGGCGCTGTGAGAATGGAGAGGAGTGGTTGCAGGTGCAGGTGGCGGCCACCGTCGGTGCTGATCACCCCGCTCAGACGCGGCGCGGCTGGGTGCATGGCTGATTCACTCCTGGTCGCCAAGCAGGTGCTGCTGGTTGGCCTTGGTGCGATTCCCGGTGCCTGGCTGCGGCTGCGGGTGGTGAATCATTTCGAGCCGGTGGTGCCCCGAAAGCACTGGGGCACCTTTGCGGTCAATCTGATTGCTGCCTTTGGTCTGGGGTTGGTCGCCGGCCTGGGGGTGAGTGGCAACTGTCAGCCGTCAACGGCCAATGGTCCGTTGATGTTGTTGGTGGCCACGGGATTCTTCGGCAGCCTCAGCACGTTTTCCACGTTTGCGGTGGAGCTGCTCAACACCCTGCGTGAGCGTCAGTGGCTTGAAGGGATTGTGCTTTCTGTGGGTTCGATTCTTGGGGGCTTGCTGGTGGCCGCAGCGGGCTATGCCCTGGGGATGGCGTGATGACTGGTAGGAAGTCCGATCTCACCCTGCGCCAGGACTTGACCGAATTGGTTCTGGTGGCGATCGGTGCCGTTCCTGGAGCTGTGTTGCGCTGGCAGCTTGGGGTGCACTGGGCTGATCAAGACCTGATCGCCAATGTGGTTGGAGCCTTGCTGTTGGGGTTGCTTGCCGGATTGCCGACGCGGCCGCGGCGTCAGTTGTTGGTCGGTATCGGGTTTTGCGGTTCGCTCACCACGTTCAGCAGCTGGATGGTGAACTCCGTGAAGTTGCTGGCTTCGGGCCAGTGGGCTGCAGCTGTGGGCTTGATTGCGCTCACCCTTGGCCTGGGGCTGGGGGCTGCGGCGGTGGGCTTTGGACTTGGGCGGGCCCTCAAAGGACCCGCGCCAAGCGGATGAAGTCGGTGGTCAGGCGGCCAAGGCTGCCTCAATGGCTGACTTCAGTTCGGCGGATTCGGGATCGACCCCGCTCTTGAAGCGGGCGATCACGGTGCCGTCCTTGCCCACCAGGAACTTCTCAAAGTTCCAGGCCACATCACCAGCGGGTTCCATCTGGTTGAGGGTGGTGTAGGGCTCGGTGGTGGTGCCGGTGGCGTGCACCTTGTCGAACAGTTCGAAGCTGGCGCCGTAGGTGGTGGAGCAGAAGGTTTTGATCTCCTCCAGGGTGCCGGGCTCTTGGGCGCCGAAGTCGTTGCAGGGGAAGCCCAGCACTTTCAGGCCTTTGGCGCCATAGCTCTGGTTGATGGCCTCAAGACCGGCGTATTGCTTGGTGAAGCCACAGCGGCTGGCCACGTTCACGATCAGCAGCACGTTGCCGGCGAAGTCGCCCAGGCTCTTGTCGCTGCCATCGGCGCTGCGCACCGTCACACCGTTCACGCTCGGGGCCATAGATCTAAATGAAAGAGAGCAGACCCTAGCTGGGAACTGCTGGCTGCAGGCATGGGCCATACACTGAGCAGGCCCAGACCACTGGCCGATGGACGAGGCAACTGGGGTGGTCGCGTCTGTTGTCACCCAGCAGCTGGAAACGATGCTGACGGCGGGCAATTACGACGCCGTCAAGTTGCTGTTGGAACCGGTCCAACCGGTGGATATCGCTGAGGCGATCGGCAATCTGCCGCGCACTCTGCAGGCGCTGGCGTTTCGTCTGTTGGGCAAGGACGAAGCGATTGAGGTCTACGAATATCTGGATGCTGCGGTGCAGCAAAGCCTGCTGGAGCGCCTGCGTTCCGGGGAGGTGCTGGAGCTAGTGGAGGAGATGTCACCTGATGACCGGGTGCGTCTGTTTGATGAGTTGCCAGCCAAGGTGGTGCGGCGGCTGCTGGCGGAGTTGAGTCCGGCGGAGCGACGGGTCACGGCCCAGCTGCTCGGCTACGAGGCGGAGACCGCCGGCCGTCTGATGACAACGGAGTTCATCGACCTCAAGGAGTTTCACAGCGCGGCTCAGGCCCTCACCATCGTGCGCCGCCGGGCACGCGATACCGAGACCATCTACAGCCTGTATGTCACCGATGGGCAACGCCATCTCACCGGCATCCTGTCGCTGCGCGATCTCGTGACGGCCGATCCCGATGACCGGGTGGGCGATGTGATGACCCGCGATGTGGTGAGCGTGGGAACGGATACGGATCAGGAAGAGGTGGCCCGGGCGATTCAGCGCTACGACTTCCTCGCCGTGCCGGTGGTGGACCGGGAGCAGCGGCTGGTGGGGATCGTCACCGTCGACGACGTGATCGACGTGATTGAGCAGGAAGCCACCCGCGACATCTATGCCGCCGGTGCTGTGCAGGCTGGTGATGAAGACGATTACTTCCAGAGCAATCTGTTCACCGTGGCCCGCCGGCGCGTGGTGTGGCTGGCGGTGTTGGTGGTGGCCAATGGCTTCACGACACAAGTGATTGCCATGAATGACGGCGTGTTGCAGGAGGTGGTGCTGCTGGCGGCCTTCATCCCTCTGTTGATTGGAACCGGTGGCAATGTGGGCGCTCAGAGCTCCACGGTGGTCATCCGAGGCTTGAGCACGCAACGCATTCAGGCCCTTGGCCCTGTGCAGGCGATTTTTCGCGAGGCGATCGCCGGAGCGCTGCTCGGTTTATTGATGCTGGTGTTGGTGGTGCCGTTTGCCTGGTGGCGCGCGGGCGTCGATGGTGCCTTGGTGGGCACGGCTGTGGGCATCAGCCTGATGGCCATCTCTACGCTGGCGGCCACTGCAGGAGCAGCGCTCCCGTTGCTGTTCAACCGGATGGGGCTTGATCCTGCCTTGATGTCAGCGCCCTTCATCACCACAGCGACGGACGTGGCTGGAGTGTTCATCTATTTGCGAACGGCCGATTGGCTCCTGTTGCATCTGCCGCCCGCGGCCTGAGATTGGCAAGGTCGCCGCGGCGCGCTTGGCTAGGGATTTTTACCTAATCTCCCGCTTTCGAGCTTTCCTGAGAGCCTGTTTACACTTCTTTAGAGGTAAGCTTTACATAACGCAAAGGAGCACGCATGGTCGTTGCCACCGCTGTAGCCGCAGCCCCTACAACTGCTGCAAAATCACGTCGTTCTCAGTCATCGCGCTCGGCGGTTGCCGAAGTCGATCTGGTCCGTTCGTACCTGCGGGATATCGGTCGTGTGCCGCTTCTGAGTCACCAGCAGGAGATCACCCTGGGCCGTCAGGTGCAGGACCTGATGGAACTGGAAGCTTTGGAGTCGGAGCTGAAGAGCGAAAGCGGCGAGGAGGTGGTGGCCCCCGAAGCTCTGGCGAAGAAGGCTGGATTAAGTGGTGTGCAGCTGAAGCGGAAGTTGCAGGCAGGACGCCGTGCCAAGGAGCGGATGGTGGCCGCCAACCTGCGCCTGGTGGTGAGCGTCGCGAAGAAATACACCAAGCGGAACATGGAACTGCTGGATCTGATCCAGGAGGGAACGATCGGCCTGGTGCGGGGTGTGGAGAAGTTCGACCCCACCCGCGGCTACAAGTTCAGCACCTATGCGTATTGGTGGATTCGTCAGGGGATCACGCGGGCGATTGCGGAGAAGAGCCGCACGATCCGGCTGCCGATTCACATCACCGAGATGCTGAACAAGCTGAAGAAAGGGCAGCGTGAGCTGAGCCAGGAACTGGGGCGGACTCCCACGGTGACGGAGCTGGCGGAATTTGTGGAGCTGCCGGAAGAGGAGGTGAAAGACCTGATGTGCCGGGCCCGTCAGCCGGTGAGCCTGGAGATGAAGGTGGGCGATGGGGATGACACCGAATTGCTGGAGCTGCTGGCCGGTGATGGTGAGCTGCCGAGCGAGCAGGTGGAAGGGGAGTGCCTGAAGGGCGACCTGCGGGATCTGTTGGAGCAGCTGCCGGAGCTGCAGCGCAAGGTGCTGCGGATGCGTTACGGGATGAATGGCGAGGATCCGATGAGCCTCACCGGCATTGGTCGCATCATTGGCATCAGCCGTGATCGCGTGCGCAATCTCGAGCGCGACGGCCTCGCAGGCTTGCGTCGCCTCAGCGATCAGGTGGAGGCCTACGTCGCCTGCTGATTCAGGCACCTCAGCAGCAGGGGATTGACTTGATCCGGATGTTCGTCGTGGGGGCAATGCCCCCCACCGGCCACCACCGAGAGCGAGCGGACCGTCGCGTAGCGATCCGCCCATCGCTGTGCTTCCGGTAGGGGCTCCCAGGGGTCGTTTTCGCCCCAGATCAGATCGACGGGCACCGACAGCTCGTTCAACAGATCGGGTGCGAGGTAATCGTCGAACAGATTGATGAAACCGCGGAACGCTTCTGCGGCACCAGCGCGTTGGGTCGGCTGAAATAGCAGCTGCACCAGCTCGTCATCGACGTTGCAGCCGCTGGGGTATGCCTGTTTCAGCACGCTGCGGATGACGGAGGGGCGGGCGGCGTTGCGGAACAGGGCGGAGCTCAGCCAGCGCTGGCTCACCAGGGTTTTCAGCAGAGGTCTGATCCAGGCCATCCAGGCCGGTTGGGTGGCCAATTGCTTGTCATCCATCAACCGCTGGGCGCAGTCGATCAGCACGACTCCCTTGCAGGTGCTGCCGTCCGGATTGGCGGCAAGCAGCTGGGCTGCCCTCAGTGCCACAACGCCGCCGATGGAATTGCCCACCAACAGCACGGGCCTGTTCACCACCTGCCGGCAGAAGCTGGCCACTTGCTCACCCCAAAGGTCAAAGCTGTAGTGGAGCCCGTCTTGGGTGGCGCTTGTGGATGGTTCTCCCTTCAGCAGTGCTTGGGGCTGACTGCTGCGTCCGAAGCCGATCAGGTCGAGGGCATAGGTGGGGGTCTCGGCGCTCAGGGTCGGCATGGTGTGGCGCCAGTGGTCGGTGTTGGCGCCAAACCCATGAATCAGCACCGCCGCGGGGTTGGTCGTTGTGGTCAGTGCGTCAGTGCCGGCATGGCTCCAGCCCACCTCCAGCATTCGCCCTGTGGAGTTGCTCCACTGCCAGATCTGTTCAGCTGGCATGGCTTTCTTCAGCACCGAACCAGCGCCGTTCTAACGCCTTCACCACCACATAGAAGGGCGGCACCACCCCAAGGGAGAGCACGGTGGCTACCACCAGTCCGCCAAAGATCACGGTGCCCAGGGATTGCTGACTCTGGGCGCCGGCCCCATTGGCCACCACCAGAGGCAGAAACCCAGCCAGGGCAGCGATGGCGGTCATCAGGATCGGCCGCAGCCGGGATTCGGCTGACGCGATCACGGCTGCGGCGGGTGCCATGCCCTGTTCCAAATGCTGTTCCGCCACTTCCACGATCAAGATGCCGTTTTTCGCCGCCAGGCCGATCAGAGTCACCAGGCCTACCTGGGCATAGATGTTGAGGTCGATGGAGCGGATCGCCAGAAAGGCCAGTGCGCCGAGCATGGCCAGAGGCACCGTCATCAAAATGATCACCGGTGTGACGTAGCTCTCGTACTGGGCTGACAACACCAGGTAGACGATCAGGATGCCGAGGCCGAACACCAGCACACTGGCGTTGCCAGCGGAGAGCTGCAGGGCGGCAAGACCGGTGAAGGCGGAGCCGATGTTGGTGGGGTTGAGCTGGTTGAACAGGTTCTGGATCGAGGTCAGCGCCTGACCGGAGCTCTTGCCCGCCGCCTGGACGCCCTGGATCAGCACCGTGCGATAGAGGTTGTAGTGGCTGATGATCGGCGGCGCACTGTCGAGTTCGGCTTCGGCGAACTGAGACACCTGCACCAATTGGTCGTCGCGGCTTTTCACGTAGTAATCGAGGATCTTGTTCACCTCGGAGCGCTCCGTGGCCGTGGATTGCACGTAGACGTTGCGCACCTGGCCGTTTTCGTAGGTGAGGCCTGTGTAACTGCCTCCAGCCAGAGTGGCGATGGTACTCATCGCCTCCTGGTAGTCGACGTTCAGGGCTCCCATCACGGCTCGATTCACCTTGAGCCTGAACGCCGGGGCGCTGGGAATGAACTGGGAGTAGAGCGCTCCGAAGTCACCCGACGCTTGGCCGGCTTTGATCAGTGACTGCGCCTGTTGATCGAGCGCGTTGAAGCTGTAGTTGCCGCTGAGATCGTTGAATTGGAAATAGAAGCCTCCTTGGGCGGAAAAGCCCGGCACGGCCGGAGGTTGACCAATCCTGGCCATGCCACTGCTCAGCTGGGAGAGCTTCGCGTTCAGGCGATCGGCGATCGCGAAGGAGCTGTTGCTGGCCCCAGATCGTTCACTCAGGGGCTTCAGCCCCACCAGGATCGTGCCTTGATCAGGGCTGGAGCCATTGAAGCCGTAGCCACTGATCACGTTGCCGTTGAGGATGTCGTCTTCCTCTTTCAGGATCGCGGCGATCTCGGCGGCCATCGCTTCGGTCTGGTTGAGGGAGGCTCCGTTCTGGAGTTGATAGATCCCTGCCAGGTAGCCCTGATCTTCATCCGGAATGAATGCCTGGGGTAAGGCCATGAAGGCGAGAGCCGTCACCACGATGCCGCTGATCAGCGCCACCATCACCACGCGGCGCCCGTCAATCAACCGGCTGATCAGACGGCCATAGGCCTGTTGCAGGCGATCGAAGCCGTTGTTGAACACCCGGAAGATCAACGGCAGATTGGCGCCCGCCAGCCCGAACACCACCACCCCAAGGGCGTAGGTCCAGATGCCGAAGGCGGCGGCGCTGAAGCGCCCGAAGGCCAGGCCGATGATCACGCCAGCCACTGGCCACCCCCAGCCGCGTGGTTCCTCGGACGCTTCGCCTCGCAGGATCAGGCCTGCGAGCATCGGCGAGAAGGTGAGGGCGTTGAAGGCTGAGATCGCAATCGAGAACGCAATCGTGAGCGCGAATTGCTGGTAGATGATGCCGATGCTGCCCGGATAGAAGGCCACGGGCACAAACACCGCCATCAACACGAGGGCCGTGGCCACCAGGGCGCCGAACAGCTCGCCCATGCAGGCCAGAGCCGCCTGCCGGGGGCGCCTGCCGCTTTCGATATTTTTCGAGACCGCTTCGATCACCACGATTGCGTCATCCACCACCAAGCCGGTGGCCAGCACCAGTCCCAGCAAGGTGAGCTGGTTGATCGAGAAGCCGAACACCTTGATGAAGGCAAAGGTGCCCACCAGGGAGATCGGAATGGCCAGACTCGGCACGATCGTGGCGCGCCAGTTCTGCAAAAACACGAACAGGATCACCAGCACCAGCACGATCGCCAGGCCCAGGGCATCGATCACGCCCTCCACGGAGGATTCGATGAATTGACCGACGTTGTACACCTGTTGCACCGTGACGCCAGGAGGCACCTCGGCGGCGAAGGCCTCCATCTGTTGCACCACGGCGTCGGCAACATCGAGGGCATTGCTGTCCGGTGTTTGGAACACCGCTACGGAGATGGCGTCGTGGTTGGAGGTGTCAACCGCGGCCGTTGTGTAGTTGTTGAAGCCGTAGCGCACCTCCCCCACGTCCTTGAGGAGCAGGAGATTGCCGGTGGGGGTGCGCCCCACGATCAGGTTGTTGAACTCCTCCAGTGAGAGCAGGTTGCCGTTGTTCTCCACCAGCAACGGGTAGGTGTAGGCCTGATTGCCCGAGGCGGGTGGCCCACCCACCAGGCCGCCGACGGCGATGCTGTTTTGCGCTTTGACGGCATTGACCACATCGGTGGCCGTGAGCCGGTTGGCGGCCAGTTTGTTGGGATCAACAAACAGCCGGTAGGCGGGGTTGGTGCCTCCGAGGATGTTGACGTTGGCGACACCCGGGACCCGCTCCAAGGGGTAATAGAGCTGCTCGTAGACCAGTCCGTTCAGGTAAGCGGCGTCGAACTGACCCTCGGTTGACGACACCTGATAGGCGAGCAGGATCGATGGTGTGCTTTGCAGCACGGAGACGCCTGTGTCAGAGACCTGGTCTGGAAGCTGGGGCATCGCCAACGACACCCGGTTCTGCACATTGACCTGGTCGATATCGATATCGGTGGTCTCGTCGAAATAGACCTGGATGATGCTTTGCCCCTCCATGTTGCTGGTGGAGGAGATGTAGGACGCACCAGGAACGCCGTTGATTTGTTGTTCCAGGGGATTGGTCACCGCTTGTTCCGTGACCAGTGAATTGGCGCCGCTGTAGCTGGCCGTCACCTGAATGAGTGGTGGGGCAATGTTGGGCAGGTTGGCGATCGGCAGGTTGGGGATGGCGATCACCCCCATCAGCACGATCAGGATGCTGCAAACGGTGGTGAGAACCGGTCGCTTGATGAAGTTGTCGGAAAAGGCCATGGCGTGATCAGCGGGAGACCTTCACCGGCATGCCGTTGCTGAGTAGGGCGGTGTTGCTCACCACCACCGTTTCGCCAGTGCTCAGGCCTGAACGCACCGCGTAGTGATTGTTCTGCAACGGCCCCAATTGCACGGGGGTTTGCACCACCAGGGGGGTGTTGCCTGGCAGGCGTTCCAGCCTCTTCTTCTTGGCGTCCGGGATGGAGGTGGATGCCTTGATCTTGGGCAGGGCTTTGCTTAAGGGAACCAGCTTGTAGACGAAGGGTTGCTGGGCCTGCATGAACACGGCCTGCACGGGCACGGCTAGGGCTTGCGTGTTGCCCGTGATGATCTGGCTTTTCACGAACTGCCCGGTTTTCAACTGGCCCGTCAGGTTGGGGAAGGTGGCTTTCACCATCAAGGTGTTGGGTCCCTGATCGGTGCCAGGCACGCCGAAGTAGGGAGAAATGAAACTGACGCTTCCCTCGCCGGTCACCGGCGGGTTGGTCTGGGAGGCGACGGTGACCCGTTGCCCGAGCTTGACCTGCCCCGCCTGGGTGGCAGGAATCTGCATCAAGGTCCAGAGGGTGGAGTTGTCGACGATGCCGGTGATGGCCTGGCCTGTTGTCACGTAGTCGCCGAGCTTGACGGTGTCGAGATCGCCGACGACGCCGTCGATGGGTGAGCGCACGTATTTGTATCCGAGCGTGGCTGCATCGGCGAGGGCCTTGTCGCGTGACGCGATCGCCTGGGTGGCGTATTGATCTCTCTGCTTGGCTGAGGTTGCACCGTTTAGATACAGAAACTCATAGCGCTCGGCATTGATCCGATCGGTGTGGGCCTGGGCGCGGGAGGCATTCAGCGCTGCGCTTTGTTGCACGTTGTCGAGCACCAGGATCGGTTGTCCGGCTTTGACCCGCTCGCCTTCGGTCGCCAGAATCTTCACGACACGACCTTCCGCCTCAGGTCGCAGTGCCACGTTGGTGGTCGACTCGAGCACGCTGATCGCGTCCACACTGGGGCTGAAGCTGGCTTCGCGGATTTGGGCCGTCTTCACCGACGGCATCGTGCGGCCGTGTTGTGCCTGATGGCTACAACTTGCCAGCAGATAGAGAGCTGGTAAGAGCATCGGCACTGTGAGTCGCCGCACCGTTTTCACCGCTTTTTGCGCACGGTAGAGCTGTTTTGAATGGTGGTCAGCGCATGGTGTGGTTCACGTCATCGCTGCCGCTGGCGATGCCTGCTGTGCCGTTGTTGGGTTGTTGCAGGGTTGCTTTAGGCGATCTGTGGGATGCCATCGCCAATGGCTCGGTAACAGTTGCTCAATTGATCGTCGCTGATGCAGAGCGGTGGCAGTAAATACACCACGTTCCCTAACGGCCGGATGTACACACCACGCTGCAGGCACAGCTTCTGCAGCTGGCGCCCCACGGGATTGAGATAACTGGTGCTCCCGCACTTGAGCTCAAAGGCGGCCATGGTGCCCTGGCAGCGCACATCCTTCACCTGCGGAAGGCTGGCCAGGGTTTGAAGGTGTTGGGTGTGCCGTGCCTCGAAGTCTTCAAACCGCTTGGGGTTCTGTTCCAGCAGCGCAAGGCTGGCGAGGGCGGCGGCGCAGCCCAGTGGATTGGCTGTGAAGCTGTGGCCATGGAAGAAGGTCTTTAAGGGTTCTTCACTGATGAACCCCTGATACAGCGCCTCGCTGGCCAGGGTTCCGCCCATGGGCAGGAAGCCACCGGTGAGTCCCTTGGAGAGGGCCATCAGATCGGGTTGGATGCCGGCCCGTTGGCAGGCGAACAGGGCGCCGGTGCGGCCGAAGCCGGTCATCACCTCATCGGCAATGATCAGAGCGCCATGGGCACGGACTAACGCTTCCACCCCCCTGAGGAATTCCGGACGCACCATGCGCATGCCCGAGGCCCCCTGGATCAGGGGTTCGAGAATCACTGCTGCCGTTGGAATGGCCAGGGCCGCTTCGAGCGCCTTGAGGGCTTCCGCTTCCCGGGTCTCGACGTCGTCATCGCCCCAGTGGGTGTGCGGCCAGGGCACCCGGGCCACATCAAACAGCAGTGGGTCGTAGGGCTCAGTAAAAATCGAGCGGTCCCCGAGGGCCATCGCTCCGAAGGTGTCGCCGTGATACGCCCCCTCGAAGGCGATCAGCTGGCGCCGTTCATTGTTTTGATTGCGCCAGAACTGCCAGGCGATCTTCAACGCCACCTCAACGGCGGTGGAGCCGTTGTCGGAGAAGAACAAGCGCTCCAGACCTGAATGGGCCGCGAGCCGGGTGGCGAGTTGTTCGGCAGGGCTGTGGCTGAAGTTGGCGAAGATCACCTGCTCCATCACCTGCGCCTGCTTGGCGATGGCCGCGGCAATGGAGGGTTCGCTATGGCCGTGCAGGGTGACCCACCAGCTGCTGATGGCATCGATCAGGCTGCTGCCGTCGTCGCGTTGCAGCACCGCGCCCTTGGCGCTGCTGACCCGCAGCGGTTCGGGATGCAGCGCCACCTGGGTGGTGGGGTGCCAGAGGTGCGGGTGCCAGGGCATCCAGGCCGCTTGCGTCGCTGTGTTCAGGTTTGCAGAGCACTGGCTGCCCAGACCAGCTCGGTTGCCTCCGTCTTGGGTGATCACGAGCCCGTTCAGTGCTTTTCGACCTTGCCGATCAGCCAGGCGCTGAAGGCAAGCATCAACACCCCTGCGCAATACATCAGCAGTTCGTTGGCTGTGCTGACCTTGAAGCTCACCATTGATTTGAACGCCGTCACGATCAGGGCGACCACGATCACTTTGGTGAGCTTCTGCTTGAGGCCGTCGAGTGACTCGATGCTGAGCAGATTGCGTCGCACTGTGGATTGATCGTGCAGGCGCGGATCGATGTCGGAGATCACTAATTCGTAGATGCCGTAGCCAAAAATCAGCAGTGCGATGCCGATCAAGTAGTAGTCGATCCCTCCCACCACTTCACCGATCAGAAGGGTGCTGCTGCTGTTGTTGAAGCGGCCTTGCATCACCTGGCTGAGTGCCCGCAATTCAGCTTCGGTGCCGATCACAAAACAACTCACGCTGCCCAGCAGGCTCATCACGACAGGGATCAAGGTGATCAGCCGGAAATGCCAGATCAAGCGTTCGAAACTGTGTTCTAGCCGGCTGGGTCCGAGGCGTCTTGGTGCGGTCATGGCGGTTCCCCTGCGTTGTGTTGGTAGCAGCCACCGTGGGGTCGGCTCCGGCTCTTGACGCAATCGGTTGTGTCTGTGGAACAGTCAGAGGGTGCGCGTTGCGTGCCCGGGGGCAACGCTGCGCGTTTCGTTCATGACGACAAAAGCCCGGCCATGCAGGGGGCAACCGTGAGAACCTGCCCTCAAGACAGTTGGCAGGCGTCGTGTTTCGCATGTTTCGATCACCGAGTCGCTTCGATTGGCCGTTTGTCCGCAAGCGCTATCCGGTGCTTGATCCGCGCTATTTCGATGACCCTGTGGCCCTGCGAACGGGCTGGGTGCCTTTGTCGCCAGGGGGGTCCCGCCACATCACGAATCGCCTCCGTGAGATTGCACCTCAGGTGCTGAGCTTCCAGCCGACGGCCTATCGCCATTACCAGTCACTCGTCCACCTGCTGGCGTTGCTGGTGTTTGGCAATGTGTTGGTTGTCAGCCTTCTGCGCGACGAGCTCAACATCAATCGTCCTGATGAATGGTGGGTGATCTCAGCGCTTGTGCAGATTCTTGTCGGATGCGTTATCACATTGGTTCTGCTGAATCGTTCCATTGATGTTGATGGACATGCTGCACAAGTTCGATTGGGCCTTCCAAAGCTGAAGTGGCTCAACCAGGTTCCGTGGCTTCAGCACTTGCTCTGCCGTTCGGTGCCTTTCGCTGCGATCCACAGCATTCAGCTGTTGGATGAAGAAGTTCGCAACCCACGTGAGCAGATGTTTTGGAGCTATGAGCTCAACTTGGTGCTTGGTGACGGCAAGCGCATCAACCTGATTGACCATCGCGATCAAAGGGAGATCCGTTGGGATGCCGGTGACCTATCGCGGATGATGGACGTTCCGATCTGGGATTTTATTGGTTACAGGCAGCCTTCTCATGCCATGGATCCTGATGAGATCAAGGCCAGGATTCTCGAGCGGATTCTTTGGTGATCCAAGCGCTGTTGAGCCATGGACTTGTGTGCATCGTTTGCAACCGGAGTGATGGGATTTGAATCGCCAGTTGTGCAGTGAAGTCGTGCGTGGGAGTGATCACGACGCATGGCCAGATCTCGGTGCATCGCCTCCTGAGCTGAGCCGCTCGTTGTTGGTCTGGTGGGAACGGCACGGTCGCCGGGATCTTGCGCAGAAACCCTGGATGTTCACCGCGGATCAACGCTGGCCACAGCCTGACGAGCTGTTGTCTCCCTTCGGCATCTGGATTGCCGAGGTGATGTTGCAGCAAACCCAGCTGCAGGTGGTGTTGCCGTACTGGCAGGGATGGATGCAATCCTTTCCGACGCTCCAGGCTCTCGCGGCGGCGGATGAGCAGGCCGTGTTGTTGCGCTGGCAAGGCCTGGGTTATTACTCCCGAGCCCGTCGCTTGCACGCAACAGCGCGCTTGCTGCTCGCGCCACTCGACGGTGACCCGACGGACCCCGCCCGCTGGCCCCAGGATCTCGACGCCTGGTTGGCCTTGCCGGGGATTGGCCGCAGCACGGCAGGCGGCATTCTCTCCTCAGCCTTCAATAGCCCGCTGGCGATTCTGGATGGGAATGTGCGCCGGGTGCTGGCGCGCTTGATGGCCCATCCGCGTCCGCCGATGCGCGACCAGGCGCTGTTCTGGCGTTGGAGTGAGGCGCTGATTGCAGTTGTTCCGCAGCGCAGCCGTGATCTCAATCAAGCCCTGATGGATCTCGGGGCCACCCTCTGCACCCCGCGTAATCCATCGTGCGGGCGATGCCCCTGGCAACACGCGTGTGCTGCTTACGCTGCTGGCTCCCCAGCTGACTACCCCGTGAAAGAGGCCCCTCGCGAGCTCCCCTTCCAGGTGATTGGTGTGGGCGTGGTGCTCAATGAAGCTAGAGAGGTGTTGATTGACCAGCGCCTCAACGAAGGCTTGCTGGGCGGGATGTGGGAATTTCCCGGTGGCAAACAGGAGCCCGGTGAGGCGATTGAAGCCACCATCGCCCGTGAACTGATGGAGGAACTGGCGATCGAGGTGTCGGTGGATCAAGAGCTGATCTGCGTCGATCACGCCTATAGCCACAAGAAACTGCGTTTTGTGGTGCATCTCTGCCGCTGGCGGTCCGGTGAACCCCAGCCGTTGGCCAGCCAGCAGGTGCGCTGGGTGCGTCCCCAGGACCTCGGTGCCTATCCCTTCCCTGCCGCCAATGCCCGGATCATTGCGGCCTTGCTGGAGCACCTGGGCTTGCCCGCGATTCAGGCTCCTGCCGTTGATCAGCCTTGAGCCGGATGCGTTGAGTGGTTTGCGCAGTTGGCAGAGACGACGCCTCTGGCCACGCTGCAGGAAGTTGACTCCGGCCGATGGCCAAGCGTGCGGTCTGCGCCCCTCGGGTGCTTTGTCTGGGTGAGGCGTTGGTGGATCGTCTGGGCCCCCTCGGTGGTGATCCAGCGACGGCGACTCCGGCGGAGTGCGATGACCGTCTCGGTGGTGCTCCCGCCAATGTCGCTTGCGCCCTCGCCCGGCTGGGTACTCCTGTGGCGTTTCTGGGTCGCTTGGGCGATGACGCCATCGGCTCCAGTTTTCAGGAGCTGCTGCGCAATCGTGGGGTCGATCTGCGCGGCCTGCAAACCGACATGCAACGCCCCAGCCGGGTGGTGTTGGTGCGCCGGGATGCCAATGGGGAACGGGTGTTTCAGGGGTTCGCCGGCGAGCGAGGACAGGATTTCGCGGATCAGGGGCTCGATCACCGGCAGCTGGCTTTGGCCTGGCCTGCCTTGGCGCCATCGGCCCGCTGGCTGTTGGTGGGCACCATTCCCTTGGCGACACCTGCATCCACCGACGCTCTGCTCTGGGCGATCGAGCAGGTGGATCACTCCGGTCTGCGGCTGGCGTTGGATGTGAATTGGCGCCCCACGTTCTGGGATCCCCAGGCCGATCCGGCCGCGGGCCCCGCTCCGGAACAGTTGGCCACCATGGCTCCGCTGTTGGATCGTGCGTCGTTGATCAAGCTGGCCAAAGAGGAGGCGATCTGGCTGTTCAACAGCGCCAATCCGGAAGCGATCAGCGCTTGCCTGCCCACCCATCCGGATGTGGTGGTCACCGATGGCGGCAATCCCGTGCAGTGGTGCATTGCTGGCCACGCGGGAACGATGGATGTGTTGCCTCCGCCTCGGGTGGTGGATACCACCGGAGCGGGGGATGCTTTCACGGCGGGGTTGCTGCATCAGTTGTTGGCCCTCACTCCCGCTGGAGGGTCCCCATTGGAGCTCTCGGCAGCGGTGGTGCAGCAGGTGATTCGCTATGCCGCCGCGTGTGGTGCCCTGGTCTGCGCCGGAGCTGGTGGGATTGATCCGCAGCCGTCCGCCTGTGATGTGGAGCATTTCCTCCAGCACAGTGCGCCGATGGCCACGGGTCTGCGCTGAGCTTCAGCGCGACGGTGTCTGCAGCACGGCGTGCCGTCCGCCGTCGTCTCGGTGATGGAGCTGCACCCGCCAGGTGTCTGAGCAGGCGTTGAGACAGGCCACGCTAAGGCGCTCGGGCCACTCCACCACCAGCAGTGCACCCATCCCGCGAGCTTCTTCCTCTTCCTGGAAGAAGAGGTCGTCGGCGGCTTCGGGGCGCTCAAGCCGGTAGAGGTCAAGGTGCACGAGGGGGGGCTGGCCCTGGGGGTAGTGCTGGGCGAGCGCAAAGGTGGGGCTGGTGATCGGTTCCTCGATGCCCAGGGCCACAGCCAGACCTTGCACCAGGGAGGTTTTCCCGGCTCCCAGTTGCCCTTGCAGCAGCACAACAGCACCGGTTGGCAGACGATTGGCAAGGGCGTGCCCAAGATGGTGGGTGGCCTGCAGGTCCTCCAGGATCCAGGTGCTCTCTGTAGATTGGGCGTCTGGCGAGCCCGAAGCCTCGGCGACTCTGCAGAGATTTCCGTCCACGTTCTCCCCAGGGAGCTTTCTTCATCATGGTGGCAACACCCACGGCAACGACCGGCCTGCAGGTCGCCGCTGACTACGTCATTGCGGATATCAACCAGGCCGATTTCGGTCGTAAGGAGCTGGATATCGCTGAGACCGAGATGCCCGGTCTGATGGCGCTGCGCCAGAAGTACGGCACCGACAAGCCGCTGAAGGGCGCCCGCATCGCCGGCTCCCTGCACATGACGATTCAGACCGCGGTTCTGATCGAGACCCTGGTTGAGCTGGGCGCTGATGTGCGCTGGGCGTCCTGCAACATCTTCTCCACTCAGGATCATGCGGCTGCAGCCATGGCAGCCCGTGGTGTGCCTGTGTTTGCCGTCAAGGGTGAAACCCTTGAGGAGTATTGGGACTACACCCACCGCATCCTCGAGTGGGGCGATGGTGGCTCACCCAACATGATTCTCGATGATGGCGGCGATGCCACCGGTCTGGTGATGCTGGGCAGCAAGGCCGAGCAGGACATCAGCGTGCTCGACAACCCTGGCAACGAAGAGGAGACCTTCCTGTTCGCTTCCATCAAGAAGAAGCTGGCTCAGGATCCCACCTTCTATTCACGCACTAAGGCTCAGATCCAGGGCGTGACCGAGGAGACCACCACGGGTGTGGCGCGTCTCTACAAGATGCAGAAGAGCGGTGAGCTGCCTTTCCCCGCCATCAACGTCAACGACTCGGTCACCAAGAGCAAGTTCGACAACCTCTACGGCTGCCGTGAGTCGCTGGTGGACAGCATCAAGCGCGCCACCGACGTGATGGTCGCCGGCAAGCAGGCCCTGGTGATCGGCTATGGCGATGTGGGTAAGGGTTCGGCCCAGTCCCTGCGTGGTCTGGGCGCCACCGTCTGCATCGCTGAGGTGGATCCGATCTGCGCCCTGCAGGCCGCCATGGAGGGCTACCGCGTTGTCCGTCTGGAAGACGTGGTTGAGGAGATGGACATCTTCGTGACCGCCACCGGCAACTACCAGGTGATCCGCAATGAGCATCTGGTGAAGATGAAGGACGAGGCGATCGTCTGCAACATCGGCCACTTCGACAACGAGATCGATGTCGCCTCTCTCAAGGACTACACGTGGGAGAACATCAAGCCCCAGGTTGATCACATCACCCTGCCCAGCGGCAACAACATCATCCTGCTGGCGGAAGGCCGCCTGGTGAACCTGGGTTGCGCCACTGGCCACCCCAGCTTCGTGATGAGCAACTCCTTCACCAACCAGGTGTTGGCTCAGATCGAGCTGTTCACCAAGGGCAATGAGTACGGCAAAGAGGTGTATGTGCTGCCCAAGCACCTCGATGAGATGGTGGCCCGCCTCCACCTCGGCCGCATTGGCGCCAAGCTCACCGAGCTCAGCAAGGATCAAGCCGACTACATCAACGTGCCGGTGGAAGGCCCCTACAAGCCCGACCACTACCGCTATTGATCACGGTGCCGTGAGGCGACGCTGCTCCGCCTCGCTTGCGTTTGTGGCCAGGTTGCTTCGGCAGCCTGGCTTTTTTGATGTGTCAGGGTTTGTGGCCATGGAACAACCCAGGGTCTGGTCTCAATGCAGCGACTGGGTCAAGGATCCAGACCTGCGCCGTCAGTGGTGGGCGGCGATGGTGGCTGGCCTTGCTGCCCTGTTCCCTCTGCTGATGTCGGTTGATCTGTACATCGATGACATCGCGCGTGCCATGGACGGCAGCCTGGGCTGGGTGCGGGTCGGTCGTCCCTTGGCCGATGCCTTGGTGGGGTGGCTGAACTTCGGACATCCGGTCACGGCGGTGGCTCCGCTGAACACCGTGGTGGCGATCGTGCTGCTCTCGGCTGTGGGGGTCGCCTGCGCCAGGGCTTATGGGATTCGCTCGCCGTTTTGGACAGCAATGGCGAGCTTGCCACTCATGGCTCAGCCCTACGCGCTTCAAGCCCTGTCCTACGGCTTCGATGCGGTGTTCATGGCCGCGGCTTTGGCCGCGGCTGTGGTTGCCGCTCTGCTCGTGAATGCCCAAGGCCGTTGGCGGCATGTGGCGGTGGCGTTGGTGCTGCAGCTGGTGGCCTTCAACCTCTACCAACCGGCGGCCAATGGCTTTCTGGTGATGACGGGTTGTCTGATCATTGCTGCATCGCTTGGCCTGCTGCATCCCACCTGGCAGCGGCAGTCGCTGCGCGCACGTCTGCTTGTCAGTGCCGCGGTGTATGGCGGCGGCTATGGTCTTTATCGCTTGCTGTTCGCCCTGTTCTTTGAACATCGTTTGAACCGCTATGCCAGCAGCGCTGCGGCGTTCAAACCACTGGATTGGCAGCTGCCATGGGCCTTACTCGGATCAGCGTTGGAGCCGATTCAGCAAGTGCTGCGCGACTTTGGTGCCTGGCCGGTGGTGTTGCCGCTGATCCTGCTGCTGCTCATCTACGCAGGGCTGCTGCGCGCCGTGTGCGGTTGGCGGACGATGGCTCGGGTGCTGGCGTTCAGCGTTGTGGTGTTGCTGCTGGCTCCCGGCGGCATGGTGTTGTTGCGGGAGTCGTTTGTGCGTCATCCCCGGGTGCTGTTGTATTTCGGCCCTCTGCTCACCAGCCTGATTCTTCAGATCCTGGTGCTGACGCGCTTGCAAGGTCGCCGGATCTGGCGCCTCGGTGTGCTGCCTTTGGTCTGGCTGATGGTGGTGGTCTCCTATGCCTATGGCCACGCTTTTGCGGCCCAAGTCAGCTTCGAACAGGGTCGTTTGTCGCGCATCGTGGCCGCGGCATCGACGTTGGCTGCGCGTGAGGATCAACCGCCGGCGCAATTCCTGATGGTGGAGGGCATCATGCCCCGTTCTCCCGTGCTCACAAACACGGTGCGCAAGTTCCCCGTGATTGATCGGTTGATTCCGCCTCTTTTGAATGGCAATCAAACCTTCAGCTTCAGTCAGTTGCGTCTTTACGGTCTCGCCCTGGAGAAGCGCCGGCCTGAGGATCTCAACGAGGGGTGGCCGAAGGGGTGTGATCCATCGCCGGATGCGATCTGCACCAGTGAGTTTTCTCTGCAGCGGGCCGGTGCTGACACCTTGGTGTTGCAGTTGGCCCCAGGGTCTGAGGTGCGCCCAGAGACCTGAACAGCTCGAGCAGTTGTGAAACACTAATTTCGTCTTTACAGGTCTCCATGGGACTGGCGGAACTGATCACCGAGCTGCCTGAGCTGATCAAACAGGCGGTTGCGGTGAATCCCCTGGCGGGCTATGCCGCGATCTTCACGGCCATGTTTCTGGAGAACCTGTTCCCGCCGATTCCCTCCGAGCTGATCATGCCGCTGGGGGGCTTTCTGGTGCAGCAAGGCGAGCTGCAGTTCATTCCCGTGGTGTTGGCCGGATTGCTGGGCACGGTGATCGGTGCCCTCCCCTGGTACGGCATCGGGCGGGTGATCAACGAAGAGCGCATTGAGCAATGGCTGGAACGCCATGGCCGTTGGATTGGCATCAGTCCGGCTGAGCTGGCCCGCAGCCGCCGGTGGTTCAACCGCTTC
The DNA here is from genome assembly GCF_000153825.1 of Synechococcus sp. RS9916. Taxonomy (NCBI): domain Bacteria; kingdom Bacillati; phylum Cyanobacteriota; class Cyanophyceae; order Synechococcales; family Synechococcaceae; genus Synechococcus; species Synechococcus sp. RS9916. The sequence continues at coordinate 2,180,322 of NZ_DS022299.1, forward strand.
GGCACCGCCTTGGTCTTCTGGGGTCGCTTGGTGCCTGGCATCCGCACCCTGATCTCCGTGCCGGCCGGCATCGAGATGATGCCCTTCGCGCCCTTTCTGATCTGGACCACGGCCGGCAGTCTGATCTGGACCCTGCTGCTCACCCTGGCCGGATTCCTGATGGGGGAGAGCTACAGCTCCGTGGAGCTTTGGATTGAGCCGGTCTCGAAGGTGATCAAGGTGGGCCTGGTGGTCGCTCTGATTGCTGGGGTGATCTGGCTGGGTCTGCGCATCTGGCGCCGGCGCCAGTCGGCCGACTAAGCGTTGACCAAGGGGCTTGAGCAAGCCCCTTAGCCAAGGTCGTTCAGAACGGCACTTCTTCGTCGCTGGGAGCGCCGCCCCCGAAGCTGCCGCCGCCCCCGCCGCCATAGCCACCGCCTTCGTTGTCACGCTTGGAGCCCAGCAGCTCCAGGCGGTCGACACGCACCACAGGCTTGCTGCGCTCTTCACCGCTGTTGCGATCGGTCCAGCGGTCGAGTTTGTAGCTGCCAATGATCCCGAGCAGTGAGCCCTTTTTGACGTAGTCGGCGGCCACCTGAGCCTGTTTGCCCCAGATCTCCAGATTGAACCAGTCGGGTTCGTCGTCGCGGCTGCGGCGGTTCACGGCGATGGTCAGGTTGGCCACCATGCTTCCGGATTCGAAGTAGCGCACTTCGGGGTCGCGGCCGGCGCGGCCCACCAGGGTGACGGAATTGACGCCCATGGATTCCTCCTCTTCGTTGGTCAATGATGCGCCACGGGTTTCGTGGCTGCTTTCAAGGAGTTCCACCCTCTGGTCCGGATGTCTCAGAACGGGCCGAGTTCGGTCGCGAAAACGCAACTATGATTCGTCGACCTGAGCCTTTCTCCGTGCTTTTCCGTCGCTTCCAGCTGTCCCGCGACATCGGTATCGACCTGGGCACGGCGAATACCCTGATCTATGTCTCCGGCCGCGGCATCGTGCTGCAGGAGCCCTCGGTGGTGGCCCTCGATCTGGATCGGGGTGTGCCTCTGGCGGTAGGCGATGAAGCGAAATTGATGCTTGGTCGCACCCCCGGCAACATCAAGGCAGTGCGTCCCCTGCGCGATGGCGTGATTGCTGATTTCGACGCCGCTGAGCAGATGCTCAAAACCTTCATTCAGAAGGGCAATGAAGGGCGTGGCATCGTGGCGCCCCGCCTGGTGGTGGGCATCCCCAGTGGTGTCACCGGTGTGGAGCGGCGGGCCGTCCGCGAAGCAGGTCTGGCTGGTGCCCGCGAAGTGCACCTGATCGATGAGCCGGTGGCCGCCGCCATCGGTGCAGGCCTGCCGGTGACGGAGCCTGTGGGCACCATGATCGTCGATATCGGTGGCGGTACCACGGAAGTGGCGGTGCTCAGCCTCGGGGGCACGGTGTTGAGTGAGTCGGTGCGGGTGGCCGGCGATGAGATCAGCGACTCCATCGGGGTCTATCTCAAAAAGGTGCACAACCTGGTGGTGGGCGAGCGCACTGCGGAAGACATCAAGATCCGGATCGGGTCGGCCTTTCCGGACAACGAGTTCGATCAAACGGTGATGGACGTGCGCGGCTTGCACCTGTTGTCGGGCCTCCCCCGCACGATTCAGCTGCAGGCTGGTGATCTGCGGGAAGCCATCGCTGAGCCCCTCAACGTGATCGTTGAGGCGGTCAAGCGCACCCTGGAACGCACGCCCCCCGAACTGGCTGCCGACATCGTGGATCGCGGCATCATGCTGGCCGGCGGTGGCGCGTTGGTGCGCGGGATCAGCGACCTGATCAGCCACGAAACCGGAATCTTCACCCACATCGCTGAGGATCCTCTGCTCTGCGTGGTGAACGGTTGTGGTCAGGTCCTGGAGGACTACAAGCGTATGCAGCGGGTGCTTGACACCCCTGAATACGTCCGCAACACCGTGACGGCCTGATCCCATGGGCGCCTCCCAGTGGCCAGCAGGTTCCCGTTGGCGGGGGGGGCGCCGCCTTTGGCCGTGGTTGGGTTTGCTTGCCGTCTTGGCCCTGGTGCGCTGGAGCAAGGGCGCAGGCTTTCTTGATGCGTATGCCTTGCTGAGCCGTCCGTTCTGGCCCGGTTCGGCGCAGAAGGAGTGGCTGCAGTCCGCTGGTTCCTTGGAACAGAAGGCCCAGCTTGAGCTGCTACAGCAAGACAACGCCCGTTTGCGCAAGCTGCTGGAGCTCAATCGTCAGACCGCCCAGGGACAGGTGGCTGCGGCGGTGATCTCCCGCAACGCTGCGGCCTGGTGGGAACAGCTGGAGCTGGGCAAGGGATCGTTGGATGGCATTGCCAAAGGCGATGGCGTGATTGGTCCGGGAGGGTTGATCGGCCGGATTCAGAGCGCAACTCCCACCACAGCCCGGGTTCGCCTGCTCACGGCTCCGGGCAGTCAGATCGGGGTCTGGGTTCCGCGCACCCGACAGCACGCCCTGCTGGTGGGGGTTGGAACGGCACGGCCCCTGCTGCGATTTATCGATAAAGACGTGAAAGTGCACGCCGGTGATCTGGTCAGCACCTCCCCTGCCAGCACCCTGTTGCCGCCGAATTTGCCGGTGGCCGTGATTCAGTCGATCAACAGCCGTGCGGTGCCTGCTCCGGAAGGAATCGTGCAATTGATTGCATCGCCTGAGGCGGTCGATTGGGTGCAGGTGCAGACCCGCTGATGGCTCGTTTGCATGCCCAGCCCGTCTGTCTGGTGTCCGCGTTGGCCGTGCCATTTCTCACGCTGGCGCAGCCCACATGGCTGACCCTCTCTGGCGTGGCGCCCAGCTGGGTGGTGTTGTGGCTGCTCCCCTGGTCGCTGGTGGATGGACCGGTGTCGGGAGTGATCGCGGCCGCGGCCATGGGGTTGGTGCTCGATGGCTTCGGCAGTGACGGTCTGACGCAGTTGCCGGCTCTGGTGCTGCTCGGTTGGTGGTGGGGCCGTTTGGGGCGCCGTGGCCGGCCGATCCAACGCAGTCTCAACCTGGGTTTGCTGGCCTGGATCGGCGCCATGGTGGTGGGCCTGAGCTTCTGGCTGCAGTTGCGTCTGGTGCAGGGGCTTGATGCTCCTTTGCTGCAGCACTGGGCCTGGCACCTCTGTCTGGCTCAAGCGCTGATCACCGGGCTGTTGGCACCCCTGTTGGTGTCGTTGCAGATGTTGGTGTGGCGCCGTCGTGCGCCGGGATGACCAGTGACGATGAAGGCATGACAAGGGTGACGGGCCTGCAACGGCGCAAGCGCTTCCGGCGTGTGCTCACCGCCATTGCGCTGGCGGGGTCTGCTGTGCTGGCAGTCGGTTGCAGGACGCAACCGGCGGGAGATCAGCCGCTTCAGCTCTGGACCCTGGCGCTCGCCCCCAAGTTCAATACCTACATGGATGGGGTGGTCCAGTCGTGGACTGCCGATCATCCCGAGGAGCCGGTGCGGTGGACGGATCTTCCCTGGGGGTCGGTGGAGCGCAAGTTGCTGGCGGCGGTGTTTGCCCGCACGGCTCCTGATGTGGTCAACCTCAATCCCCCCTTTGCTGCCAATCTCGCCAGCAAAGGGGGATTAACGGATCTCACTCCCCTACTGCCAGAGGGTGCGGCCGAGCGTTATCTCCCGTCGGTTTGGCAGGCCTCCCGGGATCCCCAGGCCGGGCAGATCGCTGTGCCCTGGTATCTCACCGTGCGCTTGAACCTGGTGAATCAGCAGTTGCTTCAGCAGGCGGGGGTGCAGGGGCCGCCGCGGCGCTGGCGCGACGTGCCGGCTTTCGCCAAGAGGATCCGGGAGCGCACGGGCCGCTACGCCTTGTTTGTGACGGTGGTTCCGGATGACTCCGCAGAGTTGCTGGAGTCGATGGTGCAGATGGGCGTGACGCTGCTGGATGGCAAGCAGCGCGCTGCGTTCGCCACGCCTGAGGGGCGTCAGGCCTTTGCCTTTTGGGTGGATCTGTACCGCCAGGGCCTGTTGCCCCGAGAAGTGATCAGTCAGGGCCAGAACAGAGCTGTGGAGCTTTATCAGAGCGGTGAGTTGGCTCTGCTCGCGAAAGGTCCGGAGTTTCTCACCAGAATCCAGACCAATGCCCCTCAGGTGGCGGCGGCCACGGCGTCTCATCCGCCCCTGGCTGGGGCCGACGGCACGGCCAATGTCGCCTTGATGACCTTGGCGGTGCCGCGCCAGAGCAGTCGCCCGCGTGAGGCCCTGGCTTTGGCGTTGTTCCTCACCAACGGGCCCAACCAGGCCCGCTTCGTGCGCGAGGCGCCGGTGCTGCCCTCATCGTTAGAGGCTCTCGCCCAAGTGCGTGCTGAACTCTCGGCAGAGCGGCCCACAACCCCTCAGGCCGTGCAGCTGCGTCAGGCCCGTTTGCTGTCGTTGGACACGCTGGAAAGGGCCAGGGTGCTGGTTCCTTCCACCCCGGGGATCAAGCGCCTCCAGAGCATCATTTACACCCAGTTGCAGCGGGCGATGCTGGGTCAGATCAGCAGTGATCAGGCGGTGAACGAGGCGGCGCGCGAGTGGAACCGTTACGCGGCAGCACGCTGGCCAGATTCTTAAGACAACCGGAAGCCTCGGGCGGCGCTGGAGCGTCAGGCCCGGTTTTTTCTTCGCCGGCGGGTATGGTTGCCTTTCTTCATCTGCGCGGACGCATGCCCGACACCGGGTCGCCCAACCAGAATCGCCGCGGCGCGGAGGAGTCTCAGGCTCCTGAGGCGCCCAAGGCAACCATCCTTGTGGTCGACGACGAGCCCGCTGTTCGTCGCGTTCTGGTGATGCGTCTGCAGTTGGCCGGGTATCGGGTCATTTGCGCAGAAGACGGCGAACAGGCCCTGGAGGTCTTTCACAGCGAGTCGCCCGATCTGGTGGTGCTCGACGTGATGCTCCCCAAAATGGATGGCTTCGCGGTCTGCCGGCGGCTTCGGGCTGAGTCCTGTGTGCCGATCATTTTCCTGTCGGCTCTCGAAGCGATTTCCGAGCGGGTCGCCGGACTTGATCTCGGCGCCGATGACTATCTCCCTAAACCCTTCAGCCCCAAGGAGCTCGAGGCGCGTATCGCTTCAATCCTGCGGCGTGTGGGTCGTGGTTCCGCCACCGCCGAGCCCCGCGAAATACCCGTTGGTCAAGGCGTGCTTCGCGTCGGCGATCTGGTGGTGGACACCAATCGCCGTCAGGTCACCCGCGGCACCGATCGCATTTCCCTCACCTACACCGAATTCAGCCTTCTCGAGTTGCTGTTCCGTGAGCCCGGGCGGGTGGTCCCTAGGGCCGAAATCCTCGAGCAGCTCTGGGGTTATCCCCCGCGTCGTGCGGCGGACCTGCGGGTGGTGGATGTCTATGTCGCCCGACTGCGCGGCAAGCTCGAGCCCGACCCCCGCAACCCCGAGTTGATCCTCACGGTCAGAGGAATTGGCTATGCCTCCCAGCGCATGGGTGACCTTCCTCAGGCGGCAGCCAACGGTTGATGGCCTGAGGAAGGTTCTGCCGTCGGGCAAGATGGCGCCCGACTGACTGCATTGCTGTGTCCGAGCTGCGCGACACCCGTCTGGAGAAGGCGCAAGCCCTTCAAGACCTGGGCCAGGGTCCCTATGCGCTCGGCTTCGAGCCAAGCCACCGCATGGCGGCGCTGCAGGAGGCCCATGCGGATCTCCCCAATGGTGAGGAGCGCGATGTTCCCGTCGCTGTGGCTGGACGGGTGATGACCCGGCGGGTGATGGGCAAGCTGGCGTTCTTCACCTTGGCCGATGAAACCGGCACGATCCAGCTGTTCCTGGAGAAGGCGGGCCTTGAGGCCCAGCAGGAGGGTTGGTTCAAGCAGATCACGTCGCTGGTCGACAGCGGTGACTGGTTGGGTGTGAGCGGCACCTTGCGGCGCACCGATCGCGGTGAACTCTCCGTGAAGGTGAGCGATTGGCGCATGCTCAGCAAGTCGCTGCAGCCGCTGCCCGACAAGTGGCATGGCCTGGCTGATGTGGAGAAGCGCTACCGCCAGCGTTACCTCGATCTGGTGGTGTCCCCTGACACCCGGGAGACCTTCCGCCGCCGTGCCCGTCTCGTGAGCGGCATTCGCCGTTGGCTGGATGAACGGGATTTTCTTGAGATTGAAACCCCTGTGCTGCAAAGCGAGCCCGGTGGTGCTGACGCCAGACCGTTTGAAACCCATCACAACGCTCTGGATCTGCCGCTCACGCTCCGGATTGCGACGGAACTCCATCTCAAGCGCTTGGTGGTGGGTGGCTTTGAGCGGGTGTATGAACTCGGTCGAATTTTCCGTAATGAGGGAGTCAGCACCCGCCACAACCCTGAATTCACCTCAGTCGAGATTTATCAGGCCTACAGCGATTACATCGGCATGATGGAGCTGACCGAGCAGATGGTCGCTGCGGTCTGCCAGGAGGTGTGCGGCAGCACCAAGATCACCTACCAGGGCACGGAGGTGGATCTCACCCCCCCTTGGCGGCGGGCCACGATGCACGAGTTGGTGGAGGACGCTACGGGTCTCGACTTCAACGGGTTCAGCAGCCGGGATGAGGCTGCTGCAGCCATGACCGCCAAGGGTCTGCATGTGCCCGAACTGGCGGACTCCGTGGGCCGGTTGCTGAATGAGGCCTTTGAACAGGCCGTGGAATCGACCCTGATTCAGCCCACCTTTGTCACCGACTATCCGGTGGAGATCTCCCCACTGGCCCGTCCTCATCGCAGCAAGCCCGGGCTGGTCGAGCGTTTTGAATTGTTCATCGTTGGCCGCGAGCATGCCAATGCCTTCAGTGAGCTGATCGATCCGGTGGATCAGCGTCAGCGTCTGGAGGCACAACAGGCCCGCAAGGCGGCTGGTGATTTGGAGGCTCAGGGCCTTGATGAGGACTTCGTCAATGCCCTGGAAGTGGGCATGCCGCCCACCGGAGGCTTGGGGATCGGCATTGATCGCTTGGTGATGCTGCTGACCGACAGTCCCTCGATTCGCGACGTGATTGCCTTCCCGCTGTTGCGTCCTGAGAGCCGTGTTGAGGCTTGATTCCCCTCAACATGTATAATTAGTGTCAGTGGCATTGTCCTCTTCCCATGAGTGGTGAGCGCGTAGGTTTCCGCTTTAAGCACGCCGATGCGGTGGTCAAGCGCAATCCCCAGGGGCGCTCGCGCCGCGGATGGGTGATGGAGCCGGTGGAGCAAACCACCAGCCGAGGCACGAAAATGCCCGCTTATCGCATCCGCTGGCGCGATAGTGAGCGTCCCGAGATCGTGCTTCAGCACATGCTGATTGCTGATCCCGATCCCACGCCTCCACCCGAGAACGTCAGCCTCGAGCCCCCCGCTCCGAAGGCCTGATCACAGTGTTGTCTTGAAGGTCAGCTGAGGCCGTGTTGGCGTCTCAGCTCCTCCAGCTCTTGTTGTGCTTCAAACAAAGCCCAGTCCTGGTCGAGTGATCGACCGGCACTGGGTTTTTTGCTGTTCGCGGCCAACGTGGCCAGTTCCTCCTCCACGGCGCGAAAGCGTCCCCCCAGGCCATCAAGCTCCCCCCAGAGCTGACGCCCCTGATCCATCAGGCTCTGCACATGCTGCTCGGCCCGCACCGCCAGCTCCTGGGCCCCAGCACTTCTGGCCCGTTGGCTGCGGGCGGTCCAGTCACGCACCTCAGTTGCCAGCGTCAGTAGTTGCCTGCGCAGGTCCCTGGCGTCATCTTGGAGCTGCCGGCGCCGCTGTTCCAGGCTGTGTTGCCGGTCGCGCAGATGTTGGTCCCGCAGCAGGAGGTCCTGGTGGGGATTGGCGCGCAGGAACGCATCGAGCCGTTGCTCCAGGCTGCGTTCCAGATCATCCAGCCAGCTCATGCTTGGCCCGGTGTGGTGATTACAGGCTTTTCGATTTCCTCCTGCAGAGGGGTGATGGCCGCTTCGCGGGAGCGCAGCATCAGTTGGGTCAGGCGCGCCACGGCGCCTTCGCCAAGGTCAAGTTGGCCGATGCGTTCAAACGCATCCATGTACACCGTTTCCAGTTCGTTGATTAGTTGTTCCCGCTGAGCCTTGATGGTTTGACGGCGGTGTTCCAGTCCCATGGCGGCGCTGCAGCGGTGGATGGTCTCAGTCTGCCGGCACCAGCAGATGGAGGGAAAGAGTGTCGTCGGGATCATGCCAGCGCTGCACCCAGCGCCATCCGGCCGTGGCGGCCAGTTCTTGGGCCATGGCGGGGCTGTATTTGAGGCTGTATTCGGTCACCAGGGGTTCGCCGGTTTGGAAGTTCCAGCGTTGGTCAGCGATCTGCACGTCTTGATCGCAACAGCTCACCAGGGCCATTTCCACCCGGCTCTGATCGGGTTGCCAGCGGGCGCGGTAGCGGAACTGCGCTGGATTGAAATCGGCGTTCAGTTCGCGCTTGAGCCGCTGCAGGAGATTGCCGGCGAAGGCAGCGGAGACCCCTGCGGCATCGTCGTAGGCCGCCTCCAGGACCGGGGCGGGCTTGGGATGGTCCAGTCCCAGTAGCAACGGACCTCCCGCGAGCAGGGTGCGGAAGCGCTTGAGCAGCGTGATGGCGTCTTGGCGGCTGAAGTTGCCCAGGGAACTGCCGGGGAAGAATCCCAGGCGACGTTGGCCTTCCAGCAGGGGATGGGCAGGTAAGGCGTCGAGCTGGCTGTGGTCACAGCAGATGCCCAGCATCGGCACCTTGGGATGCTGCTCCTGCAACGCCTGGGTGGCGTGGCGCAGGTGATCGGTGCTGATGTCGAGTGCCACGTAGGCGTCTGGTGTCAGGGCCTTGAGCAGGGGGCCCACCTTGCGGGCGCTGCCGGCGCCGAATTCCACGATCACTCCAGGGCCGAGGGTGGTGGCCATGGCCTCCGCCTCTTGCTCGAGCAGGGCGATTTCGGTGCGGGTCAATTGGTATTCGGGCTGCTCGCAGATCTGGTCGAACAGGCGTGAGCCCTCAGCGTCGTAGAGGAACCAGGCGGGCAGTTGCTTGGGCTGGCTGTTGAGCCCCTGTTCCACCAGCCGTTGCATGTCGGCGGCGGGGGGGTGCAGGTCGATCAGGTCGGCCTGCAGGGATGAGGTGGAGGTGGTGGTCATCGGGCCAGGCGCACGCCGGCTGCCATCCAGCGGCAGGCCGGGGCAAAGAAGTTGCGGTAGGTGAGGCGGGCATGGCCTGCCGGCGTGAGTTGGCTGCTGCCGCGCAGCACAAATTGAGAGGTCATGAACTTGCCGTTGTATTCGCCGACAGCGCCTGCGGTGGGCTGAAAGCCGGGGTAGGGGCGGTAGGGGCTGGAGGTCCACTGCCAGAGAACGCCGTAGGCCTGATCGAGCGCTTCGCGATGGGTGGCAGCGGCCACTTCCCATTCCGCTTCGCTGGGCAGGCGGCTTCCGGCCCAGCGGGCGTAGGCATCGGCTTCGAACCAGCTCAGATGTCGCACTGGTTGCTGCAGGTCGAGGGGTTGGCGGCCGGCGAGGCTGAACTCCCAGGCCCAGGGGGCTTCGGGGTGCTCACGGCGCCAGTAGCGCGGGGCTTGCCAGCCTTGCTCTTGGCGTTGCGCCCAGCCTTCACTCATCCACAGCTCGGGTCGGCTGTAGCCCCCATCGCTGATGAACTCCAGGTAGTCACGGTTGCGCACCAGGGCACTGGCCAGGGAAAAAGGCTCGAGCCAGACCCGGTGGCGCGGCCCCTCATTGTCGAAATGGAAGCCAGTGGCGGGATCGCTGGCCTCCGAGCCGATCTCCACCAGGCCACCGGGATGGGAGAGCCACTGGCAGGGGCTGGCGGGGTCGGCCGTCGCGGCTGGTGGCCACTGCGGGTCGTAGCTGGGTTCCAGAGGCTGACGGCTGAAGCCATCGAGCACATCCATCAACAGCAATTCCTGATGCTGTTGTTCGTGCTGCAGCCCCAGTTCGATCAGGCCGCTCCACCGAGGGTCCTCATCCCCGCCAAGCAGCGTCTCCAGCGAGGCGTTCACCCGCTGGCGCCATTCGCTCACCTCCGCCATCGGTGGCCTGCTGAGCAGGCCGCGTTGCGGTCTGGGTTGGCGCGGGCCCACCGCCTCGTAATAGGAGTTGAACAGATAACCCCAACGTTGATCCGCGTTGCGGTGAGCCGGCAGGAACGGCTGCAACACAAAGGTTTCAAAGAACCAGGTGGTGTGGGCCAAATGCCACTTGGGAGGGCTGGCATCTGCCATTCCCTGAAGGCAGAGGTCCTCCGGTTCCAGCGGGGCGATGAGCGCTTCGCTCTGCTGCCGCACCGACAGCAACCGTTGCAGCAGGGTGCTGGAAGGCATGGATCCGGTGCGCTGCGCTCGACCCTAAGGGCCAGGCGCCAGGCCTGTAGACCCCTACAGGGGCCGGTGTGGGCCTGACACTGCCCCTAGCATCGGCCCATGCCAGGAGAGGTGATCGTGATCGGGTCTGTGCTCGCGCAGCGCTACCGCATCGATCAGCAGCTCGCGACTGGGCAGGCTGGGCAGGGGGTGCTTCCCCAGGGGCAGCTCTGGCGAGGATCTGACCTGCTGGCGTCGGATGCTCCGGTGGCCTTGCGCCAGTTGCAGGACCCGGAGTCCCAGGCCCGTTTCCGTCAACTCTGGCCGTCGATGCAGGCCGTTCTCCATCCTCAGATTCCCCGCTTTGGGGGCTTGCTGGAGGAGGACGGGGCTCTTTGGTTGGTGCGCGAATGGCAGCAGGGCACACCCTTTGATCAGATCCAGCAGCAGCGCGTCGAGCGCCAGCTGGTGTTTGGCGCCGGTGAAGTGCTGTTGCTTCTGCGCCAGTTGCTGCCGGCTCTTGCTGTCTTGCATGCCAATGGCCTGGTGCACGGTGATCTGAACCCCAGCAATCTCTTGCGTCGGGATCAGGACGGACTGCCCCTGCTGCTCGATTTCGGGCTGTTGCAACGCCAGGGGGAGAAGCCGATCCCAGGTGCCACTGCGGGTTTTGCTTCGCAGGCCCAGGGACGTCTCGAAGCCGCTGCGGCCTGGATGGACCTGCATGCCCTTGGGGTGACGGCCTTGGTGCTGTTGAGCGGCAGCCGGCCTGAGCAACTCCTGGATGCGCAGGCAGGGGCCTGGGTGATCCCCGAAGGACTTGATCTGGATGCGTCGTTTCGAGAGGTCCTGGGTCGCCTGCTCAGCGAGCGTCCTGAGGAGCGGTTTGAGCAAGCCAGCGCAGCTTTGGAGGCTTTGCGTGGTGTGGTGATGCCGGAGTCCACCGGCCCGATCGCCCGTGCGGAACGCACCCTGGTGCTGGCCCCTGCAGCACCACAGCCGGATCTTCCTCGTTGGGACGACGGTGTGTCCGAGGCGGGTGGAGCTCCAGGGGCGTCGCAGTCCGCAGCCAAAGCATCGCCCTCTCGCGTGCGGCCCACGGAGCAGGAGCGCCGCCAGGCCGCTGAGGGTCGCCTTTGGCCTGTGGTGGGTGCCTTGCTGGCTTCTGCTCTGGTGGGCACGGCGATTGGTTGGTTCTTGCTGACTCGCGGTCAGGCGCCGGGCACCGCGCCTTCAACGGATCGAGACCTGGCCGGGCGGTCGCCGCAGGCCAGCCTGCCGCCGGCGGAGGTGGATCAGCGTCAGCAGCTGCTCAGCCGGTTGCGGGCCTTGCAGGTGGACCGCAGCTGGTTCCTCAGCCTGGTGGATTCCAGCCTCCTGTCCCGTTACCCCGAGCGGAACGGGCGGTTGCCAGGGGATGGTCTGGAGGATGCGCCGTTGCGCAGGGTTTGGCATGAATTGGCGGAGGAATGGCTGGCTCGCGTTGAACAGTTGCCTCCCGCTTTGCGGTCTCGTCTGGGTCGCTTGAAGGACGCTGATTGGCGCAAGCAGCGGGATTTGCTCACGCAGCAGGGAGTGGATCTCCGGGTGGTGGAGCAGTTGGTGACCGCTTCGGCTCAGTCCTTGCTGCCTGGCGTGGCGACAGGGTCCAAGCCGCCGGAGCCCTACCGGCAGCTCTGGTTTGCAGCGGCCATGCGCAGCCTGGAGGAGGTGCGTATTGAAACCCTCTCGGCGCGTCCTCAGCAGGCCACCGTGCTGTCCAGCCGGGTGCAGGCCGGTGGAGCCCGTTTGATCACCATCAACGTGCCCAAGGGGCGCCGCCTGGTGCTGGGCATTAACGGCACGCCCTTGATGCAGATGACCGTTTACGGGGCCAAGGGTGATGTGATGGCGGAGCGTGGTCCGTTGCGGGTGGTGACTTTGCCGCTGGATGCGGGCACGCCGGTCCAGGTGTTGGTGACCAATGAAGGGGTGTCTTCTGGCGTGATCACCCTGTCGTGCCGTGCTGATCGTCCGGCACCGAAGCCTCTGCCTCCGGTCGATCCCAATCCTTTGCCAGACCCGGCCACCGGCGTGCTGGGCCCTGCTGAGGTGCTGCCGGAGCCTCCGGGCCCGCGTCCCGCGGGTGCGCCTGATCCAGAGCCTGCAGAGGCGGGCGGCCCTGATGCTCCGCCCCAACCCTGAACGGGGGACTGGGGCGCCGAAGGCACGTCGCCGTGCATATTGCGTCTCTATTTAGTAGCGAGACAGTGCTGCTCTTGTTTCTTTCTTGGTCTGCTTTTCTTTCTCGGCGGCCCGTTTGTCGTGCAGTTTTCGGCCTTTGCACAGGCCGATGGTCAGTTTGATCCAGGACCCTTTGAGGTGCAGGTTGAGGGGTACAAGGGTCAGTCCCTTCTGATCCAGTTCAATGCGCAGCTTGTTGATTTCCTTGCGGTGGGCCAGCAGTCGCCGCACACGCAAGGGGTCGTGGTTGAAGTAGCTGCCGGCGTGGGTGTGGGGTGAGATGTGCACGTTGTGCAGTTGCATCTGCCCGTTGCGGATCAGGCAGAACCCATCCCGCAGGTTGGTTTGTCCTGCCCGCACCGATTTCACTTCCGTGCCAAGCAGCTCGACCCCCGTTTCCAGGGTCTCGAGAATGTCGTACTGATGGCGGGCGAAGCGGTTGTCCGCCAGGATTCTCGGCTTGTCTTTGTCGTCTTTTCCGCCGTTGCCCCTGCGGCCCGGGCCCTTTGCCATGACGCTGTGCTGCTGGCGCTCCTGAACCGAGCCTAGTGGGGACTGGCCTCCCATCCACCCGTTGCGCTCGGTACGCTCAACCCATGGCGATTGAGTCCTCCGCGGCCAGAACGCAGCGGGTCCGCAAGGACTCGCCCGCTCCTTCAGGGTCTGCTGCGCGGCCATCGCCCTTGCTGTCGCCCGAACCTTCGGCCCAGGAGAGTGCCAGTCCCCGTGAAGATGGGCTGCGGCCGCGGCGACTGAACGACTACATCGGTCAGCGCGAGCTCAAGCAGGTTCTGGGGATTGCCGTTCAAGCCGCCAGCGCCCGCGGTGATGCCCTCGATCACGTGCTTCTCTATGGCCCTCCCGGGCTCGGCAAGACCACCATGGCGCTGGTGTTGGCCGAAGAGCTGGGGGTGACCTGCCGGATCACCAGTGCGCCAGCCCTCGAACGCCCCCGCGACATCGTTGGTCTGTTGGTGAATCTGCAGCCACGGGAACTGCTGTTTATCGATGAGATTCACCGGCTCACCCGGGTCGCGGAGGAGCTGCTCTATCCGGCGATGGAAGATCGCCGTCTTGATCTCACCGTGGGCAAGGGCAGCACGGCGCGCACCCGCACCTTGGATCTGCCTCCCTTCACGCTGGTCGGTGCCACCACTCGGGCGGGATCGCTTAGTTCGCCGCTGCGGGATCGTTTTGGCCTGATCCAGCGCCTCGAGTTTTACGGCCAGGAGGATCTCGAAGCGATTGTGGAGCGGGCTGCCGGCTTGCTCGGCTTGAAGCTGTCGCCTCAGGGCTGCACCGAAATCGCACGGCGTTGCCGGGGCACGCCGCGGATTGCCAATCGCCTGCTGCGGCGGGTGCGCGATGTGGCCAGCGTGCGGGGGGCAGCCTCAGGTGATCCCGTCGAGGCGACGGTGATTGATGCCGAGCTGGTGGATGAAGCCCTCAGCCTGCATCGGGTGGATGGCCGTGGCCTGGATGCCAGTGATCGCCGCCTGCTGGAGCTGTTGCTTCAGGGGCATGGCGGTGGGCCGGTGGGTCTCGACACCCTTGCAGCGGCCCTCGGTGAAGATTCCACCACTCTGGAAACTGTGGTGGAGCCCTATCTGTTGCAGCTCGGTTTCCTGCAGCGCACGCCCCGTGGCCGCGTCGTCACTGCTGCCGGTCGGCGCCATCTTGGTTGGCCTGTCGATGGAGATCCCGCATCGGGCCAGGAGGTGGCATGACGCGTCTGTGGGCTCTTGTGCTGGTGCTGCTCATGGCCTGGGGTGCGGTTCCTCGCCCTGTCTTCGCGACGCCTGGACTCGATCAGGCCCTGTTTGACCAAGCCCTTCAGGCCAGCCGCAACGGTGACATCGCCGAAGCACTGCCGCTTTGGAATCGGTATCTCGATGCTCATCCAGGTGATGCAGCGGCCCTGAGCAACCGCGGCAATGTGCGCCTGGTGTTGGGGGATGCCGAGGGAGCGATCCGTGATCAGAGCCGCTCGCTCGAGCTGTCACCAGACGAGATTGATCCCCATCTGAACCGCGGAACGGCGGAGGAAGCGCTGCAGCAATGGGATGCAGCGGCTGCCGATTACGACTGGATCCTGGAGCGCGATCCCGCTGAAGCGTCCGCCCTCTACAACCTCGGCAATGTGCGTGGATCCCAGCAAGACTGGACGATGGCTGCTGATCTCTACAACCATGCCGCCCTGGCCAGACCAGGATTTGCCATGGCCCGTTCCAGCGAAGCGATGGCGCGCTACCAACTGGAGCAGTTCGAGCAGGCTGAACGGGAGTTGCGCAATCTGATCCGCCGCTATCCGATGTTTGCTGATGCCCGTGCCGGTTTGAGTGCGCTGCTGTGGAAACAGGGCCAGGGGGGAGAAGCGGAAAGTCATTGGGCCGCGGCATCGGGTCTCGACCCTCGCTATCGCCAGGCCGACTGGCTGCTGTCGGTGCGGCGCTGGCCGCCTGGTCCCACCGCCGACCTGATGGCGTTTCTGGATCTGAAGTCTTGATGAGCGTCACGCCCTGCTGGCAACCGGCTCTGGAGAGGGATTTGCCCGGTTTGCTGGAGCTCCGCCGCCATCTGCATGCCCACCCTGAGCTCAGCGGTGAGGAGCACCAGACTGCAGCGCTGGTGGCCGGAGAACTGCGCCAGCAAGGGTGGCAGGTCCGGGAAGCGGTGGGCCGTACGGGCGTGGTGGCGGATCTTGGCCCTGTGCAAGGGGCCCGCGTTGGTCTTCGGGTGGACATGGATGCCCTGCCGGTGGAGGAGCACACCGATCTGCCCTACGCCTCCCGTCGTCAGGGGGTGATGCATGCCTGTGGTCATGACCTGCACACCTGCATCGGTCTCGGAGTGGCCCGGATGCTGGCGGTGCAGCATGCCGAGACTCCCCTGCAGCGCGGCGTGCGGCTGTTGTTCCAGCCGGCCGAAGAGCTGGCAACGGGTGCTCGCTGGATGCGTGACGACGGTGCTCTGGACGGTCTCAGCGCTCTCTATGGGGTGCATGTCTTCCCGTCGCTGATGGTGGGCACCGTGGGAGTGCGCAGCGGCAGCCTCACGGCTGCGGCGGGCGAGTTGTCGATTGAGGTGATTGGTGAGGGAGGCCATGGGGCCCGGCCCCATCAGTCGGTGGATGCGATCTGGATTGCATCCCGCGTGGTCACGGGGCTGCAGGAAGCGATCAGCCGCCGGCTGGATGCCCTTCACCCGGTGGTGGTGAGCTTCGGGCGCATTGAAGGAGGTCGCGCGTTCAACGTGATTGCTGATCGGGTTTCGTTGCTGGGCACCCTGCGCTGCCTCGATGGCGAGCTGCATGAACGCCTGCCGGGCTGGATTGAGGAGACCGTGAAGGCGATCTGCGCCAGCTTCGGGGCCACCGCTGAGGTCCGCTACCGCTGCATCGCGCCACCGGTGCTCAACGATCCCGCCCTGACCGAGCTGTTGGAGCGTTGCGCCATCGACGAGCTGGGGAAGGCTCAGGTGTTGCGGCTCGATCAACCGTCCCTGGGTGCCGAGGATTTCGCCGAACTGGTCCAGACCATTCCCGGCAGCATGTTCCGCCTTGGAGTCGCAGGGCCTGAGGGTTGTGCACCGCTGCATAACGGTCGCTTTTGCCCGGATGAAGCCAGCCTGGGGGTGGGCATTCGGGTGCTCACGGCCACCTTGTTGGCGTGGATGGGGGAGCCGGCCCAGGAGCCATCGTCATGAGCCGGCCGCGCTACCCCGTCGGTCATGTTTGGTTGTCGTTGGCTGCGCCGCTGCTCACCGTGCTGGGCCTGGTGGCGTTGCTGCAGCGCCAGGGCAACGATCGGCTTCAGGCTTTGCCTGCCATCCTGGTGGGCATCGGTCTGGTGATCAGTGCGGTGGTGGGTCGCCGCCGGCGCCGCCGCCGCTTGCTGCTGGCCCTGCGCAGCACGGCGACCGAGCGTCCCGACTCTCAGCCCCCGCGATGACCTCCATGCCCGAGTCCCAGCCGTTGCCTGACCCTGAGGCGCTGAGGGAAGCGATTGGTTCAGGGGATCCCATGCGGGCCTTGCCGTCCCTGGCTCGGCTGCGGGAATTCCCATCCACCGACGATGACGCCTTGGTGGTGCCCTTGTTGATCTTGGGCAGTGAGCAGTCAGCCTTTGTGGTGCGCTCCCTCAGTTGCAGTGGTCTGGGCATGCGCCGCAATGAGCAGGGTTGGGCTGTGTTGACCCGGTTGGTGTCTGCGGATGAGGACGCCAATGTGCGCGCGGAAGCCGCCAATGCCCTGGCCAGTTTTGGGGTGGAGCGCTCCTGGACCTTGCTGCGCGAGCGCTTTGTCGTTGATGACGCCTGGCTGGTGCGCTGCAGCATCCTGTCGGCCTTCGCCGAGGACCCGTCGATCAACCCGGCCTGGTTGTTGGACCTGGCGCAGCTGGCGATCAACGATGGCGATGGCACCGTTCGGGTGGGTGGCGCTGAAATCCTGGGGCGCCTGGTCCATGACAGCGCTCCCCAGGCGGCCGAGGCCCGCGCTTTGCTGCAGGAGTTGCAGCGGGACGGGGATCACCGGGTGGTGGCTGCTGCCCTGAATGGGTTGCAGAGCTGAGCAGGCGGCGCTTGCTAGGTTTTACGTACCACTAGGGGTGCCAGTTTCGTTGCTTTAACGGCCTGGCTGAGATCACACCCTCCGCACCTGATCCGGGTCATGCCGGCGCAGGGAAGTGACCAAGCGTGATCACCGGCCTGCCGGCCCCTGGGCGTCCCATCGCTCTTGTCTCATGCGTGCTTCCTGGGTGTCGGCTCGAAAGGGTCAGGCCAATGTGTCCCAGATGCATTACGCCCGTCAGGGCCTGATTACCGAGGAAATGGCCCATGTGGCCAAGCGCGAGAACCTCCCTGAGTCGCTGATCATGGAGGAGGTTGCTCGGGGACGGATGATCATCCCCGCCAACATCAACCACACCAACCTGGAGCCGATGGCGATCGGCATTGCCAGCAAGTGCAAGGTGAACGCCAACATCGGTGCGTCGCCCAATGCGTCCGATGCAGCTGAGGAAGTCAAGAAGCTGCAGCTGGCCGTCAAATACGGTGCCGACACCGTGATGGATCTCTCCACCGGTGGCGTCAACCTCGATGAGGTGCGCACGGCGATCATCAATGCGTCCCCTGTGCCCATCGGCACGGTGCCCGTCTATCAGGCCCTTGAGAGCGTGCATGGCTCGATTGAGCGCCTCTCGGAAGACGACTTCCTGCACATCATCGAGAAGCACTGCCAGCAAGGCGTCGATTATCAGACCATCCACGCGGGTCTGCTGATTGAGCACCTGCCCAAGGTGAAGGGCCGCATCACCGGCATTGTGAGCCGGGGTGGCGGCATCCTGGCTCAGTGGATGCTGTATCACCACAAGCAGAACCCGCTGTACACGCGCTTCGACGACATCTGCGAGATCTTCAAGCGCTACGACTGCACCTTCTCGCTGGGTGACTCCCTGCGCCCTGGTTGTCAGCATGATGCTTCGGACGCTGCCCAGTTGGCCGAATTGCACACCCTCGGGGAACTGACCCGTCGCGCTTGGCAGCACGACGTGCAGGTGATGGTGGAAGGTCCGGGTCACGTGCCCCTCGATCAGATCGAGTTCAACGTCAAGAAGCAGATGGAGGAGTGCAGCGAGGCACCCTTCTATGTGCTCGGTCCTTTGGTCACCGATATCGCCCCGGGTTATGACCACATCACCTCAGCGATTGGTGCGGCCATGGCCGGTTGGCACGGCACCGCGATGCTCTGCTACGTGACCCCCAAGGAGCACCTCGGTCTGCCCAATGCAGACGACGTGCGTGAAGGCTTGATCGCGTACAAAATCGCGGCCCATGCCGCAGACATTGCTCGTCACCGTCCTGGTGCACGCGATCGCGATGATGAGCTCAGCCGTGCCCGTTACAACTTCGACTGGAACAAGCAGTTCGAGTTGTCCTTGGATCCCGAGCGAGCCAAGGAATATCACGACGAAACCCTGCCGGCTGACATCTACAAGCAGGCCGAGTTCTGCTCCATGTGCGGACCCAAGCACTGCCCGATGCAGACCAAGATCACCGATGCCGATCTTGAAGGCCTCGAGGATGTGCTCAAGGCCCAGGGTGCCGCTGAGTTCACTGCGGTGAAGCAGGACAAGGCTTGATCCTCAGCCCTCAGGAGGCTTCAGCTCAAACGTCTTCACCCCCGGTGTCACCACCGGGGGTTTTTTGATGGCGAGGACTGCACTGATGGTTCTCATGTCTTGTGTGCAGCCCCGCGTCTGGATTGCGTGAGGGCCTGTCATTGGGCTGGATGAGCCCTGGGGCGGATGGGCTTTGCGCTTTCAGTGCTCCCGTGAACCCTTGGCAGCACGTTGCCGAAACAGGTTGTAGCCATGAAAAAAGCCCTCCCGAAGGAGGGCTGAAGCATTCAACAGAACGCGGGTGTGTGGGCTCAGCCCAGCAGTGCCTTGGACTTGGCCACCACGTTGTCGACAGTGAAGCCAAACTTCTCCATGCAGACGCCGCCGGGGGCGGAAGCACCAAAGCGGTTCATGGTCACGCTGTCGCCATCGAGGCCGATGAAACGGTGCCAACCGAAGGCTTCTGCTGCTTCCACCACGATGCGCTTGCGCACGGCGGAGGGGAGCACCTGCTCCTTGTAGGCGTCGCTTTGCTCGTCGAACAGCTCCACACAGGGCATGGACACCACGCGCACTTTCTTGCCTTCAGCGCTCAGCTGCTTGGCAGCCTGGACGCAGAGGTCGAGTTCGGTGCCGGTACCGATCAGGATCAGCTCAGGGGTGCCCTCGCAGTCTTCGAGGATGTAGCCGCCGAAGGCCACTTTCTCGATCGAGGAGTTGGCCTGGTTGACCATTCCCTGACGGCTGAGGCACAGAGCGCTGGGGCGTTTGCGGTTCTCAATCGCCAGCTTGTAGGAACCGCTGGTTTCGTTGCCGTCGCCCGGGCGGAACACCAGCATGTTGGGCATCGCCCGTAGGGAGGGGATGGTCTCGATCGGCTGGTGGGTGGGGCCGTCTTCGCCCACGCCGATGGAGTCGTGGGTGAGCACGTAGATCACGCCCAGTTCGCTCAGCGCCGAGAGGCGCATGGAGCCGCGCATGTAATCGGCGAAGACCAGGAACGTGCCGCCGTAGGGGATCAGACCGCTGTTGTGGTACGCGATGCCGTTGAGGATCGCGGCCATGGCGTGCTCGCGCACACCGAAGTGCAGATAGCGCTTGTCGGGGCTGTCGGCCTGGAAGGAACCGGTCTCGCCCTTGATGTCGGTGTAGTTGGAGTGGGTGAGGTCAGCGGAGCCGCCAATCAGTTCGGGCAGGTTGGGGCCCAGAGCACCCAGACAGATCTGGGAGTGCTTACGAGTGGCTAAGCCGCCATCTTCAGGGGTGTAGGTGGGGAGATCCTTGTCCCAGCCCTCAGGCAGTTCGCCGCGCAGCATGCGCTCGAACAGTGCTGCTTCAGCGGGGTACTGCGTGCGGTAGGTGGCCAGGGTCTGGTTCCACTCGGCCTCGAGGCTGGCGCCGCGCTCGATGGCTTGGCGGAACTGGTCGTAGGCCTCCTGGGGCACCTCGAAGGGGCCGTAGTTCCAGTTGAGCTGCTGACGGGTCAGAGCGGTTTCGTCATCACCCAGAGGAGCACCGTGCACACCGGCGGTGTCGCTCTTGTTGGGGGAGCCGTAGCCGATGGTGGTGGTCACCTTGATGATCGAAGGCTTGTCGGTGACAGCCTTGGCGGCCTCAATCGCCTTGGCGATGGCATCTACATCAGTGTTGCCATCGGCCACGTGCTGAACATGCCAGCCATAGGCCTCGTAGCGCTTGAGAACGTCCTCGGTAAAGGAGACGTCGGTGCGCCCATCAATGGTGATGTTGTTGTCGTCGTAGAGGGCGATCAGCTTGCCCAGCTTCAGGTGACCAGCGAGGGAGGCAGCTTCCGACGACACACCTTCTTGGTTGCAGCCGTCACCCATCACCACATACGTGTAGTGGTCGACGAGGTTGGCGTCGGGCTTGTTGAACTTGGCGGCCAGGTGGGCTTCAGCGATAGCCAGACCAACGGCGTTGGAGATGCCAGCGCCGAGAGGGCCGGTAGTCACTTCGACACCAGGTGTCTCAAAGGTTTCGGGGTGACCGGGTGCCTTGGAGCCCCACTGGCGGAAGGTCTTGATGTCGTCGATGGTCACCGAGTCGTACCCGGTGAGGTGGAGCAGTGCGTACAGCAGCATGCAGCCATGGCCGGCCGACAGCACGAAGCGGTCACGGTTGAACCACTTGGGGTTCTTGGGGTTGTGCTTCAGGAACTTGTCCCACAGCGCGTAGCCCATGGGTGCGCAGCCCATCGGGAGGCCGGGGTGGCCGCTCTTGGACTTGTTGATGGCGTCAACGGCCAGCATGCGGATGCTGTTGACGCAGAGCGTGTCGATGGATGCGGGCGCGGCGACCATGGCGTTGTGATGAAAAAGCGGTAAAAGATGTCGTCAGTCTGAAACAACGCGGTCAGCGGCCATGGAAGGCACGCTGATCGCTGCAGATTCAGGCCATGCGACGGAAGGCGAGGCAGACGTTGTGGCCGCCGAAGCCGAAGGAGTTGGACAGCACAGTGCCCAGTTTGAGCTCACGGGCCTGGTTGGGCACGACATCCAGATCACAGTCGGGATCGGGATTGCTGTGGTTGATGGTGGGAGGCACGACGCCGTTCTGCAGAGCCAGAACACAGGCCACAGCTTCAATGCCGCCAGAACCACCCAAGAGGTGACCGGTCATCGACTTGGTCGAACTGACTGCAATCTCCAAGGCCCTGGATCCGAGGGCGCTCTTGATAGCAGAGGTTTCGTTCTTGTCGTTGGCGGGGGTACTGGTGCCGTGGGCGTTGACGTAGTCGACGCTGTCAGCACTGATCTGGCCGTCCTCGAGGGCGAGGCGAATGGCGGCGGCGCCACCAACACCCCCTGGTGTTGGTGCGGTGATGTGGTGCGCATCGCAGGTGGTGCCGTAGCCGACCACTTCGGCCAAGATCGTGGCGCCACGGGCTTCCGCATGGGCCAGGGTCTCGAGCACGAGCACACCGGCGCCCTCGCCGATCACAAATCCATCGCGCTCCTTGTCGAACGGACGGCTTGCGGTGGCAGGGTCGTCGTTGCGGAATGACAGGGCCTTGGCACTGGCAAAACCGGCAACGCCAAGAGGCGTGATGGCGGATTCGGCTCCGCCGCAGACCATCACGTCAGCTTTGCCCAACTGCAGCAGTCGGAATGCATCGCCGATGGCATTGGAGCCGGCAGCGCAGGCGGTGGCCACAGCTGAACTGGGGCCTTTGGCACCCAAAGCAATCGCCGCGAGGCCTGTGGCCATGTTCGGGATCATCATCGGCACCGTGAACGGGCTCACCCGTCCAGGGCCTTTGCCTTCCAGCACGTGGGCTTGGGTCTCCATGGTGAGCAAGCCACCCACGCCGGAACCGATGCTGACGCCGATGCGATCCGCGTTGGCGTCGGTGATCGCTAGCCCGGCATCGGCCACGGCTTGCTTGGCCGCAACGACACCGAACTTGCAAAACCGATCCCAGCGTTTCGCTTCCTTGGCTTCGAGAAAGCCAGTGGGGTCAAAATCCTTGACCTCTGCGGCGAAGCGACAGGCGTGGGCAGAGGCATCAAACAGGGTGATTCCTGCGACGCCATTGCGACCTGAGCTGAGACCGTCCCAGTAGTCGGAGACGGTATTGCCAATTGGTGTCACCGCGCCGAGGCCGGTGACCACGACGCGTTGAAGACCCTCCACCATGCCGATCCTCAGGCCTGCTTGTCTTCGATGTACTTGACGGCGTCACCGACGGTGGTGATGCCCTCAGCGGCCTCATCGGGGATTTCGATGTCGAAGGCCTCTTCCAGGGCCATCACCAGTTCAACGGTGTCGAGGGAGTCAGCGCCCAGATCGTTCTGGAAGTTGGACTCCGGCTTGACCTCGCCGGCGTCGACGCTGAGCTGCTCCGCCACGATCGAACGGACTTTTTCGAGGATCGCTTCCTGGGACATATCCGTGAAGACGGGACGACGCATCCTACGGGCTTGACCAAGGCTGCTCTCGCACTGACGCCCGGTTTGTCGTTAACAACAGTGACGGCCCTGGGTCGATGGTGGTTCGGCTGAGGTCATGACGGGTACGTTTACGCCAAGCCATTTGTTCAGGACCGGACGCATGTCCCACGCCGTCAAGATCTACGACACCTGCATCGGCTGCACTCAGTGCGTGCGTGCCTGCCCTCTCGATGTGCTCGAGATGGTTCCTTGGGACGGTTGCAAGGCCGGTCAGATCGCTTCGTCTCCCCGCACTGAAGATTGTGTCGGTTGCAAGCGCTGTGAAACAGCTTGCCCGACCGATTTCCTCTCGATTCGCGTCTATCTCGGCGACGAAACCAGCCGCAGCATGGGTCTCGCATACTGATCACTGCCAAATAGGCCATAAGCTCAGCCCGGCGGACGCCGGGCTTTTTTTATATGTGCGGAATCGTTGCGGTGATCGGCTCCAGGGAGGCTTCCCCCCTGTTGTTGGAAGGCCTGCGGCAGCTGGAATATCGCGGTTACGACTCCGCTGGTGTGGCCACCGTTGAACACGGTGCTCTCCACTGCGTCCGTGCCAAGGGGAAGTTGGTCAATCTCACCGCTCGGGTCGACCAGGACGGGGCTCCGGGGCACTGCGGTATCGGTCATACCCGCTGGGCAACCCACGGCAAGCCCGAGGAGCACAACGCCCATCCCCATCGCAATGGGTCGGGGCGGGTTGCTGTGGTGCAGAACGGCATCATCGAGAACCACCGCAGCCTCAGGGATCAGCTCACGGCCACCGGAGTGGAGTTCCGCTCCGAAACCGACACCGAGGTGATTCCCCATCTGGTGGGTGCAGAGCTGGATCGCCGGGTGGCGGATGGTGCGGCGCCCACCGGCACGTTGTTGTTGGAGGCCGTCCAGACAGTGCTTCCCCAGCTGCAAGGGGCCTATGCCCTGGCGGTGATCTGGGCGGAGGTGCCTGGTTCGTTGGTGGTGGCCCGCCGCGCTGCTCCCTTGCTGATTGGCTTGGGAGAAGGTGAATTCATCTGCGCCAGCGACACGCCGGCCTTGGCGGGTCTGACCCGCACGATCCTGCCGATGGAAGACGGCGAGGTGGCTTTGCTCAGCCCCCTCGGGATTGAGCTCTACAACGAAGCGGGTGAACGCCAGCAGCGGACGCCCACGGTGTTGAGTAATCAGGAAGGGGTCGCTGACAAGCGCGATTTCCGCCACTTCATGCTCAAGGAAATCCATGAGCAGCCGGAAACCGCAGCGCTTTGGGTGGCGCGTCATCTGCCCGCGGGGCTGACGGCAAGGAATCCAGTGGCGTTGCCGTTCGAGGAGAGCTTCTACGACGGCGTGGAGCGCATTCAGATCCTGGCCTGCGGCACCAGCCGTCACGCAGCCCAGGTGGGTGCCTATCTGCTGGAGCAGTTTGCGGGCATCCCAGCCAGCGTCTTTTACGCCAGTGAGTTTCGCTACGCCCCACCGCCGCTGGCGCCGCACACCCTCACCATCGGTGTGACCCAGTCGGGGGAAACCGCAGACACCCTGGCGGCGCTGGCGATGGAAGCCGACCGCCGTCAGGCCCATGGCGATCCGGCCTTTGCCAGCCGTCAGCTGGGCATCACCAACCGTCCGGAAAGCTCCCTGGCCCGTCAGGTCGACGCCATCCTCGATATCGGGGCAGGCATTGAGGTGGGTGTGGCGGCCACCAAGACTTTCCTCGGCCAGCTGCTGGCGTTTTATGGCCTGGCTCTGGCTTTTGCTGCCCGTCGTCAGGGGCGTAGTGAAGCCGAGATCGCGAGGTTGATTGATGAGCTGCGCCAGCTTCCAGCCCAGCTGCGTCAGCTGGTGGATGAGCACGATCAGCGATCAGAAGCCTTGGCCCACCGCTTTGCCGACACCCAGGACGTGATCTTCCTCGGTCGGGGCATTAATTACCCCATCGCCTTGGAAGGGGCGTTGAAATTGAAGGAGATCAGCTACATCCACGCCGAGGGCTATCCCGCCGGCGAGATGAAGCACGGCCCGATCGCGTTGCTCGATTCCCGGGTGCCCGTGGTGTCGATTGCGGTGCCCGGGGTGGTGTTTGAGAAGGTGCTGAGCAATGCCCAGGAGGCCAAAGCCCGGGATGCCCGCCTGATTGGCGTGGCTCCCCAAGGCCCCGATACAGAGTTGTTCGATGATCTGCTGCCGGTACCGGAGGTGAGCGAGTGGATCAGCCCCCTGCTCACGGTGGTGCCGATGCAGCTGCTCAGCTATCACATCGCTGCCCACCGCGGCCTGGATGTGGATCAGCCCCGCAATCTGGCCAAGAGCGTCACGGTGGAGTGACGCGAAAGCTCGAGGTCACTGGGGTCTGTTCAATCCCAGGCGACCGCCGTCGTAGTTGGCTTGATCACGGACTTTGGAGCACCAATCCTGATGCTGTAGGTACCAGGCAACGGTGGCTGCCAGGCCTTGCTCCACGTTGTGCCGCGGCTGCCAGCCCAGTTCCTCAGTGATGCGGGTGGGATCGATGGCGTAGCGGCGATCGTGGCCGGGGCGATCGATCACCCGGGTGATCAGGTGTGCGTGTGGAGCGTTGTTGGGGTGATGCTGATCTAGCTGGTTGCAGATGGTCGTGACCACTTCCTTGTTGGTTTTCTCCCCATGGCCGCCAACGCAGTAGCTGCGTCCTGATTGGCCTCGACAAGCCGCCAGTAGCAGGGCGTCAACGTGATCTTCCACATAGAGCCAATCGCGCACATTCAGGCCATCGCCGTAGAGGGGGATGGGTTCACCGGCGGCGGCCTTAAGGGTGACCACGGGGATCAGTTTCTCGGGAAATTGCCACGGCCCGTAGTTGTTGGAGCAGTTGGTTAGCACCACCGGCAGGCCGAAGGTGTGATGCCAGGCCTGCACCAGGTGGTCGCTGGCTGCTTTGCTGGCTGAGTAGGGGCTCCTTGGGTCGTAAGGGGTTGTCTCAGAAAAGCGACCTTCAGCGCCGAGGGACCCGAATACCTCGTCGGTGCTGATGTGGTGCAACCGGAATGCTGCGGCCCTGGCCTCACTCAACCGCTCGACATGGCTGCGGACCGCCTGCAGCAGGTTGTAAGTGCCGGTGATGTTGCTGGAGATGAATTCGCCGGGGCCGGAGATCGAACGGTCGACATGGCTTTCGGCCGCTAAATGCATCACCAGGTCTGGATTGGCCTCGCGAACGGCGGCGTCCACGGCCTCTGCATCCTTGAGGTCGACGCATTGGAGCCGATGCCGGACGCCATCGGCCTCACCCTGCTCGGCCAGAACCTCCTGAATCGATGTCAGGTCGCTGGCGTATCCCATCTTGTCGAGATTGAACACGGTGGCGTCGCTGTCGCGCAGCAGCCGGCGCACCACTGCACCACCGATGAAGCCCGCACCACCGGTGACAAGGATGCGGCGGCGGTTCCCGAGCAGGTCTGCGGTGGAGGGCATGGTCTGGCTCATGAGGCAGGGAAAAGGACTGGAGGATTGCGAGGGGAGTGAGTCGAAATGCTTCAGGCGTTGGGGACCCGCTGGAGGATGTCGTGCAGGGCAGCTTGCCAGTGCTGGCAAGGCAGCTGCAGTGCGGCGCGCGTGCTGCAGCAATCGAGCAGGGAGTAGCTGGGCCGGCGTGCCGGTGTTGGGTAGTCGGCGGTCGTGATGGGTTTGACGTGGGCGGGTTGATCCAGCAGCCCCAGGTTCTGGCTGATGTCGCCAACCGCTACTGCGACGTCGTACCAGCTCGCCGCACCGGCATCACTCCAGTGCATTACAGGCGGCAGTTCAACGCCTTTGTTGTTGATGTTGATCGCCTGCCAGCAGGCCTGGGCGAGGTTGAGTGTGCTGCTGGGACAGCCCACTTGATCCGCCACCACAGCTAGCTCGTCACGTTCGCGGTGCAAGCGCAGCATGGTGAGGGCGAAATTCTTGCCTACGGGCCCGATCACCCAGCTGGTGCGCAGCACGAACCCTGTCCCCTGTCGTCCCAGTCGCTCTTGCACAGCCGCTTCTCCCGCGGCTTTCGACGCGCCATAAACGCCCAGGGGATCGCGGGCCTGGTCGACGGTGTAGGGGGAGCCTTGGTTGCCGTTGAAGACGAAATCAGTGCTCAGTTGCAGCATCCGACCGCCTCGCTCTCCCAAGGCATTAGCGAAGGCTTCCGGTGCTCCCGAATTGACGGCGTGGGCAAGATCCCGCTCCGATTCAGCCTTGTCCACAGCGGTGTAGGCACCGGCATTAAGCACCCAGTCGGGTTGATGGTGAAACACCGCATCGCGGCAGGCTTCTGCATCCGCTAAGTCAAACTCCTGGCGGCTGGTGGCGATCAGCTCAACACCCTCTGGGACTGAGGCGATAAGGGCTTGCCCCAGCTGACCGGCCGCTCCGGTGAGCAGAATTTTCATCAGAACACATCTCCGGTGCTGGTGGCAGCCTGAAAACTCGCAGCGTCTGCGTCTTTGTCAGACAGGCTCACAGCCGTGCCTTTCAGCTGGTGCACCGGCCAGGTAATCGCAAGGCTGGGATCGTCCCAGCGGATGGCGCGTTCGCAGTCTTTGTTCCAGAAGCCACGGGCCTTGTATTGCACTTCGGCTACTTCGCTGAGGGTGAGAAACCCATGGGCGAATCCTTCTGGAATCCAGAGCTGCGCTTTGTTTTCTGCCGTCAGCTCAGCGCCGACCCAGTGGCCGAAGGTCGGCGACTTTTGGCGGAGATCCACTGCCACATCAAAAACGGCTCCGAGGCTGACGCGCACCAACTTGGCCTGGGGTTGCGGTGCCAACTGGTAGTGGAGGCCGCGTAGCACTCCGCGACTGGAACGGGAATGGTTGTCCTGGGAGAACACCACCGGGCTGCCAACGGCATCGTCAAAGCGCTGCTGGTTCCAGCTTTCAAAAAACCAGCCGCGATCGTCACCAAAAACGCTGGGTTGGATCAGAAGCGGGCCATCCATGACTGCCCCTTGGGGGCTGGAGAGTTGTTCAAACTGCATGGGATTCTTCCAGGCTGCGTTGCAGTGCCGTGTGGTCACTCACGCTTTCTTCGAGCATTTGAAGGAGGTAACCGCCGTAGCCGCTTTTCTGCAGCGGTTGGGCCAGGGCCTCCAATTCGGCGCTGCTGATCCAGCCTTGCCGCCAGGCCACTTCTTCAGGGCAGCCCACCTTGAGTCCCTGGCGGTGCTCCAGGGTGCGGATGTAGCCGCTGGCATCGTTGAGGGAATCGCAGGTGCCTGTGTCCAACCACGCCATGCCACGTCCCATCACTTCCACCCGAAGTAGCCCGTCTTTCAGATACATCTGATTGAGGTCAGTGATTTCCAGCTCCCCCCGTAGAGAGGGCATTACCTGCTGCGCTCGCTCCACCACGCTGGAGTCGTAGAAATACAGGCCGGTCACGGCATAGCGGCTCTTGGGCTGTTGAGGCTTTTCCTCAAGGCACAAGACCCTTCCCTGGGCATCGAACTCGGCCACGCCGTAACGCTCCGGATCACTTACCGGGTAGGCAAAGACGGTGGCGCCTGCTTGGTTGGCGTTGCTGCGCACGAGCTGAGGAACCAGATCGTGGCCGTGGAACAGATTGTCCCCGAGAATTAGGGCGGCAGGTGCACTCGCCAGGAACTCGGCGCCGATCACAAAGGCTTGGGCCAGACCATCGGGGCTGGGTTGCACCGCATAGGTGATCTCCATCCCCCACTTGCTGCCATCTCCCAGTAAGCGCTGGAAAGCTGCCTGGTCATGAGGTGTGGTGATCAGAAGCACTTCGCGAATCCCGGCCAGCATCAGCGTGCTGAGCGGGTAATAAATCATCGGCTTGTCGTACACCGGGAGGAGTTGCTTGCTCACCGCCTGAGTGATCGGATGTAGTCGACTGCCAGATCCACCCGCGAGGACGATGCCTTTCCTTTGCATTTGCTTAATTCGTCTTTTGAATTGAAAGATTCTTGTCAGGCAGGAGATAAAGCTGGTTTAGCTGGCTATGGATTTTTGGTCGCTGCGCCCGTAAACGTCGTCGAAGCGCACGATGTCGTCTTCGCCGAGATATTCGCCGCTCTGCACTTCGATCATTTCCACAGCGATGCGGCCAGGGTTGCTGAGGCGGTGGTGGCAGCCCATGGGGATGTAAGTGCTTTGGTTTTCGCCCACCAGTTGCTCTTCGCCGTCGCGCTCCACTAGGGCAGTGCCGCGCACCACCACCCAGTGCTCCGCCCGGTGGTGGTGCATCTGGAGCGACAGGCTGGCCCCCGGTTTCACCGAGATGCGTTTCACCTGCCAGCGGCTGCCTTCCATTACCCCGGTGTAGTGGCCCCAGGGGCGGTAAATCCGCCGGTGGGCCTTGCCCTCGGGGCTGCCGTCGGCTTCCAGTTGGCCCACCACGCGCTTCACGTTCTGGGCTTGATCGCGGCTGGCCACCAGGACGGCGTCGTCGGTTTCCACCACCACCAGGTTGTCGATGCCCAACCCCACCACCAGCCGGTGTTCGCTGCGCAGATAGCAATTGCTGCTGCCTTCGCTGATTACCCGGCCGCGCAGCACATTGCCCTCACTGTCTTTGTCGGAGGTGTCCCAGAGCGCGCTCCAGCTGCCCACGTCACTCCAGCCGGCATCCAGCGGCAGTACAGCGCCCAGCTGGGTTTGTTCCATCACGGCCACGTCGATGGCCACGTTGGGGCAGCGGGCAAAGGCACTCTTGTCGAGGCGACGGAAGTCGAGGTCGGCAGCGTCCTGTTCCAGGGCGGCTCGGCAGCAACTCACCACCTCGGGTGCCAGCCGTTCCAGTTCCGCCAACATGGCGCTGGCACGGAACAGGAACATGCCGCTGTTCCAGGTAAAGCGGCCGGTGGCTAGGAAGCCTTCGGCCTTAGCCCGATCCGGCTTTTCCACAAAGCGGGCGATCGGTGTGGGACTGAGGGTGCCGGCTTGAAGTGGTGCGGTGGCTTCGATGTAGCCATAGCCGGTCTCCGGTGCGGTGGGCACGATCCCGAACGTCACCAATTGGCCGGCCTCAGCTGCGGCACGGCCCGCCTCCACCGTGGTTCGGAACTGGGCGCCATCGCGAATCACATGGTCGGCAGCCAACACCAGTAGCAGTGGGTCTTCGCCACGGGAGGTGGCCTGGAGGGCAGCAATGGCCACTGCCGGAGCTGTGTTGCGGCCCATGGGCTCAAGCAGAATGGCGCTCGGCTTGATGCCGATCTGGCGCATCTGTTCAGCCACGATGAAGCGGTGATCTTCGTTGCAGATCACAAGGGGATTCGCCAGGTCTTCAAGGCCTTCTAGTCGCTGCTGGGTCTGTTGCAGCAGAGTGTCATCACCACTGCCGCCGAGAGCCCAGTACTGCTTGGGATAGCTGGCGCGGGACAGAGGCCAGAGGCGGGTGCCCGTGCCGCCGCAGAGAATGACAGGAATCAGGGGCGTGCTCACCGAAGCCTTGGCGCTTTTGGGCAGATCCTGCCCCACTCCGCAGGTCCTGTCAGCCCTGGTGGGTCACAGCTCCAGCAGGCCAGGTGGTGGCGTGAGCAGCAGCCAGCCGTCGTCGACGTGCACCTCCGGCACGATTGCCTCCACGAACGGCACCATCAAGGTGTCGCCGTCGGGTGTTTTCAGCTCGAGGAGCTCGTTGCCGCCGCTGATCAGATCACTCACCGTGCCGATCGCGTCTCCGTCGGCGCTCAGGCGGGCTTCCAGTCCCACCAGATCCAGCAGGTGGAATTCCCCTTCTTCCAGTTCGGGGCGGTCGTCGGCCGGCACCATCAAGGTTTGGCCGATCAGGGCTTCGGCTGCTTCGCGGTTGTCGATTCCTGCAAAGCGCACCACAAATACGCTCCTACCCGGCAGTTGACGACCACTTTTCAGTTCCATTTCTCTGGGGGCGGATCCCCGTGCTTTCAGCCAGCGGCTGCCGGGATCAGTGAACCGCTCTGGAAACTCACTGGCGGGGTTAATGCGCAGCTCGCCCTTCAGACCCTGAACACCCACCACCTTGCCCACCGGCAACCAGTCTTCGGAGGATGTGGGAACCGCGGGGGCGCCGGCGCTGAACATGGCCACAAGAGGAGACGTCACTCAATAATCCAGCTTGGCGATACGAGAGCTTTGTTCATTTCTTGACTCTGCCAACCAGCCAGAGGCTGAATTGGTTTTTGAAAATGCAATTACTCTCTGAGCCGGCCTAATGAAAGGTTTCGTTCAAAATCCTGTACCGCTGATAGGAGACCCTCTGATAGTGGAATCCGAGCCGACCATCCTAATTCACTTAGCCGGCTCACATTGAGTTGTTTTTTTGGTGTGCCGTCGGGTTTGCTGGTGTCCCAGTGAATGGTGCCGCTGTAGCCGACTGCTTCGGCTACTTGCTCGGCGAGTTCGCGGATACTGAGGTCGATACCGGTACCTACGTTGAGAAAGGCGAGCGGTGCGCCCTGATCGTCTTTCGGTGCATTGGCGGATAGAGCTGACCAGTTCTCGAGGGCAAAGACGCAGGCCTCACCCAGGTCATCGGCGTGCAGGAATTCGCGAAGGGGCGTGCCGCTCCCCCAGCAGGTCACCGAGGGGGCGTTTGCTTGCTTGGCTTCATGGAAGCGGCGGATGAGGGCTGGCAGAACATGGCTGCCGGTGGGATGATAGTTGTCACCGGGCCCGTAGAGATTGGTGGGCATCAGGCTGATGGCATCAAAGCCATGCTGTTGGCGCAGGGCTTCCGCGAGCTTGATCCCGGCGATTTTGGCGATGGCGTACCACTCGTTTGTGGGCTCCAGAGCGCCGGTGAGCAGTGTTTCTTCTCGGATCGGTTGCTCGGCGAATTTGGGGTAGATGCAGCTGCTGCCGAGAAACAGCAGCCGGCGGGTGCCGGCTTGCCAGGCCGCTTCCATCACGTTGGTCTGCAGACTGAGATTCTGCAGCAGGAAATCGGCGGGACGGCTGCGGTTGGCCTCAATGCCGCCGACGGTGGCGGCCGCCAGCACCACCACATCAGGGTGGTTGGTTTGCATCCAGGTGCTGACGGCCTGGCCATCGAGCAGATCGAGCTTTTGACGCGTGGGGGTGAGTAGTGCCCCGCCGCGCGCTGCATCGCCATAGCCCTTGCGCGTCAGCCCGCGGCTGATGGCACTGCCGGCCATGCCGCGGGCACCGGCAATGAAGATGCGGTCGCTTGCGCGGAGCAGAGATTTTGAGGAAGTGTTTGTCATTCCCGTGCCCCCACCACCTGGAAGCCTTTGGCTTGGAGGTAGGCCTCTTTACGGGCTTCTTCCTGGTCGACGGCGATCATCTCGTTGACCAGTTCTTCCAGGGTGGTGGTGGGCGTCCAGCCAAGCTTCTCGCGGGCGTTGGTGGGATCCCCGAGCAGGGTCTCCACTTCCGCGGGGCGGAAATAACGAGGATCGATGCGCACCACGATGGCTCCGGTGTCGCTGCGGCGGCCGGTTTCTCTTACACCTGAGCCCTCCCATTGGAGCTGACCCCAACCGAGGGCCTGGGCGGCGAGCTCAATGAAGCGGCGCACCGATTCTTGGCGGCCGGTGGCAATCACGAAGTCTTCTGGGGTCTCCTGCTGGAGCATGCGCCACTGCATTTCGACGTAGTCGCGGGCGTGGCCCCAGTCGCGCAGGGAATCGAGGTTGCCCATGTAGAGGCACTGGTCGAGGCCGGCATCAATGCGGGCCAGGCCACGGGTGATCTTGCGGGTGACGAAGGTTTCACCCCGCCTGGGGCTCTCGTGATTGAACAGCAGGCCATTGCAGGCATACATGCCGTAGGCCTCGCGGTAGTTGACGGTGATCCAGTAGGCGTAAAGCTTGGCCACGCCGTAGGGACTACGGGGGTGAAACGGGGTGGTTTCCTTTTGCGGGACCTCCTGAACCAGGCCGTAGAGCTCGGAGGTGGAGGCTTGATAGATGCGCGTTTTTGCTGTGAGACCGCAGATCCGCACGGCCTCGAGGATGCGCAGGGTGCCGAGGGCATCGACGTTGGCGGTGTATTCAGGTGCCTCGAAACTCACGGCCACATGGCTCTGTGCGCCGAGGTTGTAGATCTCATCGGGTTGAACCTGCTCGATGATGCGCTGCAGGTTGCTGCCGTCAGAGAGATCTCCGTAATGAAGGGTGAGGCGCGGAGGCTGTCCTGACCGATCAGTCTCGTGAGGATCTTGATAGAGGTGATCGATGCGGGTGGTGTTGAAGGAGGAGGCGCGGCGTTTGATGCCGTGGACGGCGTAGCCCTTCTCCAGGAGGAGCTCAGCGAGATAGGAGCCGTCCTGGCCGGTGATCCCAGTGATCAGAGCTTTTTTCATCGTCGAACTTTATCGTCGTTGCAGCCTTTGACAGTCACCTGGACGTAAGGATGTGACTTCTTTCATTCATGGTTTGAATCTCGATCGATGAGCATTGAGGTTTTAAACAATGTTTTACCTGGGCAGGGGTTGCTCTGGAGCTTTTGGATTGTTCCAGAATGCAGTTGCCCTTTAGCTACGAGGCCAATATCCACTCTTTGTCCGCTTTATTTTGAGTTTTTTAGTGTCTACGGGTCACCTCATTTTTCTGATCTTGTCCGCTGCTCACTAAGGCTGCTAAGAACTTTTGACCCTGATGAGGTTCCCGCTTTCTTGGGGATCAGTAGCTGAACACTCTGGCTCCTGCTGCGAGAGGGGTTATCGCTTCATCATCCCGCCGGGCGATACTGGGCCTCAGATCAGCCCATTGCTATGGCCAGCGCCACTCCGATTCTTCCTGGCGCCACGGTGAAAGTGGTCGATGCCACTTCGATTTACAACGGCTACACCGGGTTTGTGCAACGCATCAGCGGCGATCGCGCTGCTGTGCTGTTTGAAGGCGGCAACTGGGACAAGCTCATCACCATGCGGCTGCGCGACCTTCAAGCCGCCTGATGCCAGCCCCCCACCGTCCGCGACCGCCTGGCGCGGGTGGTGCTCGAATCCGACACGCGTGCCGGCAGGCTTTACAACCTGGTCGTTTTCGGCGCGATCCTGCTCAGCGTCGTGGGTCTGCTGTTCGAGCCTGCTCCAGGTCTGGCTTCGGCTTCGTCCGCACTAGTGCCTGCGTGGGTTGACTGGATCGACCGTCTGGCCCTGGCGATTTTCGCCGCCGATCTGGTGTTGCATCTGATCGCAAGCCCTAGGCCTCTGGCCTATCTGCGCAGCGTGTATGGCCTGATTGATCTGTCGGCGGTGTTGTTTTTTGCCGTGCCGCAGATCAACAGCGGCTTAGTGCTGTGGGTGTTCAAGTTCGGTCGCATCCTGCGGGTCTTTAAGCAGCTGCGCTTCATGGATGAGGCCCGCGCCCTCGGGGCAGCCCTCAAGGCCAGTGCCCGGCGTATCAGCGTGTTCATTCTGTTTGTGCTGATCCTCCAGGTGGTGCTCGGCTACGTGATGGTGGTAGTGGAGAGCTTCCATCCACAAAGCCAGTTCCGCTCTGTCGCTCAGGGCGTGTATTGGGCTGTGGTCACCATGACCACCGTTGGTTACGGCGACATCGTGCCGCAGACGGCCCTGGGCCGAATCCTTGCCATGGCTGTGATGCTGCTCGGTTTCGGAATCATTGCGATTCCCACAGGCATCGTCACGGTGGAGGGGCTGCGCCGGGCTGGGGTCCGGGCTGATCTCCGAACGTTCAACTGCGACCAGTGCGGGCAGCCCAATCACCGCGCTAAGGCTCGGTATTGCGATCGCTGTGGGGCTCAGCTGCCACCTTCAAGACTCTGAAGCGCCGCCTGGGCTGCGCGCTGTTCAGCGTCACGCCGTGATCCTCCCCAGCCTTCCGCCAGGGTTTTGCCTTGCAGTTCCACCTGGCAGCGGAACCGTTTTGGGTCGCCATGGCGTTGACTTTGCTCCTCACTGCAATAGGTGGGTAGGCCGAGCTTGCGGGCTTGGCTCCACTCCTGCAGAGCCGACTTGGCATTGCCCTTGTGGGGGTCGGCCAGCACTGCTGCACTGGTCCGCTGCCAGTGAGGGGTGAGCCAGCTGTGCACGGGCTCGATGGATCCCCATCCCTGATACAGCGCTCCGATCAGGGCCTCGGTGGCTTCTGCTCGCAGGGTCGCGCGCGCCGCGTCGTCCCCGCGGGCCTTGGCGCCGATGGTTTGCACTGCTTCGATGCCGATGCTGTCGCCGAGGGCGGCAAGCCAACGGTCGCTCACCAGTTGAGCCCGCAGGGCGGAGCGCTCGCCAACGGGGAGTTGGGGGTGGTGCTGTTCGATGTATTCACTGGCTGCCAGTCGAAGAACGGCATCCCCGAGAAATTCGAGACGCTCGTGGTTGATGTGCCTGCCGGTGGAGGTGTGGGTCAGCGCTTCATCCACCAGCGCCAGGGTTCGGGCTGCATTTGGGCTAGTGGAGGGGTTCAATCCCAGGTCTGCGCAGAAGCGCATCAGTTGCTCATCGCGCAGAGGTGAGGGATCGGATGGGGCCGAATCGATGGGCACGGATCTGGACCTAACAGGAGCGCAGCGGATGGCGTCAGCTGGGGCGCCAAAGGGGGTGAAAGCAGGACATAAGCCGGGTTCTGTTCTCCCTTCCAAAGAAGGGGGGTGATCATCTATCTGGGATCGCCGTTACCGGCGACCTCGAGCGGCGCACATCAGCGGAACGGGGTTGATGGCCAACCGTCGTTCCTCGGCCTTGCTCCCAGCCGGGGTTTACCGAGCCAGCACCTCTCGATGCTGCTGGTGCGCTCTTACCGCACCTTTGCACCCTTGCCTGTGCCGGCAAGCCGGCCATCGGCGGTGTGTTTCTGTGGCACTCTCCTCACGGTCACCCGCACTGGGCGTTACCCAGCAAGCCTGGCCATCGGGGAGCCCGGACTTTCCTCAACCAAGCGCCTCGGGGCCGAAGCCACCGATGCCCTGATCGCGATCACCTCGCCTGCTTTCAACCCCCATAATGGCTTTTAGGGGGCTGTAGCTCAGCCGGATAGAGCGACGGTTTCCTAAACCGTAGGTCGTGGGTTCGAGTCCCGCCAGCCCCGTTGTCCGTGGGTTTGTGATCCCGTAGCCGCCACTACATCTGGGGGGGTGGCGGGACCGCACTCTGTCGCTAGCGTTAACGCAGTGAATCCGGTGCCATGACCCAGCTTCACGATCTGCGGCTTCGGCTCTTGGTGCAGCAGGAAAGCGAGCGCATTGCTGATTCCCAGCCCACCGATCTCGATCTCTCGGTGGTTCAGGCCCGTTGCCTCTGCTGGCTGGCGTTGCTGGCGGAGGCCCATGAAGACCAGGCCAGCGATGCGGAACGTCGTGGCGACACTGAGCAGGCCATGGGTTGGTTTGCCGATTCGATGCGTCTTCGTGACGTGATTCAGGTCGTGTCATCCATTGAGATTCCGCTGCCGGGAATGTCCGACCTCACTGACGACGACAACGGCGAGGGGCCGCGTGGTCCGTCCGCCGATGACGGCGGATTTTCAGGGGAGCCGCCTCTGGCTGCTTAATCAGATGTCATGATGGGAATTGATCTTGAGGGTGTGACGTGCCTGAAGAGCCCTGTCAATGCCCTGACTGTCAGCGCTTTTATCGCGAGCACGATCGCCTCATTCGTGAATCTCCCACCCTGCG
The DNA here is from genome assembly GCF_000153825.1 of Synechococcus sp. RS9916. Classification (NCBI taxonomy): domain Bacteria; kingdom Bacillati; phylum Cyanobacteriota; class Cyanophyceae; order Synechococcales; family Synechococcaceae; genus Synechococcus; species Synechococcus sp. RS9916. The sequence continues at coordinate 2,216,364 of NZ_DS022299.1, forward strand.
TCAGCAGCAGGAGCTGAGTTGGGCTGCACTTCAGGCCTTCCGCACCCTCTCGGGTCGTGTGCTGGAGGATCTCCAGAAGCAGCACGGTCCCCGTCCGGCTGAAACCCAGGCTCATGCCACGCCTGTCGGTGCCACTGAAGAGCCCGTTGATGCGCTTCATCAGGCCATGGCGGATCTCGAAAACATCAATGCGCATCTGTTTTCGATCGAGGCCTTGATGGAGCGCATCTTTGATGTGCGCGTTCCTGAAGCGATTGAACAGAAGTTCCGCGAGCTGGCTGGCGAGTTGGCGCCCGATCCCCTCAATGCTGATCGTCTGCGTTTAAACCGTCTGCTCCACCAGACTCCTGATCTGCCGGATCGCAGCTGATCGTTTGATTTCTCCTGTGTCAGCAGGGCTTGTCGTCGCCTTCCCACCAGCTGGTTGATGCTCCCGATTTACTCAGGGGCATCAGGTGGCTTGTGTGGTTTGACTTGCTCAGCTTGATCGCCAGGCAGGTCTCAGCCGTCAGCGCACGTCGCAGGTGATGTCGACTTTCAGGGGCTGTACTTTCCAGATGTGATCGCAGTATTCCTGGATTGAGCGGTCGGAGGAGAAGAAGCCGCTTCGAGCAGCGTTCAATACCGACATGCGGTTCCATTGGGTGCGGTCGCTCCAGGCCTGGCTGACGGCGTCCTGGGCGCGGAGGTAGTCGGCGAAATCGGCCATCACGAAGAAGGGATCGCTGCCGGTGAGGTTGTCGAGCAGAGGGCGGAACAGGTCGGCATCGCCGTTGCTGAAGTGGCCACTTTCGATCAGATGGATCGCTTCGGCCAGCTCAGGGGTGCTGTTGATCACCTCCCAGGGGCGATAACCGCTTTGCTTCAGGGCCGCGATCTCTTCCACGGTTTTGCCGAACAGGAAGAAGTTGTCGGCGCCGACCTTGTCGCGGATTTCCACGTTGGCGCCATCGAGGGTGCCGATGGTGAGGGCTCCATTCATGGCGAACTTCATGTTGCCGGTGCCTGAGGCTTCCTTCCCTGCAGTCGAGATCTGTTCGGAGAGATCGGAGCCGGGATACACCTGCTCACCCAGCTTCACCGTGTAATTGGGCAGAAACACCACCCGCAAGCGGCCATCCATATCTGGATCGGCATTGACCGTTTCGGCGATGCCGTTGATGAAGCGGATCATCAGTTTGGCCATGTAATAGCCCGGTGCCGCTTTGCCCCCAAAGATCACGGTGCGGGGCGCTAATCCATCGGCCTGGCCGTTCTTGATGCGCAGGTATTGGGTGATGATCTGCAGCGCATTCAGGTGCTGGCGTTTGTATTCGTGGATCCGCTTCACCTGCACATCGAACAAGCTCGCAGGGTCCACCAGCACACCGGAATGACGGTGGATGTAGTTCGCCAGTTTGCGTTTGACCGACAGTTTGGTTTCGCCCCATTGATAGAGAAACGTGCTGTCGTGTTGATGGGCTTCCAGCTTGCGCAGGCTCTCCATGTTGGAGATCCAGTCGGGGCCCACCATCTGGTCAAACAGAGCTGACATCTCTGGGTTTGCCAGCGCCACCCAGCGGCGGGGCGTCACGCCATTGGTGACATTGGTGAATTTCTCGGGCCAGAGTGCAGCAAATTCAGGCAGCAGTTGGGTGCGCACCAGATCGGAGTGCAGCGCGGCAACACCGTTGACGTGATGGGCGCCGATCGTGGCCAGGTGGGCCATGCGCACGGCTTTGTTGCCGTCTTCATCGATGATCGAGAGCTTGCGCAGGATGGCGTCATTGCCTGGGAAGCGCAGTCGTACCTGCTGGAGAAAGCGACGGTTGATCTCGTAGATCAGCTCTAGATGCCTGGGCAGCAGGTCGGCGAACAGGCGTAGATCCCACTTTTCCAGAGCTTCCGGCAGCAGGGTGTGGTTGGTGTAGGCCACCGATTGGGTGGTGATCTCCCAGGCCTGGTTCCATTCCAGGTGGCGATCATCGATCAGCAGCCGCATCAGTTCGGCCACCGCAATCGCCGGGTGGGTGTCATTGAGCTGCACCGTCCAGTAGTCGGCAAAGTTCTCCACCGCAAGGCCGCGGTGATCGAGGCTGCGCAGCATGTCCTGTAGGGAGCAGCTCACGAAGAAGTGCTGCTGCTTCAGGCGCAGGCGTCGGCCCTCATCGGTGCCGTCATTCGGATAAAGCACCTTGGAGAGGGTTTCGCTGCCCACCTTCTCCTCCACGGCGCCGTAGTAATCGCCGATGTTGAAGGCATAGAAGTCGAAGCTCTCGGTCGCGTCCGCGCGCCACAGGCGCAGGCGGTCGCAGGTGTTGACCCGGTAGCCCAGGACGGGCACATCGTGGGGGACGCCGATGGCATGCTCCGCCGGGATCCAACGGGAGCGGTAATTCCCTTTGTCGTCGAGATAGCTCTCGGTGCGGCCCCCGAATCCCACGAAGCAGGCTTCATCCGGTTGGGGCAGTTCCCAAGGCCACCCGCCTTTGAGCCACTTATCGGTGACTTCCACCTGCCACCCGTCGCGGATCAGCTGGTCGAAGATGCCGAACTCGTAGCGGATGCCGTAGCCGGTGGCTGGCACCTGTAGGCTGGCGAGGGATTCCATGTAGCAGGCCGCCAGACGGCCGAGCCCTCCATTGCCCAGGCCTGGCTCTTCCTCCACATCGAGGATCTGCTGCAGCGATTCCACGCCGAAGCGACGCACCGCTTCCTCGGCCTCCTTCTGAATCCCGAGGTTGAGAAGGTTGTTGTTGAGCTGGGGGCCGATCAGGAATTCCGCCGAGAGGTACGCCACTGTTTTCTGTGGCCGGGCTCGGATGGCCTCGAGGCTGGCCAGGTAGCGGGTCATCAGCCGGTCGCGCACCGCATAGCTGAGGGCCATGTAGAGGTCATGGCGGCTGGCGGTGGGGGCGAGTTTTCCCAGCGTGAAGAACAGGTGCTCGGTCATGCCGGCAAACACGGCATCGGCTTCAAGCCCGGCCCGTTCGGGGTCGGCGAAGCAGCTGGGCGTGGGCAGACGTAGATCGAGAGGCTCGGAGGTGCTCATCGCTCTCAGATATGACGGAACCGGGTGTGATCCAAGTGTGAGTCGGTTTGCCCTTGACTGGTTCACACGGTGCAGGAACTGTGACCGAGGCTTCAGCGCCAATGGTTGATTTCTGGTGAGTTGTTGCCTTGCTCGCCGGCATCAGCCCGGTGCCGCAGGATTTTTCCCTTGATTTGTTCTTTCGATTGGGGCGCCCTGGATCTACCGAAAAGCACCTGCTTGCTGCCATTGATCACCAGAGTGAAGCGATCGATTTGGGTACTGATCGCACGTGCCAACGGCGTGTTGATGTTGCCTTGCTCTCTGTGCCCACGCCGCAGCAGGTTGATCTGAACGGTTGCTGGAGGGGATCTCTTATAAGGTCCCTGGCATCAGGACCTGTTGATCTCGATGCTTGTGCCCTTGGAGCTGGCCCAGCTCTCTCCGATGCTGAGTGAGCTCAGCAGCCACGATCTGGAGGTGGCTGAAACCCTGATCGGGGTGGTGCGCTTCCTGTTGATCTTCGTGGCTGCCCGCACTCTGGCGGAGGTGTTGGTGCGGTTTCAGCTGCCCACGATCCTCGGGGAACTGTTGGCCGGCGTGATCATCGGTGCGTCGGGCTTGCATCTGCTGGTGCCGCCTGAAACCCAGGCCCATCTCAGCGACAGCTTCAGCCAGCTCATCGGTGGACTGGCCTCGATTCCGCCGGATGCCATTCCGGAGATCTACAACGAGACCTTCCCCTCGTTGCAGGCGGTCGCCACCCTTGGCCTCTATGCCCTGCTGTTCCTCACCGGTCTTGAGAGTGAATTAGATGAGCTCGTGGCGGTTGGTGGTCAGGCCTTCACGGTTGCAGTCGCCGGTGTTGTGTTGCCCTTTGCCATTGGCACCGCAGGCCTGATGGCCATTTTCCACGTGGATCTGATTCCGGCAGTGTTCGCTGGTGCCTCGATGACCGCCACCAGCATCGGTATTACCGCCAGCGTGTTTGGCGAACTGGGTTACCTGAAAACCCGTGAGGGCCAGATCGTGATTGGCGCTGCTGTGCTTGACGACATCCTCGGCATCGTGATCTTGGCGGTGGTGGTGTCCGTGGCGGCTGGAGGCACCTTCTCGATGGCTCCGATCCTCAAGCTGGTGGTGGCAGCGATCGTTTTTGTGGTGGCGGCCATTGGCCTCAGCCGCACGGCAGCGCCTGCTTTCGACTGGCTGATCGACAAACTTAAAGCCCCGGGGGAAGTGCTCGTGGCGTCCTTTGTGATCCTTACGCTCAGCTGCTTTGCCGCCACAGCCATCGGTCTGGAGGCTGCCCTGGGCGCGTTCGCGGCTGGCTTGATTCTGAGCGGCTCGAAGCACAACCACGCCATTCAGCAGGCGGTGCTGCCGATCGTGACCCTGTTCGCCACGATTTTCTTTGTGCTGGTGGGTGCCGGCATGGATCTGTCGGTGATCAATCCGTTGGATCCCGCCAGCCGTTCGGCTCTTGTGGTGGCCGGCTTCCTGTTGGTGATTGCCATCCTCGGCAAGATCGCTGCAGGTTGGGCCTTTGTGAGCAAACAGCCCACCAACCGTTTGGTGGTGGGCTTGGGAATGATGCCCCGGGGTGAAGTGGGCCTGATCTTCCTCGGGCTCGGTACGAGTGCGGGTCTGCTCTCGCCCTCTCTGGAGGCCGCCATCCTTGTGATGGTGATCGGCACCACCTTCCTGGCACCGGTGCTGTTGCGTCTGGTGCTTGGTGGCAACACCCCCGATGGGGGCGACAAGGTGGACGACTCGGTTGCCGCCGATCCAGTCGGATTGGTCTGATCAGCGAGACACCAGGTCAGTCCTTCGTTCTGTCCTGTCCCTGACTGCGGGCCAGGAGTAGGAACAGGCTCCAACCCACCGTGATCAAAGCCAGGCTCGATGCCCAGCCTGGTCCAAGGGTCCAGCTCAGGACGAGCTGGACCACCACGCCCACCCCCAGGGCGAGCACAAGGCTGCTGATCACTAGGGCAATCTGCTGCCAGCCGGCGCTTAGCGGACTGTTGAGCAGGCTGGCTTCGAAGCGGCTGAGGGGCCCGCTCAGGGGGAGATACAGCGCCAGGGCCCAGAACACGGCGCCACGCAGAGTGGCCGGATCATTGAAAGGGCCGTAGCCGAGAGCGAAGGCGTCCAAAGGAACAAGCGCTGGCAAGGCTCCTTAGCATCACCGCTCAAGGCCTGATCTGTCGTGACCCTTGCTCCAGAAGCCGCTCCGGAAGTGGTCAGCGACCTGGTCAGCCAGCGGCTGCCCCAGACCGTGTGTGAACCCTGGGAACACCTGGGCGCGTTTGTGCATTGCCTGCACTGCGCCCCCACCGACCCTGCTGCTGCGGCCTTGGCGAAGGAGCGTCCGGCCCTGTTGTTGGTCCATGGCTTCGGGGCCTCCACCGATCACTGGCGACACAACATCCCAGTGCTGGCGCGCACCCACGAGGTGCATGCCCTTGACCTGCTCGGGTTTGGTCGCAGCGCCAAGCCGGCCGGCCTCACCTATGGCGGTGCCCTCTGGCGGGATCAGCTCGTGGCCTACGTCAAGGAACGGATCGGTCGCCCCATCGTGATCGCCGGGAATTCCCTGGGTGGTTTCGCGGCCCTCGCTGCTGGTGCTGCACTGGGGAATGACTGCGCTGGCGTGGTGCTGCTCAATGCCGCAGGCCCGTTCAGTGATGAGCAGCGGGAACCTAAAGGTTGGGGTGCCATTGCCCGTCAGACCATCGGCATGGCTCTGCTGAAGAGTCCGGTGCTGCAGCGTCTGCTGTTCGAGAACATGCGCCGCCCGGCCACCGTTCGACGCACCCTCAATCAGGTGTATGTCGATCGCACCAATGTGGATGAGGAACTGGTGGAGGCGATCCTTCTCCCATCCCGTGATCCCGGCGCCTTTGGCGTGTTCCGCACTGTGTTCGACATTCCCCGCGGGCAACCCCTCGATGAATTGTTCGCGGATTTGACTGCTCCTCTGCTGTTGCTCTGGGGAATTCGCGACCCCTGGATCAATGCGGCGGGCCGGCGCGCCAGTTTTCAACGTCATGCACCGGAGGCGACGACGGAAGTGGTGCTGGAGGCGGGCCATTGCCCCCACGATGAGGTGCCGGAGCAGGTGAATGCTGCCCTGCTGGAGTGGCTCAAAACCTTGGAACAGTGGGCATGACTGTGAGTGATCGATCGGTGTTGGCTGCACGACAGCCGGTCCTCGGTCAGCTCGTTACGGTCGCGCCACACTTGGACTGCCCAAGCCGATGGCCATGACGCTCATTCAGCAGTCCGCGCCCTACCCCCACTGGGAATTTGTTCACCCCAGCAGTGGCGATCGCTTGCGGGTGGTGCCTGAGCGTGGCGGGCTGGTGACGGAGTGGAGCTGTGGTGGCCGCGAGTGGCTGTATTTCGATCGAGAGCGCTATGCCAATCCCGCCAACAGCATTCGCGGCGGGATCCCTGTGCTGTTCCCAATTTGCGGCAATCTCCCCGGTGATGTGTTGCCGGTGAATGGGGTTGATCACACCCTCAAGCAACACGGTTTTGCCCGCGATCTGCCTTGGCAACTGCAGCTGCTCGAGGATCAGAGCGGTATCCAGCTCAGCCTGACGGACACCGCCCAGACCCGTGAGGCCTTCCCGTTCCCTTTCCGCGTGGTGATGGCGGTGCGGCCGCTGGCGCAGGCCCTGGAGATTCGCACCACCATCAGCCACACCGGTGACGGTGCGGTGGCCATGCCGTTCAGCTTTGGTCTGCACCCTTACTTCACCATCAGCGATCTGAGCCGCACCCGTCTGGAGGGCCTCGCACCCCGTTGCCTCAATCACCTGGAGATGGCGGAGACCGACACCGCCGGGCAGCTGGAGCGATTGGCCCAGGGGGTGGATCTGCTGAGTCGCCCCTCCGGCCCCGTGACCCTGGTGGATGATCTGGCTGGCACCCGGGTTCAGCTCGACCATCCGGCACCGATGGATCTCACCGTGGTCTGGACCGAGCCGCCCCGCGCCATGGTGTGCCTGGAGCCTTGGACGGGTCCGCGTCAGTCCCTGATCAGTGGCGACCGCAAGCTGGAGCTGGCGGCCGGAGAGAGCCTCGAGCTCTGCTGCACCTATCGGGTTAGTCAGGGCTGATTCTTCCCGGTCAGCCGTTATCCGTAGGGATGGGCGACCCCAGGAAGCCGACCGCGGTTGAGTTGCTGCAGGGGGTCGAACTGGCGCTTCACCGCCTCGATCAGCGGCCTGGATGGAGCATCCGTCCAGGCGTCAATCGCCTTGGTGCTTGCCGAGGGTTGTCGCAGCACACTCAGCCTGCCCCCCAGGGTCTCGACGCGCTGACGCAAGCTCTTCAGCTGATCGCATCGGGTTGCCCCGTCCGTCGGGACCCAGCCATCACCACTGCCGGCGGCGGCGGCCACCTGCCAGTGCCATCCCTGCAGCGCCTGCAGTTCCGCGCTGCGGAACAGGGCCTGGACTTGGGTGGGGGCCAGGGCGAGTCGCAGCAACCAGGGTGGTGTGGCCGTAGTGCTGCTCTCTGCGGGTGGTAAGGGTCCCTCCCAGGGGTGTGGTTCCGCGCTCAGCTGGTGGTGCTCGGCAAGGGACCGCAGGCGGTTCAGCTGGTCCTCCACTGCCGCATCACTGACGCTGGCGACCCCCACCTGGATGCGCAGCGGTTGCGCTGGGCCGCACTGCCAATTGAGCAGCTCGGGGGTGAGGGTGCTGGCCACCACGTCGGCGCGCCAGGCCTCCAGCGCTTCGAGGGGGCCGTGAATCATGAGTAGGGCCCGTGCGGGACGAATCGGTTGCACCCGCAGGGTGAGTTCGCTGATCAGGGCGAGGCTGCCCCAGCTGCCGCAGAGCAGGCGCATCAGGTCGTAGCCGGCCACGTTCTTCACCACCCGGCCGCCGGCATGGGCTTCGGTGCCGTCGCTGCGAATCAGTCCGATGCCGATGATCTGGTCGCGAACCCCCAGGTGGCGGTGACGCAGGCCTCCGGCCAGTCCTCGGGCCACCAGCCCTCCCACGCTGCCTGCTGAGTCAGTGCCTGCGGAATCATTGCCCGCTGAATCAGCGTCCTTCAGGTTCGTGCCAAAAGGCCAGTCGACGGGGAGCCATTGCTGGTGTTCCGCCAATTGCGCTTGCAGATCGGCCAGGGGCAGTCCCGCCTGCAAGGTGATCGTGAGGTCGTCGACGGCATGGTCGAGCACGGCCTTGCAGTGGCGCAGGCTGAGCACCGGTGCCGGTTTGAGCGGGGCTCCCCAGCTGAGGCGGCTGCCCAGACCGGAGGGGATCCAGGGGCTGGCGCTGGCGTGCAGATCACGCACCACGTCCTGGACCGCGGCCAGGTTGTCTGGCGCGATGGTCTGGGGTGAGCTGGTGTTGGCGACGAACGTATCGATAACCGGTGGGTTCTGCCGAGAATGATGGTGCCATGGGCCTTGCTGCCATGACTCGACAAGTGCGCCGATTGGTCCACAGTGTGCTCCTGCTCCATCTGGGGATCTGTGGTCAGGGCGCTTTGGCTCAGAGGGCTGAACCACCGTTGCCCAACGCCAGTGGTGACTTTTTGAGCAGCCAGACCCAGGGCAATCGCGGGCTTTACGAGGTGCGCCATTGGCTGATGGTGGAGCGGGATCCAGAGGGAACCCACTGCCGGTCTTTGGCAACCCATCAACCGATTGCCCGGCTTCACTACGGGGATGTGGTGGTCACCGACACCCCGGAGCATGGCCTTCAGCAGGCGGTGCTGATGGTGAACGGTCGCCCCTGGCTGCGCGTGCGTCTGCCGGGCTGGCGTCAGTTGGATGTTGCGCAGCGCAGTCAAGCTTCCGTTGTTTGTCTGGTGCGTGCCAATGCAGGGTTTATTGCTCCAGTGAATGGGTCTGATCTGATCGAGATTGAGGAGCGCGCGAGGCGGAGTCCTCGGTGAAGGTTGTGGTGATCGACGACGACCCCACGGGGTCGCAAACGGTTCACAGCTGTCCGTTGTTGCTGCGCTGGGACCGGGAGACCTTGCGCCGTGGTTTGCGCCATCCCTCGCGATTGCTGTTTGTGCTGGCCAACACCCGGGCGCTGTCGCCGTCTGAGGCCGCCGCACGGAACCGAGAGATTGTGGAGGAATTGGCTGCAGCGATGGCTGCGGACAACATGCGCCCTGATCAGGTGCAGTTGGTCAGCCGAGGTGACTCCACCCTGCGGGGCCATGGCGTGTTGGAGCCCCAGGTGCTGGCGGAGGCCTGGCAGGCACGCTTTGAGCCCGTGGACGCCACGTTGCATGTGCCGGCGTTCCTGCCGGGGGGGCGCACGACCGTGGACGGGGTGCATCTTCTGCATGGGGATCCTGTTCACACCACCGCGTTTGCCCAGGACCGGTTGTTTGGTTTCAGCACCAGCGATCTGGCCGCCTGGCTGGAGGAGAAAAGTGGTGGCGCGATTGCACAGGCCTCAGTGATGCGGCTGGGCTGGGGGGTGTTGGATCGGGCTGCTGAAGGGCGCCGTGGTGGTGAACCTGCAGGTTTCACGGCTCTGCTCCACTGGCTTGAGGGTCTTGAGGACAATCAACCCGTGGTGGTTGATGCCACCCGCGTCGAGCAATTGGAGGCCCTTGGGGCGGCCGTTCATCAGTTGCAGGGCCGCAAACGCTTTCTGTTTCGTTCCGCCGCCAGCCTCCTTAATGGCCTGGTGGATGGTGGATCCTGCCCCCTAGGGCCTCAGCCTTTGGATGCGACTGGCCTGGCAGGTTTGCGGCGTCAGCATTCAGGCAGGCCTCAGCCTGGGTTGGTGCTGGTGGGTTCCCATGTGCCGTTGGCGGATCAGCAGCTGCAGCAGCTGTTGCGGGAGCCTGCATGCGAAGGGCTGGAGTTGCCCGTGGCCCGCATCGCCCGAGTGCTGGAAGGGGGCCAGGCCGACTGGTTGTTGCCGGATCTGGAACTGGAGTGGCGCACGCGGCTGGAGGCGCTGCTGGCCCGAGGTTGCACCCCCGTGCTGTTCACCAGCCGCGGCGAGCTGGGGTTTGGCGAGGGGGAAGGGGCGGTGCTCCGGCGGCTCCGGTTTGGGATGGAGTTGGCCCGGGTGATGGGGCGTCTGGTGGCGGCCCTGGCACCGCAGCTGGGTTATGTGATTAGCAAGGGCGGCATCACCACCGGCACCCTGCTGGCGGAGGGGCTCGGGCTCGAAGCGGTGCAGCTGGAGGGACAGTTGCTGCCGGGACTGTCGTTGGTGCGGCCGTTGCCTTCGGCTGGTTCAGCGCATCAGGGGCTGCCGATCATCACCTTCCCAGGAAATCTTGGCGACGCCGACACGCTGGCGCAGGCCTGGCGGCAGATGGAGGGGCGCTAGAGCAGTCCGGCTGAGGTCGCCAGCAGTTCCATCGGGTGACGCACCGCGGGGGCCTGGTCGTCTGGAGGCAGGTGGCGGCGCAATTGCAGCGTGCAACCGATGTTGGCGCTGGCAATCAGCCCGGCGCCTGTGCTCTGCAGGTCGTTGGCTTTGATCCGCCCCAGGGCGGCGGCTTCGTCGGGTTGCACCAGGTTGTAGATGCCGGCACTGCCGCAGCAGACACCGGCTTCCGTGGCCTCGCGCAGTTGCAGGTGGGGAATCGCCTGCAGCAGGGCCCGCGGTTGCGCCGTGATTCCCTGGCCATGGATCATGTGGCAGGCATCGTGATACGCCACTGACAGGGGCTCGGCGGGGCTGGCCTGCTGTCCCTCTGGGTGTTGGAGGGGCATCAGGGCTGCGCGGAACTCTTCACTCAGCCCGCGTTCCATCAGGAATTCATGCACGTCCTGCACGGGGCAGGGGAATCCGCTGGCGCCTGGTTCGAGCAGTTCTCCATAGGCCTTGAGGGTGTGGCCGCAGCCGGAAGCAGCCACGAGGACGGCATCCAAGGGCTGTGGATTGGGGATGGCCTGGAAGCTGGCCACCAAGGTGGTGGCCAGCTCGCGGGTCTGGTCCATCTGGCCCTGGTGATGGCTCACGGCACCACAACAGCCCTGGTTCGGCGGGATCACCACCTCGAAACCATTGGCCTGGAGCACCGCCACGGTGGCTGCGTTGACCTTGGGGTCAAAGCACCGCTGCACGCACCCCAGCACCAGCCCGACCCGGCCGCGGCGTTGTCCATGGGCCGGCGACACGGTGGGGAAGCGATCGGCGAAGCCTTCCGGGGCCAGAGCTGGCAACAGAGCATCCATGGCATTCAGCTGCGGCCCAAGCAGCTTCAGCACGCCGCTGCGGCGCACGAGGGATTGCAGTGGGGTGCCGGCATAGGCCCGCAGCGGAGTGAGCAGGGCTCTCAATCGGCGGGGATAGGGGAGCACGGCCAGTAGCAGCTGCCGGAATGTGTGCTGCCAAGGGCTGCGCAGCTCAGGGTTGTTGAGGCGCGGACGGGTGGCCTCGATCAGCTGGTCGTAACGCACGCCGGACGGGCAGGCGCTGACGCAAGCGAAGCACCCGAGGCAGCTGTCGAAATGCCCGGCAACGGTGGCATCCAGGCTCAGTTCACCGGTATCGATCGCCTTGAGGGTGTGGATGCGACCGCGCGGCGAGTCCATTTCCGTCCCCAGCACCCGGTAGCTGGCGCAGGTGGGCAGGCAGAAGCCGCAGTGAACGCAGGGATCGGAAGGATCAGGACTGGCCATGGCGCCATTGTGCTGGGCTGAATGGGGTACCTGGCTGCTGCAGGCGTCGCCCGAGGCTGTGCTGGTTGGTGCGGCGCAGCACGTTCACGATTTCCGGGTGGTGGGAACCGTTGAGCGCTGACTCGGCGTTGAGAGTGAGTGGGCCGCTGAGGTAATTGACGATCAGTGCCAGGCGCGGAGCGGCGGTGCGGTTGCTGCAGGATCCATGCAGGGTCCAGGGCGTGTGGATGGTTGCATCCCCGAAGGCCATGGGTGTGGCCACACAAGGAGAGGTCTCCGGTAGGCCAATGGGAGGGCTGCTGGCCTGTTGGGGTTGCTCCAGGAGGCAGTGGCGGTGGCTCCCGGGCAGAAACTGAATCGGTGCGTTGGCGGCATCGATCGCTTGCAGTGGCAACCACACCGTGAAGGCGGCGAGTTGGTCGCTTGGGATGAAGCGGGCGTCTTGATGCCAGGCGGTGCCGGGTTCACCGGTGCGTTTTCTGTAGAGAGTTGCGGCTAGAAGCTTCACGGGAGCTTGGCCCAGGCCACACGTGCTTTGGAGCCGTGCCAGCAAGCTGGGTTGTTGCAGGAGATCGGCGAGCTCGGGCAGGTCGTCCTGCAGAAACCAGAGGGGCTCTCCCTGGCTTTCCCAGCGCTTGGCTGCTTCCAGGATGGGAGCTGTGAGTCGACGCAGTCTGGTGCGGCTGGCCTGGTCCAGCAGCTCAGGCACCCAGGTGAAACCATCCCGCTCCAGGCAGGCGTCAGCGAGGCGCATGGCTCAGCAGATACAACTTCATCGACCAGGTGCCATCGCTCTCAGGGCTCAGTTTGAGATGGCTGAAGCCGTCTTGATGGCTCGGACTCTGCTGTTGACGCCAGTTGTGATGGTGTCGCTGGCATTCCGTGATGGTCTCAGGCGAACACCAGGGCTCCAGTGCTTGCAGCAGGGTCTGCACCAGTGGGTCATTGATCGCGCTGCCACGCTGCAGCCGTCCTACGGGGAACAATTCGAACCCCAGGCGTTGGATGCCATCCGCTCCCCAGTCACATGTGGCGGACCAGCAGAACGTTTCTGCCTGGAGGAGTTCTGCCAGGGTGTCTCTGCATAGGTTTGGTGCCTGGCGTGTCAGCCAGGCCCACTGATCGGGGCCGGTGAGGTTGAGGCGAATGGCCCCGTGTTGGTGGTCGGTTCTGCTGGGGAAGAATCCGCAGTGACTGATCCCCAGGTCCAGGTCGTCGCTGCTGGGCCAGTACAGCGGTTGCTCGACCTGGGGTATGAGCTGCTGGCGCGCTGCCCCCACACCTTCGGCCAGCGCTCCTTTGCGGTGATCGAGGCGAAAGAACACACCCGGGGGATGCGCAAAGGGATGGTCGAATTCCAGCCAGGGTTCCCGCAGCACGCCCCCGGCCACCTGCAGGCTCCGGTCGATGCGATCGCACAGGTCGCTCCAGGCGTCCCAGCCATGGCGCTGCCGGGGTGGTGGCAGCGGGAAGGACAGGTCTGCAGGCCTCTTGGGATCGTCCAGGCGGTACTCGCAGAGAACGACCCTGGCGATTGGTGGCGTTAGACGTAGCAATGCAGTCGGGTGTGGCTGCGATTGAGACGCAGGAATCCTCCCAGCACCACCCGCAGTTCCGGTCCTGATGTGGGCAGCACCTGATGGCGGCGGCAGCCGGCGTTAAACAGCAGCAGCTCGCCAGGGGATAGGGGCACGCAGGTCTCATCGGCGCTGATCTGCAGCTCTCCTCCCTGGGTGGCGGAGCGGACGCCGTACAGAAAGCTCAGTTGAAACGCGGGCTCCAGGGCCACGTCGCAGAGGGTGCCGTTTTCGATCAGGTTGAGGGGATTCCAGTCCTGCTCGCAGTGCTCTGGAATGCGGCCTCCGCTGGCCATTTCCCGCAGCGCCCACCCCGGCAGTTGGCTTCCGTCGCTGCTGCTGAGCAGGTCCAGGGGTAGGCCGAAGTGTTGGCTGAACAACGCAGCCACCGGTGCAAAAAACAGTTGCTCGAGTTGGTCCACGGCGGCGAGCTTGCAGCGCAGCTGGAGATGGTCGAGGTAGCGCTGAGGATCGGTGCCCACGCAACTGCGTGGCAAGGTGCGCCCCCAAGGTGTTGGCGCCCAGGTGCCGCTGTCATCGAGCCCCTGCAATGCATTGCAGAGGGCGGCGATGGCGGAATGGTCCAGAGCGGGTTGCCAGCGTCTCAGCGCCAGCTCCCCCCTCAGGACTGCGGCAACGGCTTCGGCGGTTTGCGGGCTCAGAACCGTTCGATGATGGCCTCGGCGAAGCCGCTGCAGCTGACGGCATCCACTTTGGGCTCCATCAGTCGGGCCAGGTCATAGGTGACCTGCTGGTCGGCAATGGCGGCGCTGAGCCCTTTGGTAATCAGATCGGCGGCCTCTTGCCAGCCGAGGAATTCCAGCATCATCACGCCGCTGAGGATCACCGAGCCGGGGTTGATGCGGTCGAGGCCGGCATGCTTCGGGGCGGTGCCGTGGGTGGCTTCGAAGATGGCCGCATTCGCTCCGATGTTGGCGCCGGGGGCCATCCCCAGACCGCCCACCATGGCGGCCGCGGCATCGGAGATGTAGTCGCCGTTGAGGTTCAGGGTGGCGAGGATCGAATACTCCTGAGGGCGGGTCTGAATCTGCTGGAAGATGCTGTCGGCGATACGGTCGTCCACCAGCACCATCTCCCTCCACTTGCCGTTGCCATGGCTGGCGCCGATGGTGTCAATCACGGCCTGAACTTCGGCGTCGATCGCCCCTTTCTTTTCCGGGGTGAGGCTGTCGTAGCCCGGTTCGATCATGCGGGCATTGGCCTGCACGCTCAGGTTCGCATCGTTATCGAGGTTGCCCAGGATCCAGCTTTCCCGCTCGGTGATGCACACGTCGCGGAATTCGGTGGTGGCCAGTTCATAGCCCCAGTCGCGGAAGGCGCCTTCCGTGAATTTCATGATGTTGCCCTTGTGCACCAGAGTCACGTGGCGCTTGTCGCCCTGGAGGCGCAGGGCGTGCTGGATGGCCTTGCGGATGTGGCGCTGGCTGCCGTGCTTGCTCACTGGCTTGATGCCGATGCCGGCCCCTTCAGGAATCTGGCGCTTGCCCAGCTTGCCGTTGGCGGGGATTACCACCTCGTTGAGATGTTTCCGTAGTTCCTGGCCCACGGCGTCATCGGCTTCCCACTCGATCCCCATGTAGATGTCTTCGGTGTTCTCCCGGTAGACGATCACGTCCAGATCCTGGGGACGCTTGTGGGGGCTGGGGGTGCCTTCGTAGTAACGGCAGGGGCGCACGCAGCAGTAGAGATCAAAGATCTGGCGCAGGGCCACATTCAACGACCGGATCCCGCCTCCGACCGGCGTGGTGAGAGGGCCCTTGATGGCGACGCCGTAGGTGCGGATCGCCTCGAGGGTGTCTTCGGGCAGGTACTGGTAGGTGCCATAGAGGTCGCAGGCTTCATCACCGGCGTAGACCTTGAACCACTCGATTCGCTTGGCGCCGCCATAGGCCTTGGCCACAGCCGCATCCAGCACTTTCTGGGTGGCTGGCCAGATGTCCACGCCGGTGCCATCGCCGCGGATAAACGGAATGATCGGGTCGTTGGCCACTACGGGCTGGCCGTTCTCGAAGCGGACCGGTGTGCCCTGGGTGGGGGCGGTGAGCTTCTCGAACTGAGCCATGGAGAACGGGAGCCGTGGGGCGTTAGTGCAATGGGGCGAGCCTATGACTTAGACGGCGATCCCTAAAGTTCCCTTTGATCAGCCTCCGGTGACCCATGGTGAAACCTGCAGGGGTTTGGGTTGTGGCTGCCTGTTTCAACGAGCAGGCCGTGATCACCCATTTCATCGAACGGGTGCTGGCGGTGCCCGGGGTGGAGCGGTTGGTGCTGATCGATGACGGGTCCCGAGACGGCACCGTTGATCAGATCCGCGCGTTTCAAAAGCATCAACAGCAGCTTGGCGAGCCTGTTCCCGTCACCCTGTTGGAGCTCACCCGCAATTTCGGCAAGGAGGCGGCGATGCTGGCAGGCCTCGACCATGCCCGAGGGAACTGTGCTGCCGCGGTGTTGATCGATTCCGATCTGCAGCACCCGCCCGAGCTGATCGAAGCGATGATCGACCAGTGGAAGGCTGGTGCAGAAGTGGTCACGGCGGTCCGCGATGACAGGGATCAGGAATCCCGCCTCAAGGTGGCCAGTGCTTCCTGGTTTTACCGGGTGTTCAACAAGCTGGTGGATTCAATTCAGCTCCAGGAAGGGGCCGGCGACTACAGGCTGCTGGATGCACCGGTGCTCGAGGCGCTGACCCGGCTGCGGGAATCCAGCCGGTTCTCCAAAGGTCTGTTGCCTTGGACTGGGTTCCGCAGTGTTGAACTGCCTTACCAGCGGGTGAGCCGCAGCGGCGGTGCCAGCTCCTGGAGTCCGCTCAAGCTCTGGAGCTATGCCCTTGACGGCATCTTTTCCTTTTCCGTGCTTCCTCTGAAGGTGTGGAGTGTCATCGGGGTGCTGGTGTCGCTGCTCAGCCTGATCTATGCCCTGGTGATCGTGCTCGACACTGTTTTCACCGGCGTTGATGCTCCAGGCTTCGCCACCTTGATCGTCGCCATCCTCTTTTTGGGCGGTATTCAGCTGATCGGGATTGGGGTCTTGGGGGAATACATCGGTCGGATTTATGTGGAGGCCAAGGCCCGCCCCCACTACTTCATCCGCGCGATTGACCGCACCGATTGAGGGTGCGCACGGCCTCCCATTCCCGTTGGCGCCAAGGGGAACCGGCGAATGGAGCTGACACCCCAAACCCATCCCTCTGCAGGTCGCGCTCGAGCGGAGCGCCTGGATGAACCAGCACTTGGGGTGGCGTTTGCGACGGGTTCTGAGCTGGAGCTCGACTGCTCAGTTCCCTCCACCCGGCCTCCAAGGCCAGGGGCCCCATCTGCCCGGTGAACAGCACGCCCGCAAATCCGTCATTGCTGGCGATGCCCTGTCTGCGCTGACGCCCTGCTGCCCGGGTGGTGAGCACTTGCAGGACTCCCCATTTCAGCAGCCCAGCACTGCGGATTGCGGCACGCCAGCTGCTGAGGGGGAGCCCTGTGGGCAGTGGCTCAGCGGTGCTGCGCATCCAGGTGATGCCTTTCTCCTGCGCCAGGTTGAGCAGGGTGTCGTGGATCAGGGGGACGAGGTGGATGTGCTGGTGGCCGTCTAGAGCCAGTGGCGCGACACCGCCCACCAGTTGCTCGAAGCGTTCGATCTGAGCGTTGATTTCGGCTCGCAGCTGGCGCCTGACCCTGCGGCGACGCGGGTGCCTAGGCGGGAGCAATGAGATCAGCAGCCACTGTCCGAACGACAGCATCAGATGGCCATTGGCGTCGACCAGATCAGGGATGCTCGCAGCCGGTGCACAGCAGGGACCTTCGGTGAGGCAGAGATGCAGGCAAAGTTGCAGATCGCTCCGTCTTGCCTCCAGGTTTTTCCAGCGCCTGACGGCAGGTTGCACCTCAGCACCCTGCACCAGCAGGCTGGCGCCATCGAGCTGGCCTGCTTCGATCAACGCCAGGATCGCTTCGTTGCTGGCCTCACTCAGCCCCAGGTCATCGGCATGGAGGCGGGGCCGGCTGCCGCTCTGACGGCGGCGTTGACTGAACCGGGCCGCTCGTGACCAGATCAGGGCATTGAGCACGGTGGGGGTGAACACCAGCATGGCGAGCCGCACGGGTGCGGGAACCAGTGCCGGCAGCACCAGAGGCAACAGGCTGCAGATGGTGAGATTGACCGCGTATTGCAGCACCAGCCAGCGGCGCGCAAAGCGGGCGCCGCCGGTTTCCGGGCGGAAGGTGAAGCGGGCATGGCCGAGATACCCCGCCAGGGATGCGGCCAGGAAGGCCAGGGGATTGGCGAGCCACAGCGGCATCACCACACCGAGGGCCAGCAGCACCCCTGCATGAACCGCGGCGGCCGCGACGCCGACGAGGCCATAGAGGCTGATTCGGGTGCTGATGGAGCGCAAAGCCATGGTTGGCCCCCCTTCGACCAGAACCGTTCCGGTTTGAACACTGTGGTCGCAACCGTAACGGTCGCTGGCACGTGCGCTCAGCACCCTTCATCCTGAACGCATCGCCTTCGACAGTCGTGAACGCAGCTGAAGCCATTCACAGCGTTCCACAGGCCCAGGCGCTGGCGTCGTCCGTGACGCTGGTGCGGCAGCACTTCCCTGCAGCGAAGCCCAACCTCAGCCCCTGGCGCGATGACCCGCAAACACGCCAGTGGACGGAAGAGGAAACCCTCGACCTGGCCTTCCACTTCCCTGGCTGGAGTCCGCGCCTGCAGTGCCGCAGTCTGTTGTTGCAGCTGCGTCTTCGGGTGGACCCGCGGGAAGAGAGCTCTCCGTTGCTGGGCGTGCTGATGCGCGGGATGACCTACGACGGTGAACGCTGGCGATTGGCCACGGTGGGCGACTGGCAGCCGAGTGGCTCCCATCTGCCTCAGCCCGATCAAGTGCTGCGCTTGCAGCAGATCTGCCGTGAACTGCACACCGTGTTTGCCGTGGCCTCGTAACCCTTCGCAAACCAGAGGGCTTCTGGCGGGAAATGGCTTTTATGGTTCTCTTCTGTGCCACAAGGTCTGTTCCATGTCTGTCGCTTTGGCTGCCCAGCTGCGTGAAGGCACCAAGAAGTCGCACACCATGGCCGAAAACACCGGCTTTGTGAGCTGCTTCCTCAAGGGTGTGGTCGACAAGGCCAGTTATCGAAAACTGGTGGCCGACCTTTATTTCGTGTACACGGCGATGGAGGAGGAGATCGCCAAGCTGGGTGATCACCCTGTGGTGGGCCCCGTGGGGATGAAAGAGCTCAACCGCAGCGAAGCGCTGGAGCAAGACCTCACCTATTACTTCGGTGCCAACTGGAAGGACGAGATCAAGCCATCCCCTTCCGCAGCTGCCTATGTGGAGAGGATTCACGCCGTCGCCCAAGAGTCACCTGAGCTGTTGGTGGGTCATCACTACACCCGTTACCTGGGTGATCTCTCCGGTGGCCAGATCCTCAAGAACATCGCTCAAAAGGCGATGAACATGGATGGCGATGACGGACTGCGTTTCTACGTCTTCGATGACATCGCTGACGAGAAGGCGTTTAAAACCACCTATCGCTCAACGATGGATGAGCTTCCTATCGATCAGGCCATGGCTGATCGCATCGTGGAAGAGGCCAACCATGCGTTCCACCTGAACATGAACATGTTCAAAGAGCTGGAAGGCAACCTGGTGGCCGCCATCGGCAAGGTGTTGTTTGGTTTCCTCACCCGTCGTCAGCGGGCTGGCAGCACGGAGGCCGCCACCGCCTGATTTCAGGCTTGCTTGAGCGGGATGGTTTCGTCACCCTGAGCTGATGCCATCCGCTCCTCCGTCGATTCCACAACGACTCACTCCCATCAGGGTTCTGGTGCCTGGCACCGGAACCCGTTTTCGTTGTGGTGGGTTGAGTGTTGCACTGCAAACGGCCCGGCTGTTATCGCAGTTGCGGCCCATGCAGCTGGTCACCTACCGCCAGCGCCAGGCCGATCATCCGTTTCTCGATGACCTGTTGCGACAGGAGAAGGCTCCAGCCGACGCGCTCTGGCTGGTGAGCTGGGGCTTTGACGTGCCCATGCTGTTGCGCCGGCTGCACGGTCGACCCGTCATTTACCAGGCCCATAGCAGTGGCTACGGCTTTGACCTGCCGCCAGGCGTGCCGGTGTTGGCGGTCAGTCGAAACACCCTCGGGTATTGGGGCGACCGTGCTCCACGAAACCCCCTGTTCTTTCTTCCGAACGCCCTGGAGCCGCAGTGGTTTGAGCGGGGTGCTCGCCACCAAGCATCGGACGCGCGTTCCCTCGATGTGCTGGTGCAGCGGCGCAAAAGCAGTGACTACGTGCTTCGGCAGCTTGTGCCTGCCTTGCGAGCCAGGGGGCTGCGGGTGGAGGTGCAGGACGGCTGGGTCGACGATCTGGTGGATCTGTTCAACAGCGCCAAGGTGTATGTCTATGACTCGGCAGAGCACTGGCGTGCTGCGGGGGTCAGTGAAGGGTTTGGCTTGCCTCCATTGGAGGCGATGGCTTGCGGGTGTGTGGTGTTCAGCAGTGTCAACCACGCCCTTGCCGACACTCTCACGCCTGGAGAGATCGGGCATCAGATCGGTTGCGGAAGTCTGGACCACGACGTCAATCGCATTGCTGCTGCCGTGGCTGATCCAGCCGCTTGGCGTCCGCCTGCGGAGGTGTTGGATCCATTCCTCGAGCCCTATTCCGAGCCCGCTTTGATGGCTCGCTGGCAGAGGGTGCTCCAGCACTTGGATGACCTTCTTCCTGCCCTTGCCACTGGCTCAGTGTTGCAGTCGCAATCGCTCTGGCGCCTGCGCTGGAACCGCCGCCGTCGCGGGCTGCTGCGGGTGGTCAATCGGTTGCCTGGCTGGCCTGCAGGCCGGAAAGGTTGAGGGTTCGAGCGGTCTAAGGTCCAATGATCTGGAAATGGATCGCCTTGTGATCAGCAAGGTGGATCCCTGACGGTCTCCATGCCCTTGCAAAGTCAGACCTGGAGCAATCTCCGTCAGCTGCTGCGTGAGTTGCCGAAGCGGCGCGTCCGCTTGCTGATCCTGGTTCTGCTGGCCTCCCTGGTGCAGGGCCTGCTGGACGTGTTTTTGGTGGCTCTGTTGGCCCGCCTTGTGGGTCTGTTGGCAGGTGCGCGACTGGAGGACTACTTGCCCGGGATCAAGGTCTTTGGCGGTGGTTTCCTTGATCAGTCGGGATGGCTTGTGGCGCTGCTAATCGCGTCCTTCTGGCTGGCGTCGGCGATTCGTTTTGTCGTTGCGTTGATGCAGAGCCTTCTCAGCGCTGAGGTTTGGAACGATCTGGTGAACAAGGTGTATGACAACCTCATGCGCCAGAAATACGAATTCTTTATTCGTCAGCGCACTGCCAATCTCTCTGAAAAGTTCAACCGAATTCTCAATAGCGTTTCTACTGGCGTCATTAGTCCGATTCTGCTGATTGCTGGAAATCTGGTTTCGGTTGCGTCGCTCCTGGTGGGCGTGGTGGTGGTGCTGGGGGTCAAAGCTTTGGCGGTGTTTGCGCTGATGTTGCTGGCCTATGTGATCTCCTCCAAGATCATTACCCCTTATCTCCGCCTTGCCACCAAGCAGCGCATTCGTTACGGGCGTCGGATCAATTTGTTGTTGATGGAATCTCTGCGTTCGATGCGCGAGGTTCAGCTGTATTCCGCCGAGCAGTATTTCGTCTCCCGCTTTGCTCGCGATGGGGTCATTGCCAAGCGTTACGACCGAATTGGTCGCTTGCTCCCCGATGTGCCTCGTCTGGTGATCGAACCAGCAGGGATCACGATTCTGTTCGTGGTGGGCATTGTTCCCGCCATGCTCAGTGGTGATTCGGAGGGCATCAAAAATGCCATCCCGGCGCTGTCAGCGGTGTTGGTGGCCCTGCTGAGGATTTCAGGTCCGTTGCAGTCGATGTTCCGCAGTATCAATCGCTTGCGGGGCGGCTTGCCAGAAATTGCCGATGCTTTGGAGTTGCTCAGCCTCAAGCCCGAGCGTTATCTCCTTGATTCGCCAGGAGTGCCCACGCCTGATGGCGTGATGCCGCGCCGCTATATCCAGCTGCAGGATGTGAGTTTCGCCTACGCCAGTGATGCCAAGCCCGTGATCAATGGCATCAACCTTTCCATTCCGATTGGGGCTCGCATTGCCCTGGTGGGGCGAACCGGCAGTGGAAAAACCACGCTGGCCCATTTGATTTTGGGATTGTTTCAGCCCACGCAAGGGGAGCTGTTGCTCGATGGCATTGAAGTATCCGATCAGGAAGTGCCGGCTTGGCAGGCCAACTGTGCGTTCGTTCCTCAGACCATCCGTCTGATTGATGGCAGCATTCGCGACAATGTGGCCTTCGGTTGTGACGGCGACTCCATTGATGATGACCAGGTGTGGGCTGCTTTAGAGGCGGCTCAATTTGATGAATACGTCGCGGGAATGACCTACGGCCTCTACACCATGATTGGAGAAAACGGCATCAAGCTGTCTGGTGGGCAGCGTCAACGTCTTTCTCTCGCCAGAGCCTTTTTCCGTGGGGCCAAGGTGTTGGTCTTGGATGAGGCCACAAGCGCTTTAGACAACAAGACTGAGCACGATGTGATGCAGGCTCTCGATATTGTTGGTCGCCGCTGCACCACGATTGTGATTGCTCACCGTCTCTCCACGGTGAAAAAGTGTGACCTGATTTATGAAATGGCCAACGGTGAAATTATTGCCAGCGGCGATTTTCAGCAGTTGCAGGAACGTTCGCCCTCGTTCCGTGAGATGGCCCTGATCGAGGGCGACTGAGGCGGCGATGGCGGATTTTGTTGTGCTCGCCACCGCGGATTGGGACCATCCGCTCTGGACCAACAAACAGCACACGGCGCTGACTTTGGCCGCAGCGGGACACCGGGTGCTCTATGTGGAGTCCCTCGGGATTCGTCCGCCGCGGGTGGGTGCTGCCGATCGAACCCGAATTGTTCGGCGTCTGCGCCGCCTGCTGCAACTGCCTCGTCAGCGGCGTGAACGACTCTGGGTGTGGTCACCTCCTGTGTTGCCCGGCGGCCACAGCGGAAAGGTGCTCCAGCTCAATCGCCGCCTTCTCCAGGGTGGGCTCGAGCTCGTTTGCCGTTGGCTCGGCTTCACCAATCCGATCCTCTGGACCTACAACCCGCTCACCACCCTCTATCTCGATCCAGAGAGCTACGCAGGCAGTGTTTATCACTGCGTTGATCGCATTCAGGATCAGCCGTGCATGCCTGTGGCGCGCATCGAAGCCAGTGAGCAAGAGCTCTCTCGGGTTGTGGATGTGGTGTTCGCCACGTCGCCCCAACTGCAGATCAGCCATCGCCAGTGGAATCACCACACCCTGCTGTTCGGGAACGTGGCGGATCACGGCCATTTCAGTCGCGCCCGCTTGGGGGATGACATGGGGCCCTTGCGGTGCCCTGAGCCCCTTGACGCATTGCCCCGGCCAAGGTTGCTGTTCATGGGGGCGATCGATGCCTACAAGCTCGATCTGGCCTTGCTGCTTCAGTTGGCGCAGCGCAATCCTGCCTGGCGGTTTGTGCTGATCGGACCCGTGGGGGAGTGTGATCCCTCTACCGACGTGGCCGCGCTGATGGCCTGCCCAAATGTGGACTTGATGGGGCCTGTGGCCTATGGCGACCTGCCTGCCTGGCTGGCCCATGCCGATTTGGCGTTGTTGCCGTTGCAGGTGAACGGCTACACCCGCCACATGTTCCCGATGAAGTTCTTCGAATACCTTTCGTCGGGACTGCCGGTGGTGGCCACGGCCATTCCCGCCTTGGAGGCCCACGCCGATGTGGCTTGGCTATGTCCGCCGGAGACTGAGGCGTTTGAGCAGGCGATTCAGGCTGCTCTAGTAGGGCAGGGCCCGAGCATGCAGCAGCGCTTGGGGCGGGCGGCGACCCAGACCTATGAGGCACGCACGGATTCAATGCTGGCCTATCTGGATCGGGTGGGTCTGCTTGCGGAGGCCGAGCGCAATCAACCGGATTCTTGTGGCGGGCAACCGTCGCTGCTCCAGCGTGCTGGTCTCTGGTTGCGGGGCCTCAGCAGTCGGGGGCTGGTGTGGATTAGTCACCGGCTGATGCGGGCCGGCCACCCTCGTGCTGCTGTGGCGGTGCTTCAGGGGCTGGCAAAAAGCCGCTGGGGCGATTGCATCCTGCGGGGAGGGCTGGTGTTGCCGCTTGTGCGCTGCGGTGACTACCGCCAGGCCCGATTGGTGATGGAACAGCTCTGGCAGGCCTATGGCCACGTGGGCGAACTCAAGCAGCTGTTGTTTCGTCGCGGCAATCGCCCGTCGGAGCGCAGTGAGCAGGTGTTGCTGTTCGAGGAACTGGTCACGAGCACGGTGCTTCCCCTGTATGCCCTCAACTACTGCCAGGTGGTGCTGGCCCATCGCTGTGTGGATGTGAAGGACAAAGTGCGCATGCGCCAGTCGGCGATGGCGATTGCCGCCATGGCAACCGCTCTAGAGCAGGATCCCGGCACGCTTTTTTGCTTGCGCTCGAATCGCCGCAACCGCAGCAAGCTGTTGGTGTCGTGTTACGCCACGCTGCTGCGTTTGCAGCTGGGGTTGCAGCAGTTTGATGCCCTGTCGGCTCTGGGTCTGCGTTGCCTGAGCTGGGCTGAGCAGTTGGATCTGAATGCGATTGATGCCGATACGTCGTATCGGCTGACGCGCAACATCCTGCGGGTGTTGTTGATCAACGTGTTGGAGGCTTGGACCGAGCGGGATCCTGCCCTGATGCAACGCACAGCTCGGGTGATCGAGCGCGTGCACCATCACTGCCATCGTGGCTTGTTTGACCAGCAATCGGCTCAGGAGAACCACCGCGGGTTTGCTGATGCTG
Source organism: Synechococcus sp. RS9916 (assembly GCF_000153825.1). NCBI lineage: Bacteria > Bacillati > Cyanobacteriota > Cyanophyceae > Synechococcales > Synechococcaceae > Synechococcus > Synechococcus sp. RS9916. The sequence continues at coordinate 2,240,420 of NZ_DS022299.1, forward strand.
TGCTGGCGCGGGTGCAGCGGTTGGAGCAGGCGCAGCTTCAGAGCGATCCAGAAGGCGCGTTTGAGGAGGCGCTGCCCAGCCTGATGCTGCTGATGCTCAAGAGTGAACGGGAGCTGGCCAGTGAAGCGATCCGCCAAGACCGTCTGACCAACGTGTTGCCTCTGTTCAGCCCCTATCTCGCTGGAGTTCCGTTGTGAGTCCCCCGAAGCGAGTGGTGCTCTATATCGACAGCCTCAAGCTGGGAGGCGCCGAACGGGTCACCCTGACCTGGGCCCGCTGGCTCTACCAGGCGGGATGGCAGCCCATGGTGCTGACTCGTCAGCCCGTCAGCTGGGATTTCTATCCCGTTCCTCCAGATGTGGAGCGGGCTGTGGAGCCCGCTGATGTGTCTTGGATGCGGCGGTTGGGCCCGTTGGCGTTTCCCTTTCGGGTGTTGCGTCTGCAGCGCTGGCTGAATGACCAGAACGTGGACCTCGCCATTGGTGTGACCTCACTCCCGGCCATCAAGTTGCTGTTTGCTGCACGCCTCTTGGGAGTGCCGTGTGTGGTGTCGGAGCGCAATTATCCCCCGCTGAAGCGGATTGGCCGGATCTGGAGTGGGTTGCGCCGGCTCAGTTATCCCTGGGCTGCTCTCCACCTCGTGCAGACCCGCGCGGTCGGAACCTGGATGGCAGCCCATCTGGGCGCCCATCGACAGTTGTTGTTGCCTAACCCCGTGCAATGGCCTTTGGCCCGCTTTCATCCCAGCCTTGAGCCCAAGCACTGGCTGGCGCAACGGGGCTGTCAAGCCTCCGATCATGTGGTGTTAGCGGTAGGAACAAAAGCCGACCAGAAGGGTTTCGATCGACTGGTGCGCTGGTGGATTCCCCTTGCTCAGGCGGATGCTCGGCTGCAGTTAGTGATTGTGGGTCTCGATGAACGGCCTTATCACGGTCGGGATCAACAGGCCGAGCTGCGGGCGTTGCTGGTGGATCATCCTGAGCTCCAAGGCCGGCTGCAGTTCCCCGGCCGCGTGGGCAACCTGGCGGATTGGTATGCCCGAGCCCAGCTGTTTGTGCTCTCGTCGCGTTACGAGGGATTCCCCAATGTGCTGTTGGAGGCGATGGCTGCAGGTTGCTGTTGTGTGGCGGCCGATTGCCCTCAGGGGCCTGCCGACCTGATCCAAGACGGGGTCAACGGTCGTCTGCTTCCTGATACGGCTTCGGACTCGCAATGGCTGCAGGTGCTGGCGGAGTTGTTGGCGAATGGGGCAGAGCGGCAACGCCTGGCCGCTAACGCGGTGGAGGTGCGGGAGCTGTATGCCCCAGCAGCGTTGCAGCAGCGATTGATGCAAGCTCTTGAACGGGTGATGCAGGAGGCGGCCGCGAACTGAGATGCAGCACGCAGCACCTGAGCAAACCGATGATCTCTGGCTGGTCTTGCCTCACCTAGGGCCTGGTGGAGCCCAGAAAGTGGCGTTGCTGGCGGCCGGTTTTTTTATGGCCAAAGGCTGGCGCGTGCGCCTGGTGACGATGCTGCCGGGTCCGGCTCAGGCCCATGCCATTCCAGAGGGATTGCTGGTCACCGATCTCGCCCCTGCCGTGGATGCGCTCTGGAAGCGGGACCACTGGAACCGTTCGCTGTTGGCACGCGGTCGCCGCTTTCTTGCGCCGCAGCGACGGCTGCATCGCGCGCTGGCGCGTCTGGTGATGGGACCACTGGTGGGACTGTTGGAGCCGGTGCAGCCCGGCCCGCGTGACTGGCGCTCGCGTTTGCTCCGTTGGTGTGTGCAGGGCATTGACGGACCGCCCTCCTGGGAGCTGGAACGATTGCTTCAGTCCCATCGCCCCAGACGGGTGGTGTCGTTTCTGAGTCGCACCAACATGCGCATCTGCAGTGCCCTTTGGTGGCGGGATTGCCATCTCGTGGTTTCGGAACGCAATGACCTGCGCAAGCAGCAGTTGCCCTTCCCCTGGCCGCGCTTTCGCCGTCTGCTGTACCGCCGAGCGGATGTACTCACGGCGAATACAGCTGGTGTGATGGACAGCCTGGTGCCCTTGTTTCAGGCCCGTCAGCTGGCCCTGCTTCCCAACCCGCTGCCGATGCCGGTGGTGCCTGCTGCGGTGGGGTCGGCAGGCGATCGCCAGGGGTTTGTGACCGTGGCGCGGCTGGTGCCGCAAAAGGGCATTGATGTGCTGATTCGTGCCCTAGCTCAAAGTGCTGGTGCGGCGCGCAACTGGACGCTGACCCTGGTGGGGGATGGGCCGGAACGGGCGGCGCTGGAGCACCAAGTGCAGCAGGTTGGTTTGCAGGAGCGGGTGCACTTTCTTGGCTTTTGCACGGATCCCCAGACGTTTCTGCTGAGGTCCGGAGTGTTTGTCTTGCCCTCCCGCTTCGAGGGCATGCCCAATGCCTTGTTGGAAGCGATGGCCGCGGGCCTGGCGGTGGTGGTGACGGATGCGTCGCCCGGGCCGCTGGAGGTGGTGGAGAACGGTGTCAGCGGGTTGGTGGTGCCCAGCGATGATCCGTTTGCTTTGGCCGAAGCCCTTGATCGTTTGGCGCTCGACCCTGCGTTGCGGGAGCGCTTGGGTGCTGCGGCGCGAGACACCCTGCGTCAGTTGGATTGGCCTGTGGTCGGTCCGATCTGGGAGTCGTTGGTGGATCAGCCATGACCCTGCGACGGTTGCTGGTGTTTGCTCCCACCCGCCGGGCGGCATCGGAAACCTTTGTGCGCGCCAATTTGGCGGGGTTGCCGTTTGAGGTGCAGGCCTACTTCGGTGATGAACGACCTTGGAACCAACCGGCACGCTTGGCCTATGGCCTTGCGGTGGTGTTGAGCAAGGCCTGCACGCGTCTAGGGCTGTTGCGTCTGGCGGGCTGGCCGGCTGCGGTGGTAGCGCGGGGGTTGATTGCTCGCCATCGGCCCGATCTGGTGTTGGCGGAGTTTGGCTTCCATGCGGTGCGGGTGATGGAGGTGGCCCCGGTGATGGCGGTGCCCTTGGTGGTGCACTTTCGTGGCTCCGATCTCTCTGCCCAGTGCAAATTGGGCGTGTTGCGCGGCCGGTATCGCCGCTTGATGGGGTTGGCGGCCGGGTTGATCTGCAAATCCAAGCCCATGGCCCAGACCTTGCAGACACTGGGTGCGCCTGCGGATCGCATCTTGATCAGTGCATCCGGAGCAAATGCCCAGTTGTTCCATGGCAGTGCGCCGGCAGCGGCGCCTCCGGTTTGTCTGGCGGTGGGACGGTTTGTGGCGAAGAAAGGACCGTTGCAGACGATTCGAGCCTTCGCAGCCCAGCCCCAGGGTCAGCTCTGGATGGTTGGGGAGGGGCCCTTGTTGGCGGAGGCAAAAGCGTTGGCAGAGGATCTGGATCTGGGGGAGCGGATTCGTTTCCTGGGGGTGTGCAGTCAGGTTGAAGTGGCGGCGCTCATGCGGCAGGTGCGGGTGTTCGTGCAGCATTCCCTGGTGGCTGCTGATGGCGATAGTGAGGGCAATCCTGTGGCGGTGATGGAAGCGCAGCTGAGTGGTTTGCCCGTGGTGGCCACGCGCCATGCCGGCATCCCGGAAGTGGTGATCGATGGTCAGACCGGACTGCTGGTGGCGGAAGGGGATGTGCAGGGAATGGCCGCGGCGATGGAACGGCTGCTGCAGGATCCAGCGTTGTGCTCCCGGTTCGGAGCCGCAGGCCGTTGCCATGTGGAGCAAGGATTCACCCTGGACAAGCACTTGGCCGATCTCAGCCGCTTCCTGATCCAGACCCATGCGCAGGCGGTTAAGGGCGCATGAGTGGCATGAAACAACGGTTGTTGTTGATTCGGGGGCTGGGCCACAGCGGCACCACGATCCTCGATCTCGCCCTTGGGGCCCATCCCAAGATCACCGGTCTTGGTGAAGCGGTGCGCTTGCTGGAGAAACCGGCTGTCCAAGACAGCCACCGTGGCCCGGCCCAGTTGCGTGGTGAGCTGCGTCATCAGCGCCGGTGCACCTGCGGCCTGGTGGCCGATGCCTGTCCGGTGTGGGGGCCGATCTTGCGCTGGCTGCCGTCTCACGACGAGCAACCGCTTCCCGACAAACTTAAGCGTCTGCTGGCAGCCCTGAAGCCTCCAGAGGAGGGCTCCTCCATCAACTCCTGGGTGGTGGAGTCGTATCAAGACGATTTCGTGCTGCCCTTCCTGGAGGATCCGGCCTTGGACATCCGCGTGCTCCATCTCACCCGTGACGTGCGCAGTTGGGTGCATTCCCGTTCCCGCGACGGACGCCAACGGGGGCGTTGGCTGCCAGGACTCCAGCCGTTGTTGCGCTGGTGGCGTCTCAGTGCACGGCACGAACGGCAGCTGCAGTGTTGCGGCAAGCCGGTGTTCCGGCTCGGCTACGAGGAGCTGGCCCTGCGGCCTGAGCAGACTCTGCGCCGTCTGTGTGACTGGTTGGAGCTGGAGTTCGACCCGGCGATGCTGGCGCCTGTGGCCCAGTCGGGTAGCCACATTCTCTCGGGCAATCGGGTGCGCTTCGATGCGGAGAAAGGGGCGGCCATTCATTACGACGCTGCTTGGATGACCCATGGGGCCGGGATCGCCCAGCTCGCCTTGGCCTGGCCGCCGCTGGCGGCCCTCAATCGGCGTCTGGTTTACTCCGCTTCTCGCCGGTAGATGTGGCCGTTGCTGACCGCTGGATCGAAGTCATAGATCAGCCGATAGGCGCTCAGATCAATGCCATATTTTTTGAGCTTTTTGCCCGAATCGAGATCCAGTAGCAGGTCTCCTGGCTGCGCTTGGTAAGCATCGCCCCGGTCGATGCCATCGATGATCTCGGCCTGGTGGGTGTCTGGGTCGAGGTAGATCAGGCGGTCGTAGGGGAGGGAGCGCAGGTAATCGGAGTGTTTGAACCACGACTTCGAGAGAATCAGATTCACCGGTTCCCCCCGGCGCTTCATTTCCAGTGCCAGTGTTTGGGCGGCATCAAAGGTGGCGCGCCAGGAGTGTTGGGTGTTGCGAATGGAGCTGAAGCGCTCCTGGAAGTGATGGGCGAAGCGGTGCTCTACGGCCACAATCGACAGGCTGAGTCCCACGCCAATGGCCCCGGTGATCCTGCGGCTGGAGCGGTTGAGGAGCCAGGGGCTGATCGCGACGGCCCACACCACCAACATGTCGAGCACCGCCACCCAATTCACGGGAAGCGCCATGTAGCTCGTGCTTTTGAATCCCACCAGTGCCCAAAGGGCCAGGGCATAGGCGAGGGCTCCGAGATTGAGACCGTCGATCACTGAGAACGAAAAGTCGTTGCGCTGGCGGCACCACTGGGTCAGACGCACCACGATGAACAGCAGCACCACCACCGTGCGGATGTCGAGCTCGAAGGTCGAGAAGCGCAGGCTGGCGTCGTAGCGCTGATCGCCGAGGTAAAGGCTGGGCAATAGGCTGAGCCAGGTGGCGCTCGCCAGAAAGAACGGCACCAAGCAGAGCAGATTTCGTTCCAGCTGGTTGTGCTGGTTCCATTGGTTTGGAGCCCGGCTGAGTAGAGACGCCAGGGCGGGCACCGCGAACCAGAGGATCGCCGTGTCTTTGAGGAAGCTGCCCAGGAGTGCCCAGATCAATGCGAGGAGAGCGGCCCGGTGGTCTCCTGTCTCGCGAGATCGAAGCCAGTGGAAGGTGAACAGCGCCAGCAGCAGGCTCAGCAGCCGTTCGCTGTAGATGAACTGGAAATAGTTGTAAGCCGCGGAGCTCGTGAACAGGTAAAGGATGCAACTGATCAACAGCAGTGCTGGAGCCTTGGCGGCTTGAGGCTTGGTGAGCCTGAGGCTTTGCTGCACCACGGCCACGCTCAGGCCGATGGTGGCCACCAGCTCCGCTGCACTGATCAGGGCCCAGACCTTGGGATAGGGCGTGAACCAACTGAGGATGTGGAGGTCTTGGTGGGAGAGGGGAAAGAAGCGGAAGTCGTTTCGGCCCATGGCTTCACCGATGAAGCTGGGCCGGGGGCCGAAGTTGTCGAGGAGTAGTCCGTTGTGGATGTCGTCGAACCAGGTGACGATTTCCTTGTAAAACCAGCTGCTCTCGCTCACCATCAGCAGCGCGTAGACGGTCAGCAACCCGCAGGCGATCGGGTGGCGGCGGATGAACGTCCAGGTTTGGTGGAGCAAGCTCTTGTTCTGACCCGATGCCTGAGCTGGAGCAGGGAGCCGTTGGATGGCCAGCACCAGCACACCGATCAGCAGAAGCATCACCATCAACCAGAGCTGGTGGGCCAGGGCGTTGTAGTGCTCCAGCAGTGCCGATCCCTCAGGCAGCAGGGGGTCGGGCAGTTGCTGGCGGTGTTGCACCAGCCAGGTGCTCAGGCCCAGACCGAGCAGCAGAATCCCGCTCGAGAGGCCTGCCAGCCAGGCCATCAGCCGGTTGATCCTGGCCATCGTCATGGCTGAATCCGGTAGACGCGGCCGTTCTCCTGGCCGTCGTTGTCTCGGTAGAGCAGTTGGGTGGGCCAGCGCTCCAGCAGGGGTTGGAGGGTGCTGGCGTCTTTGTCGATCGTGAACAGAAGATCGCCTGCCTGGGGTGTGTAGAGCTCGCCTTTGCCTGTTCCTTCCTCGACGCTGAAGCGGTTGTGTTGCTGGTCAAATTCGATTAGGCGGTCAAAGCGAAGCCGGCCCAGGTGGCGTTTGGCCGAGAACCACGATTGTTTGCTGTAGATCAGGTTGATGGCTTCGCCTTGGGTACGGATTGGAGCGCTGATGGCATCAATGGCTTGGTACGCCTCCAGCCATGACTGCTGACGCACCTTGATGGTGCTCACGTTGGCGGCGAAGTTTGGAGGCTGCAGATGGTCGATGCCGATGGTCCCCAGCACGACCGCGGACCCCACAGCACCAGCTGTTCGGGCTGAGCTGTGGCGCTCCAGTGCAGGGCTGATCCAGCAGGCCCAGACGAAACCCAGATCCAGCACCGTCACCCACTGCACGGGCAGGGTCAGGTATTTGTGCGACTCGAAGCCAATCAGCACCAGCAGGCCGGCGGCGTAGGTGAGTGCAGCCAGGTTGAGACCATCCAGCAGGTTGATGCGGCTGCGGCGCACGCTGATGGCTGCGGCGCGAATCAGACAAAAGCCGATCAGAAACCAGAAGCGCCAGTCGGGAGCAAATAGGAACCCCTTGTTTTTGTTGTAGGAGCCCTTGTTGGCAAAGGCGCTGGGCAGCAAGGAGAGCACCACATAAGCCAGCAGAAAGATCAGGGCTAGGGAGCAGAGCCAGAGCTCGAGGCGGTAAGCCTCTGCCCATTCCGATCGGGAGCTGTTATCCCAGCTGGGACGACCTTCCACCAACCCCAGGCTGCCAGCGACCAGCATCACCGCGGGGGGCACCACGAACAGCACCACGGCGATGTCTTTGATGAAGATGCCGATCAGGCCGAACAAGAGAGCGGCATAAAACGACGCCTTGTCGCGGTGCTGGTGATGGTGCAGATAGGCGCCGCAGTAGAGGGCAAACAGGAACGTGAGGAAGCGTTCGCAATAGGAGAACTGAAAGAAGGCCATCCCGGTGGCGGGATGGAACAACAGCAGCAAGCTGGTGATCAGCAGCAGCGCTGGAATCTGGCTGCGGCCACTGAGCCTGCGCACAAACCGGGCACTCACCACCACGATGGTGAACAGCTCAGCGGCGCTCACCAGCATCCACACCTTCACGTAGGCCGTGAACCAACTGAGGATGTGAAGATCCTGGTGGGCGAGGGGAAAGAAGCGGTAGTCGTCCCGCCGCATCGTTTCGCGCAGAAAGTCCTGACGGAACGAGAAGTTATTGAGCAGGTGCTCGCCTGGAATGCCTCTGTACCAGCCCACCAACTCGGGATACATCCAGTTGGTGCCATGCACCATTGCCACTGTGTACCCGGCGAACAGGGCCACTACCAGGGGATGGGCACGGGCAAAGCGCAGCAGCGGATTGCCCGGGGTTGCCTGTTGCTGTGTCGGCTGCTGTTGGCGTTGTTCGTTTTGGGCCCGGCGGATCAGCACCAGCAGGGTGAGCACGCTCAGGGCAAGCAGCGCTAGAAACAGGTCGTGGGAGGTGGCCTGGTACTGCCTGAGCAGGGTTTTGCCGGCACGCACCTCCGGGGAGTGCAACTGGTCGCGGTGCTGCAGCAGCCAGATCCAGCAGCCCAGCCCCAGACCGATCAGCACACTGGCGACGGCATCGATCCAGGCCAGCAGGGGAATGGGTCTGTTGTGGCCTTTTGGTTCGCTCAGCTGCGTGCTCATGGCTGTTTGGTGATGGTCCGCCTCAGTGGATCTCCAGCGCTGGCATGGCTTTGACGACCTTGTCGATGGCCTTCACCTGGCTGAGGAAGGCCTCCAGTTGATCCAGGGGCAGGGCGCTGGGACCATCACAGCGCGCTGTGTTCGGATCGGGGTGGGACTCCAGAAACAGGCCTGCCAGGCCCACCGCCATGCCGGCTCGGGCCAGATCCACCACCTGGCTGCGGCGACCACCGGAGGCGGCCCCACCGGGATCCCGGCATTGCAGGGCATGGGTGACATCAAAAATCAGCGGCAGGTCATGGCAGCTGCGCTTCATCACCCCGAAGCCGAGCATGTCCACCACGAGGTTGTCGTAGCCGAAGTTGCTGCCCCGCTCGCAGATCAGCAGCTGTTCGTTGCCGCATTCGCGAAATTTCTCCACCACATTCGCCATCTGGGATGGGCTGAGGAACTGGGGTTTCTTGATGTTGATCACCGCTCCGGTGCTGGCCATCGCCTCCACCAGGTCGGTTTGGCGGGCCAGGAAGGCCGGCAGCTGGATGATGTCGCACACGGCAGCGGCCGGCGCTGCCTCCTCCGGGCTGTGCACGTCGGTGATCACCGGAATCCCGTGGGTGTCTTTCACCGCTTGGAGCATCTGGAGACCGTCCTTTAGGCCCGGGCCCCGATAGGAGTGGATCGATGAGCGGTTGGCCTTGTCGTAGGAGGCCTTGAACACCAGTGGAATGCCGAGGCGCTGGCAGACCGCCTTGTAGTGACCGGCCACCTCAACCGCGAAGTCGCGCGACTCGAGCACGTTGACCCCGCCGATCAGCACGAACGGTGCGTCGTTGGCGAAACGGATGTCGCCCAGTGCGACGCAGCGTGCGGCCATCGGATGCAGCTCAGGTGAAACGAAGCCTAGGGCTGGCTCTGGGGCCGCTTTAATCTCCCCTCACAGCCGAGATGCAGGCGAATGGCCGTCGCTCCGATCCCGATTTTCATCGGATACGACCCGCGGGAGCGGGCGGCCACCAATGTGTTGATCGACAGCCTTTATCAACACAGTTCTGCGCCCCTGGCGATCACGCCGCTGGTGACGCCCCAATTGGAGGCCCAGGGCTTGTACCGGCGCGAACGTGATCCGAAACAGAGCACGGCCTTCTCCTTTACCCGCTTTCTCGTGCCCCACCTGATGGGCTATCAGGGCTGGGCGCTGTTCATGGATTGCGACATGCTCTGCCGCGCTGACATCCAAGCGCTGTGGGATCAGCGCGATGACCGCTATGGCGCCATGTGCGTGCAGCATGAGCATGTGCCGGGTGAGACGGTGAAATTCCTGGGGGAAGTACAGAGCGCCTATCCCAAGAAAAACTGGAGTTCGCTGATGCTGCTCAATTGCAGCCGCTGCACCAAACTCACCGTCGATTACGTCAACACCGCCACCGGCTTGGAGCTGCATCGCTTTCACTGGCTGGAGGGCGACCATGAGATCGGCGCCATCCAGGGGGGCTGGAATCATCTGGTGGATGTGCAGGCTCCGCCCGAGACGCAGCAGGCTTCACCGATGCTGCATTGGACGCTCGGTGGGCCATGGTTCCGGGAGCAGCGCACCATGGGTGGTCCTTTGGCGGCGGAATGGTTTTCGGCCCGCGATGACGCCATGAAGTTGTGGGACTGATGACGATTCAGCGTTCTGTGGTGGCGGTGCCGGCCCGCCTGGCGTCCTCCCGTCTGCCAGACAAGGTGCTGGCGGAGATCGGCGGCAAGCCGATGATTCAGCGGGTGCTGGAGCAATGCGCCAAGGCCCAGGGGCCGGCGGCGGTGGTGTTGTGCACCGACAGTCCCCGCTTGCAGCAGTTGGCGGAGAGCTGGGGTTTCCCGGTGTTGATGACTTCGGAGTCCTGCAGTTCCGGCAGTGAACGGATTGCCTCGGTGGCCGATCAGCTGGTGGCCCGGGCCTGGAGTGAGGCTGCACAGGGCTGGGAGTCAGCCGTTCGCGCCCAGCGCCTGGCCAGCACGGCGGTGATCAATGTGCAGGGGGACCAGCCATTCCTTGAGCCGGATGTGGTCACCGCGATGGTGGAGGAATTTGGTCGGCGTGATCCTGTGCCCGCAGTGGTGACACCGGTGTATCGGCTCCAGCCCGAGACCATCCACAACCCGGCGGTGGTGAAGACGCTGTTGGCCCATGACGGACGGGCGCTCTATTTCTCCCGCTCCGCCATTCCCCATGTGCGGGATGTGGACCCTGCTGCATGGCATCAGCACACGGATTACTGGGGCCATGTGGGCATGTATGGCTTCCGCGGCGATGTGCTCGCAGCCTGGGATCAGCTCCCGGCGTCTCCGCTGGAGGATCTTGAGCGGCTGGAACAGTTGCGTCTGATTGAGGCGGGTCACACGATTGCGACCTTCCAGGTGGAGGGCACGTCCCTCTCGGTGGATACCGCCGAGCAGCTGGAGCAGGCCCGCCAGATGGCGCTGGCTCAGGCCTGAGACCAGCGGCTGGTGGTAGGCCACAGCTGTTGAAGGTCTAGGCCGGGCAGTGCCTGCTGTGCCCGCTTGAGATCGTCCGCGTGTTGGCGACCCATCTCTGCCAGCAGGTCATCGGGAATCACCGTCTTGGTGGCGCTCACGTTCACCTTCTCGCCCCAGGCGGGTGCCTGGTACGGGACCCCAAGGAAGTGGCAGAGCTCTGCGTAGGTGGGTTGGGTAAACAGGGTTTCAAACAGTCCTACAAAGCAGTGCTCCAAGCCAAAGGCCTGATCGAGCGCATCGAGGGTCTGGCCGTAGTCGCTGCGCAGGCCGCGCCCTTTGGCCACCCGTTTGCGCAGGGTGGCCACTTCCGTGGCGGCATCCCGCAGCCCCTGCTTGCGCAGTTTCATCCGCTGGCTGGAGATCAGCCGTTCGATCGGATCGCGCATCAGAAACACCGGTTTCACGGGGGTGCCGCGGACCTGGAAGCTGGTGTTGATGCCCTTCAGGGTGTCGGCGCTGAGCAGCGCATAGGAGGGGGTGATGTCTCCCGTGAGCTGGATCTGTGCGCCCCGCAGACGCGGACGGGTCAGCAGCCACTGGAAATACTCCGCGTAATGCTCGGGGTTGTGGATGAACCACTGGCGCAGCCAGGTGCGCGGTTGAACCCAGGTGCGCGGTTGCAGAGGCTTGCAATTGAGCTGCCGGAAGCGCTTCAGCTCGGCGATGGTGCGGGCGTCGTGAACGTGATATTCCTTCAGGCAGCCGAAATCGGCGTCAGGCCGCGTGTGCAGCTGCTGATGTAGCCAGGAAGTTCCTGCTTTCTGGGCCCCGACCCCCAGCAGGAATACGCCTGGAGGATTGGCATTGGAATCGAGGGACTTAGTCATTGCGGTCTCTCCAGCCGTTGCGGCTGAGGTCGGTCCAGAGCCCTCGAGCTTTCAGGATGTGTTCCGCCAGCTCGCGGACGGCGCCATGGCCACCCCGCCGGAGCAGCACCCCGTCGGCCTGCTGGCGTACAGCAGGGCAGGCATCGGCTGGGGTGATCAGCAGCCTCACCTGATGGTGCACGGCCAGGTCGTTGAGGTCGTCGCCGATGAAGGCGGTGCTGGATGGTGTCGCACCCACCTGCTGTTGGAGCCGGGTCAGTGCAGTGGGTTTGTCTTTGATGCCCACCAGGCAGTACTCAATGTCCAATTGCCGGGCTCGTACTTCGGTGGCTCCTCCTTTGCCGCCGCTCAGGAAGGCCAGCTGCAGGCCAGCCTGTTGCAGCAGGCGGATGCCCAAACCATCGCGCACGTCAAAGCGTTTCTGCAGGAGCCCATTGGGGTCGAACCAGAGGCCGCCGTCGGTGAGCACGCCATCCACATCCAGCACCAACAAGTCGATCTGGCGCAACGCGGGCCGTTGGCGTCGCCATTGGAGTGCATTGAGCAGACGTTTCATCAGGCCAGTCATCAGGCCAGACCTGCCTGGACCAGGTCATGGAGTCGCAGTAGTCCGTCCAGCTCCCCAGCGGCATTCACCACGGGCAGCACGGAAATCGGTTTGCGCCGGTTGTGTTCCATCCGTTGGATCGCATCCACGGCCATCAGCTCTGCCGTCACGGTGATTGGATCCGCCGTCATCAGGTCTTTGGCCTGCAACGATGCCCAGCCTTCAGGGTTTTGGTCACGCAGGGCTCGCCTGAGATCGCCATCGGTGATCAGGCCCACAAGACGGCCTGCATGCTCTGGGTCCTCCACCCAACCACTACCGATCGCTCCCTGGGTGAGTTGGCTGATCACATCCGGCAGGGGCGTCTCGGGCCTGAGAGCTGGCAGCTGCTGGGCCGGCACCATCAGGTCGGCCACGGTCATGGTGAGCTGTTTGCCCAGTGATCCGGCCGGGTGATTGATGGCGAAATCAGCCGGGGAGATGCCGCGCCGTTCCATCCAGACCGCCGCCAGGGCATCGCCAATGGCCATAGCCACTGCTGTGCTGGCGGTGGGGGCGAGGTTGAGGGGGCAGACCTCCCGGTCGACGGAGGCTTCCAGCACCACATCACTGCCCAGAGCTAAAGAGGATTCCGCCCGCCCTACCAGGGCAATGCGCGCGGTGCCCCGGCGTTTGAGGTGGGGCAGCACCTCGAGCAGCTCGCTCGTTTCGCCACTGTTGGAGAGCAGCAGGCAGACGTCGTCAGGAGCTACCACGCCCAGATCCCCGTGCAGGGCATCGAGGGGATTGAGGTAGAGGGCCATCAGGCCGATGGAGGAAAAGGTGGCGGCGATCTTGCGGGCCACGATGCCGCTTTTGCCCACGCCGGTGATCACCAGCTTGGCTTTGCGATCCGCGCAGCGTTCCAGGAGGGCCAGGGCTCCTTCCACCTGATCAACGCTTAGACGATCAGCCGCAGCAGCGATGGCGGCCGCTTCCTCCTGCAGGCAGCGGGTGAGTGCAGACAAGGCAGATGGCGTCGCGCGTGTGCCGATTCTGGGCCCTGGCGCTGCTCGTAAGCTTTTCCAAAGGACAGGCAGGTTCGTGAACAAGGCGCTAAAGGCTCTGGTGCTGGTGGCGGAACGCCTTGGCGGCCCTGGCTTTGTGCAGATGCTGCAGCAAATGCAACTTCCACGTTTTCGCTTCTCGTTCTTTGTTGGGGAGTACTTCGAAGTGGGTGTCGGCAAAGATCTGGACTACAAACGTTCCAGCGATCACTGGAAGGTGTGGGTCCGCAGCTGAATGGGGATCCGTGCTCAGCTACGCCTCGCTTTCGGTCTTCCGGCCCCCCCGCGTCGGCCACCACCAGTGCGCTGCTCGGTGGAGGGGCCTCGTCGTCTGATCGCTTACCTGACAGGAGGCTCCCAGGGCTGGATTCTCGAGTTCCTCTGGCGAGACATCACGGCGATGCCGGTGTGGGGCGAACAGAACGCGCCTGAACTGCTGGTGGCATCCGATCGGGCCAGCCTGGCTGCGGCCATGGACGGGTCCAATGCTCTGGTGGTGGTGATGTTCCAGGGCCATCTCCAGCGCCTGTTGCGCGATGGCATCCCGGCGGAGCGGGTGATTCTTTATCTCAGCCATTCACGCATTGGCTTGGCGCTTCCTGATCTCAACCAGCTCCATGCTGTCTTGGCGCTGAATGGTCAGGAACAGGCGCTGCTTCGGGTTGCGGGGGTGGAGTCGCAGCGGTTGCACTGGTTCCCTGCGGGCTACGACCCTGGCAAATTTTTTCCTGGTCCACCTTTGGCGCAGCGCTCCATTGATGTGCTGCTGGTGGGGCGGTATGTGCCGAAGACGAACCCGAGTTATCACGAGCGCAAGCGTTTTGGCCTGCTTTGCGAGCTCTCAGGCCTGCTGATTGATCAGGGTCTGCGGGTGGTGGTGCTGGGCAGCGGCTGGCAGAGCTGTGATTATCCCCTGCCCTCATCCGTTGACGTGAGGGATGTGCCCCACGGCGACTACGGCGCGATCTACCGCCAGGCCCGGCTGGTGTGCTCCGTTTCTGCCCAGGAGGGTGGACCGGTGTCGTTCCTGGAAGGTTTGGCCAGTGGTTGCCTGATGCTGTCAGTGCCCACTGGCTTTGCTGCTGATTTTCAGTGTGGGGTGGACGGCATCTGGCATCTGCCGCTGTCGGCGTCAGCAGCGCAGTGGTGTGAACAGATTCAGCACTGCCTGCAGCGCGGTCAGGCGGATGCGGGCATGGCGGCTGGTGACGGATCACCGCAGCGGCAGGCCTATCTCCGCCAGGCGCAGTTCGAGCAGTTGGCACGGCAATTGCGCCAGCTCTGTGATCAGCCGGTGTCAGACGGCAGCATGGAGCGACCCCATGGCTGAAGCCTCCCCTGTGCAGCTGCCAGGTATTCCAGACAGTGTGTTGCTGGCCTTGCAGGACGAGGCGCGGTTGCAGGGTGGCGTGCGGCTGGCGTTGGTGGGGGGTGCGGTGCGCGATGCCCTGCTGCATCACAACCATCGGGATCCCTGGCGTGAGCTGCCGGATCTGGATCTCGTGGTGGAGGGCAGCACAGAAGCCCTGGCTCAGGGGTTACGCCAACGGCTTGGTGCTGAACGGGTGCCGGAGCTGCGGGTGCATGGCAGTTTCGGCACGGTGGAGATGGTGCTCGACGGCGTGCTGCTGGATTTGGCCCAGGCTCGTCAGGAGCGTTATCTCGCCCCTGGAGATAACCCTGTGGTGGAGCCAGGCTCTTTAAGGAACGACCTGGCGCGGCGCGATTTCACGGTCAATGCCATGGCGCTGGTGCTGGGCGTTGGAGACGCTGAGCCTGAATTGCTGGATCTGCATGGGGGGCAGGAGGACCTGGAGGCGCGTCAGCTGAACTTCCTGCACGTGGGAAGTGTGCAAGACGATCCCACCCGTGTGGTGCGGGGGGCTCGTTACGCGGCGCGGCTTGGATTTGGGCTGGCTCCCCAGGCCTTGGAGCAAGTGCAAACCACGGTGGGGGCCTGGCCCTGGCCATGGCGCCAAGGTGATGCCCTCGATCGGGTGCCGCCAGCTTTGGGCACCCGCTTGCGCATGGAGTTGGAGTTGCTGTTGGGCCGGGAGCCCTGGCGGCAGGCGTTGGGGTATTTGCAGGCTTGGGGTGCGTTGCCCCTGTTGGACCCATCGCTGCAGAACGATCGCTTGTTGTTGCGTCGTTTGCGCTGGGCCGAGCGGTTGGGTGTTCCTTTGCTCTCCGCCCTGGTGGCGGCCTCCGCATCGTCCCTGGCCTTGGCCCAGCGGCTGCAGTTGCCCTTGCAGCAGCAACGTTGGATCGAGGAGCGGATGGGGTTTCAGATCTGGTTGGCGGAGCAGGTGCTGCCCTGTTCCTGGCAGGACTGGTCTGCGGCCCGCTGGACGGAAGCCTTGGAATCACGCCCCTGGAGTGCGGAGGTGGTGGCGCTGGAGGTGGCGTTGATGGGCCCCTGCTGGCGGCCGTTGTTGCGTTGGTGGGGGCGTTGGCGCCATGTTCAATCACCGCAGACAGCGCGCGACTTGATCGCAACGGGCCTCAAACCCGGTCCTCAGCTCGGGGAGACCTTGCGCCAATTGCGTTTGCAGCGTCTGGAGGCGATGCGATGAGCGGAGCGCTCGGGGTTGTACGCCCACGTCTGGGACTGGTGTTGGTGGTGCTGGTCTGCAGCGTGTTTGCCCTACGGGCGCTGCTGCTGATTGATGCCACAGGCCTCTGGAGTGATGAGCTCTACACCGTGGGCAAGAGTTTTCAGCCCAGTTATGCGGCGCTGCTGGCGATGCTGCGGCTGGATACCCATCCGCCGCTCTATTACTCATTGGTGTGGATCTGGGGGCGGGTGCTGCCGGCTTCGGCCGTCACCTTGCGGCTGTTCTCGTGGTTGGCCTATCTGGCGGGCGGTCTGCTGATCACGGCGCAGGCTGGAGCTCTGGCCAGGCGGTGGTCTGGGGCCAAGCCGCGGCTGGCGGTGGCTGCTGCAGCGCTGATGGCCTTCTGTTCGCCCTACCCCGTGCGCTTTGCGATCGAGGGCAAGGGCTATGCCCTGTTGGTGTTGCTGGTGGCGTTGGCCTGGTGGTGGCGCCAGCGTCACCAGTGGCTGGGCTACGGCATCAGCGTCGTGTTGGCGGCACTCACCCATTACTACGGACTCTTCCTGTTTGCCGCCGCCGCTGTGTGGGACGGCTGGCGTGGCCGTCGCAGGGCTTCCCTTGTTGCGTCGGTTGGGTTGGTGCCGGCTTTGCTGTGGATGGTGCAGGCTTCGGCCTACCTAATGCGCAATGGCACAGGTGCCTGGATCGGTCGGCCGGATTTCGCATTGTTAGAAGACACCCTCGCCAGGGCTCTGGGCCTTTGGCCGCTGCCCAAGCTGGCTTTGCTGCTGCTGGTGGCGGTGGTGGTTGCGCGGGCAGGTCTGCAGGCGAGCCCACCGGATCAGAACCCCCGTTCAGAGAGTCCTGGTTTGGCTGATCGCAGCGGGCTGACGCCGAGCTTGCTGATGGTCGGCGGCGTCGTGGCGATGTCGTTCTGGAAACCAATGGCGTTCAGTCGTTATTTCGTCGTGCTGCTCCCGGCTTTGATTCCCTGGTTGGCCGTGCGCCTGTCGGCGTTGCCGTTGACGCAGCGTGGCCGCGGCGTGGTGGCTTTGGCGGCTGCAGCGCTGGTGCTCAGTTGGTGGTGGCACAGCTTCTGCGAGTTGGATCCGGCCGTGAATGGCCATGGGGCTCGGGAGGCGGATCAGTTCCAGTTGGTTAGTCGCGCCTTGGCGGCGGAGCCCCATCGCTTCTCGCGGCGAGAACGGCTGTTCAATCTCAGCGACCGCATGGAGGTGGCGGCTGGTCGGATGGCGCAGCCCGAGGTTCCCTGGGGTGGGGCATCCGAGTTGGATCAACTGCTGGTTTCGTCTGCTTTGCCTGACGAGCTTTGGCTGGCCGATAGCGGCGATGTTGAGGGAACTCGTCGGCGGCTGAAGGCGTTGCGGCGGCGGGCGGAAGGGGCGAGTTACCGCTGCCAAAAGGCCGAAATCGCAGGCTCTGGCAGTGCTCCCTATGCCCAGGTGCAGCAGTGCCAGCTGGAGGTACCCCTACATTCAGAGCACCGCTGACCATGCCGGGACTGATGCCGCTGCAGAGCCAGCAGACGATCAAGCCGCGGGTGCTCTACATCACCAGTCGTGGCCACAGTGGCTCCACCTTGCTGTCGCTGCTGGTGAGTGGTCACAGCCAGGTGGTGAGCGCCGGTGAGTTGAAGATGCTTTCCAATCCCGACCCGCAACGGCGCCTCTGCAGTTGCCACCGGCAGGTGCCATCGCAGTGCCCCTTCTGGAGTGTTGTGGAACAGCGTGTGAAAGAGCAGGTGGGCTGTTCACTCGATCAATTGCTGCTGGTGGATGAGGGCGATGACGCCACGTTCCGGCGCCACAACGAGGCCTTGTTCAGCGCGATCGCGCAGGTGAGCGGCAGTGCGCTGATCGTCGATTCCTCGAAATCCCTGCCCCGGCTGTCTCGCCTGCTCTCGGTTGAGGCCCAGGGGGCGGCATTCGAGTTTCATCCTGTGCATCTGCATCGCGGCCCATTTGGCTCGATGAACAGCGCTCGCAAACGGGGGGATGCCCTCCGTCAAGCGGCCTACAACTACACCCGTTTGTTTTTTCTCACCCGGGAGCGGTTGCGTGGAGTTCGCGCGCTGCGTGTCTATTACGAGAATCTGGCGGCCGATCCCCGCGCGGAGATGCGCCGGGTGATGGCCTGGCTCAATCTCCCGCTCGAGGAGGGTCAGTTTCAGTGGCGTGATGGCGTCCGCCGGGACATCCACGGCAACGACATGCGCTTTGGCAGTTCAGATCAGATCCGTGTGGATCAGAGTTGGCGACAGCAACTCACCTGGACGCAGAAGCTGGGGGTGTTGGCCTGGACCCTGCCGGTGCGGTTGCGCTCTGCCTGGTTGTTCCGCCGCGTGCGGCTGTGGATCAAGCCTGGCGTGGATCCCTTCCCCTGAAATCTGCGGATCGCGCTTAGGGCTTGCGTTCGTAAATGGCGCCGTAGTTCATCCCAGGGCGGAAGCGATAGATCTCGGCATAGCGCTGGCTTTCATTGCCCAGCACTGACAGCCGGCGTTTGTCGATGTTGGCGAGCAAGTCCCCTGGTTTGGGTTCGTAGGCCTGCCCGGCACCGATGCCATCGATCACCGTGTAGGTGACCTGATCGGGGTTGAGTTCGATCAGCCGCTCATAGGGAAGGCGTTCGTATTCGCTGCGGCCAAACCAGGTCTGCATGAAGATTAGGTTGCGTGGTTGGCCGGTCTCTCGCCGCTTCTTCAACAAGTGATCCAGCTGCTCGAAGGTGGATTGCCACTTCTGTTGGTTGGTTTGGATCTTGCTGATGCGTTTCCGGAAATTCTTTGGCTGACCGCCTTCCAGAGCGAGCACCCCTCCACCGATCCCTATGGCGATCGCTCCCACAAGGGCGGGGTTGGCTCTGCTGCCCAGTGACGGGGCGACCCACTGGCTCCAGATAAAGGCCAGATCCAGCACGGTGATCAGTTGTACTGGCAGGGTCCAGAAACTTTCGTAGGGGTAGCCAACGCTCAGCCACAGCCCCGTGGCATAGGCCAGGGCAGCCAGGTTCAGGCCATCGGTCAGATGGGCTTGGCAGCGTTGCTTCGCGATCAGAAGCCAGCGACTGAAGGCAAACAGCAGCAGTGCCACCAGGCGCCAGTCAGCCATCAGCGTGAAGCGGTCACCACTGTCGAAGCCACCGTTGGCGGCGTAGAGGCTAGGCAGCAAGCTGAGCACTCCATAGGCCGCGATCGCTACGAGGCTGAGGCCCATCAACCACCACTCGAGGGCATAGGAGGTGCGCTGTTGCCCGCCCCGGCCCGTGGCTGCCAGCAGCAGGGTGAAGGCGGCGGGGGCGACGAACAGCACCACAGCGATGTCTTTCACGAACACGCCCACCAGGGCGCAGCTGAAGGCGAGCGCAAACGAGCTCCTGCCCTCATGGGTCTGATGGGTCAGCAGGGCTGTAATGAAAACGGCTAACAACAGGGTGAGCAGCCGTTCGCTGTAGATCAACT
Source organism: Synechococcus sp. RS9916 (assembly GCF_000153825.1). Taxonomy (NCBI): domain Bacteria; kingdom Bacillati; phylum Cyanobacteriota; class Cyanophyceae; order Synechococcales; family Synechococcaceae; genus Synechococcus; species Synechococcus sp. RS9916. The sequence continues at coordinate 2,259,617 of NZ_DS022299.1, forward strand.
GGAAGAATCCCCAGCCGATGGCGGGGTGGAAAAGCAGCAGCAGGCTGATCAGCCAGAACTGGCCGGGTCGTTCGTGTCCGTCTGATAACTCGCTCACCGCGCGGTTGGCTAAGTGCACGATTGCCACCAGCTCCAAGGCACTCACCAGGGCCCAGACCTTCACGTAGGGCGTGAACCAGCTGAGGAGGTGCAGGTCCTGGTGGGCGAGGGGAAAAAAGCGAAAGCTGTTGGCCCGCATCGTTTCGTTGATCAGGCCATCGCGAAGCTGGAAATGGTCCAGCAGCGGGGGTGCCTGAATCTCCCGGAGCCAGCCCTGTAGTTCGGGGTAAAACCCCGAGGTGCTTTGCACCATGGCAATGGTGTAAGTGCTGAACAGGATCAGCAACAGCGGATGCTCGCGGCACCAGCGCAGCACCCGTTCCCCCCGTAGGAGTGGAGGTTCGAGGTAGTGCTCGGTGTTGGTCGTGGTTGCTTGTTGTGCCCCGCGCCAGAGGCCGGCGATGGTCAGCCCTACGCCGCTCAGCAACAGGCCATGGGAGAGGTGGTTGTAGTGCCGCAGCAATGCTCGGCCGGCATCTGATGAAGGTGTGGGGAGGCCGCTGTGACCACTGAGTAACACCATGGCGGCCGCCAGGACGCTGACCCCGACCAGGCCGGAGGCGATCAGGAGCCAGCGCAGGGACGGAGGTGGTTGCAGTGCCGGAACCATGGGCAGAGAAGCGTTCAGGCCCTGCTTTCGTTGGAATCGAGGCTACGTCCGGCGCTGGGGCTAGTCGTGAGCGATAGCCTCACCCCATGAGTTTTCTTGCCGGTCTCAACGACGCCCAGCGCCGGGCGGTGGATCACCATGAGGGGCCCCTGTTGGTGGTGGCTGGAGCTGGCAGTGGCAAAACCCGGGCCCTGACCCATCGCATCGCCCATCTGATCGGTGAGCACGGGGCCGACCCAGCCCAGATCCTGGCGGTGACCTTCACCAACAAAGCCGCCCGTGAGATGAAGGAGCGGCTCGAGTTGCTTCTGGCCCAGCGTTTGGCGTCCAGTCAATTCGGCCAGCCCTGGAGCACCCTGCCGGCGGTGGAGCAGCGGCAGCTGCGGTCGCGTATTTATCGGGAGGTGACCAAGGAGCTGTGGATCGGCACCTTCCATGCGCTGTTTGCGCGCATGCTGCGCTTTGACATCGACAAGTTCAAAGATGCGGAGGGCCTCACCTGGACCAAGCAGTTCTCGATCTACGACGAGGCCGATGCCCAGAGTCTGGTGAAGGAGATTGTCACCCAGGAGCTGCAGCTCGATCCCAAGCGTTTTGAGCCCAAAAAAGTCCGTTGGGCGATTAGCAACGCCAAGAACCAGGGCTGGCTACCCGATCAGCTGGAGGCCAATGCCGAGGGACAGCGTGGCAAGCTCATGGCCGATGTCTATCGCCGCTATCGCAAAGCTCTGGCGGCCAATAACGCCCTCGATTTCGATGATCTGCTGCTGCTGCCGGTGCAGTTGCTTCAGCAGAACGAGCAGGTGCGTGGCTACTGGCACCGTCGTTTCGCCCACGTGTTGGTGGATGAATACCAAGACACCAACCGCACCCAGTACGAGCTGATCAAGTTGCTCGTGACCGATGGCAAGGAACCCCAGGTGTACGACAACTGGACTGGGCGCTCGGTGTTTGTGGTGGGCGATGCAGACCAGAGCATCTACAGCTTCCGTGCTGCCGACTTCACGATCCTGATGGGCTTTCAGGACGACTTCGGTGACAAGGCTCCTGATGACGCCACCCGCACGATGGTGAAGCTGGAGGAGAACTACCGCTCCACCGCCACGATCCTGGAGGCGGCCAATGCCCTGATCGCCAACAACAGCGAGCGGATCGACAAGGTGCTGCGGCCCACTCGCGGCGAAGGGGAGCTGATCACTCTTACCCGTTGCGACGACGAAATCGCCGAGGCCGAAGCCGTGGTGCATCGGCTGCGGATGATGGAGGCGGCCAACCCCGAGCTGAGCTGGGGCGACATGGCTGTGCTGTATCGCACCAATGCTCAGTCACGGGCGATCGAGGAATCGCTTGTGCGCTGGCGGATTCCCTATGTGGTGGTCGGCGGTCTGCGCTTCTACGACCGGCGCGAGATCAAGGATGTGCTCGGTTACCTGCGGCTGCTGATTAACCCGGCTGACACCGTCAGCCTGCTGCGGGTGATCAACGTGCCCAAGCGAGGGATTGGCAAAACCACGATTCAGCGCTGCACCGATGCGGCCAATCAGCTCGGCATTCCCCTCTGGGATGTGGTGAGCGATCCGGAAGCGGCCCGTTCCCTTGGGGGGCGTTCGGCCCGTGGGCTGTTGCAGTTCTGCGAACTGATCAACGATCTCAAGCAGCGCATTCACGACACACCGCCTTCGGAGCTGATCCAGCAGGTGATGGAGAAGAGCGGCTATGTGAGCGAGCTGATTGCCGAAGGCACGGACGAAGCGGAGGAACGCCGCCGCAACCTGCAGGAACTGGTGAATGCAGGTCTGCAATACCAGGAGGAAAACGACGAGGGCGATCTCGAGGGCTTCCTGGCATCAGCGGCGCTGGCGAGTGATGCCGATAGCAAAGACACCGAAGCCGACCGGGTCACCTTGATGACCCTGCACAGCAGTAAGGGGCTGGAGTTTCCGGTGGTCTGCCTCGTGGGCCTGGAGCAGGGGCTGTTCCCCAGCTACCGCTCCCTTGATGATCCGGCCTCACTCGAGGAGGAACGGCGTCTCTGTTATGTGGGCATCACCCGCGCGAAGGAACGCCTGTTCCTCTCCCACGCCAGCGAACGACGCCTTTGGGGCGGGATGCGGGAGCCGGCCGTGCCCAGCGTCTTCCTCTCTGAGTTGCCGGAAGCCCTGGTGCAGGGCGACATCCCGCGCTCGGGCGGCGCAGCGATTCGCCGTGAGCAACGTTTAGATCGTCTGACCCGGGTCGATCGCGCCAAGCCCACCAGCGCGCCGGCCAATGCGGTTCGACGCCGTCAGGCCGGCCCTGCCCCTGGCAAAAGTTGGTCTGTGGGGGATCAGGTCAGTCATGCCAGCTTTGGCATTGGCGAGATCACCCACACCTTCGGTAGTGGGGAGAAGGTGTCGATCGCGGTGAAGTTCCCCGGCATGGGGCCGAAGATCCTCGATCCGCGCCTGGCGCCGATTGAGCCCGTGCAGGGGTGATGCGATGGGGTGGCGAGACCGGCTAAGGCGCGGGTTCCGTCGTTGTTGGACCGCATTGTGGTCTGCCCCGCAGCCCCCAGAGCTCGATCCGGGTGTAGCGATCGATGGAGGCAATGGTTTCGGCGGGCAGAAGTTGCTGCGCTCCATCCAGCCGGCTGGCCATCAAATGCAGAGGGGGTCGCAGCTGCTTCCATTAGCGGATGTGCAATTGATCACCCGTTATTGCGGGATTGAAGCGCCCTACTGGCCCAGCTTTCTCAGGCATTACTCCTCCTTGGGTGTGGAGTGTCTCCATGTCTGCGTTCAGACCGACGCAGATGCCAAGGCGGTGGAAGCGTCTGTGATGTCAACGGGTTTTCGGTGTCAGCTGCATCGATTGCCGCTCGCGTTGTCGCCGGATCAGGCCTTGAAGCAGTTGCCTCTAAAAGCGCTGGTCCATGGAGCTGCTTACACCTTGCTGGTGGATGGGGATGAATACGTCACACCGTTGCGCTCGGATGTGGGTGTGGCTCAGTTGTTTGCTCTTTTCCCGGATGTGCAGCAGTTCTTTCTCCCCTGGTTGATGACACCGTTTCTTGACGCTGGTCAGCCTCCGCGGTATGGGTATTGGGGGCATATCGGTAAGCCAGTGGTGCGCTCCGACTGCATGGCTGGCATTGCTTTTGATCACGGCTTTTTTGTTGATGAGACCCATGCCAATCACCGCTTGGGCTCCGCTCCAGCGGGTGTGTTTGGTTTGGCGATCGCCCACTACTGGGCCCGTGGTTTTCGCGAGTGTCTGCTCAAGACCTTTCACAACCGCTTCAACGATGCCAAGAGTGTCGATCGCTTTGAGGCCCTTGCCCTGATCCGTGCTGGTGAGTTGCCAATTCGCCTTCGGCTGTTGGCCTTTCTCACGCTTCAGCAGGGGTTTGTGCCGCTGCCGTCTTGGCAGGAGCAGTGGATTGATCGAGGCCTGGAAGCTCAGTTGCTGCGCCAGGTGCTGAGTGAGGAGGAAGAACGCCGCTGCCGTTTCTGTTTTGACCGTTATCAGCAGTTGTTGCGCGCTCACCTGCCGCAGCTTCCTCTCTATCCCGCTGCCTCGTTGCTCACGTTTGCGAAGCTGTTGCCGAGCTTGGCTCAGTTGGAAGCTTCTCGGTTGTAACCCAGCGTGCATGGGGCCAGAGATCAAGCACCGTCTCGCTGAAGCGATCCACCATCGCTGCATACACATCCCGGTAGGCGAGGGCCACGGTCTGCTGCAGCTTTGGGCAGATATCGATCGTTTTGGGCGAAGCGTTCACCCGGGTGCCGAAGTCGGCGGCGGGGAGATCGAGCTCCAGAAATGCAGCCAGGCGTTGATGGGCGTCTGGGGTGAACAAGCGTTCGTAGAAGTCGATGTGGATCTGATTGGTAGAGAACACTCGCTCCAACCGCTCAAGCGTGCGGTGGTACTGGGTTTTGGCGGCAAAGCGGGGATGGTGATGCAGCAGGGCGAGGGCCGTTTCCTCTTCGCGATAGCCGCAGAGGTCGGGAAAGCGGTTCTGGCGTCGCAGCATGCGCAGCTGCGACCAGACTCGCTCCACTGGATCCCGCAACAGCAGGATCACCTTCACGTTGAAACCGCCTTTCTCCAGTAAGTGGCGGATGTGCTGGAACTGCTGAGCGCTGAGTTCGCTGTAGTGGGGAGAGATGTCTCCCGTTGCCAACAGCTTGGGGTCACGTCGCACCAGAGTGCGGAAATAGTGGCGATAGGCCCTCGGGTCCGTGCGTATCCACTGGAGCTGATCTGTTGCAGACAGCTGCGCAAACCGTTGCGGATCGAATTTTGGCGGGCGTGTCGGCCATGGCCATCGGTTCTTGGGTCCCGTGGACTTGATGCTGGGGAAGGCTTTGTATTCCTTGCAGCCCCCCAGATCAACTGTGGAACAGCGACTCAGCTCCCGGTGCAGCCAAGTGGTGCCAGCTTTTTGTGCTCCCACCCCAAGAATGAAGCTGGGTTGTTGCAGAGTGGCGCGACGGCTTGGCACGGTGAAGGGCGCGGCAGAACAGGGCGGGATAGGCTCCCGGGGGCACCTGGATCATTCAGGCTTTGGCGCACAAGTTATACGTTTGTGGTTACTGGCCAGTTCGTGGAAATCTGAAGCGATCAGGAGAGCATTACAACACCCTGCTCCCTCAGACTTTGCAGCTGATCCGCGGTGAGGAGTTGGTGTTCTACTCCTCATCGGAGGAGATCCTCAGCCGGGTAGAGAGCATTTGTCAGCAGTTTTCGATTCGCATGCGTCCGGTTTTGCAGGCGTTGGAACATCTCCCGGCCTGGTCCTTGGCTGATCGTTTGGTGCAGTGTTGTGGGGCCATGCAGCTCGATCAGTGGCAAAAACCTCGCTCCTTTGGTGGTGAAAAGGGCGTGATTCATTACTGGCGCGACTACAAAGGTGCCGGTCCGGATGCATTTCGGGCGATGCATGCGGTCTGGCTAAGCAAGCTCGCCCTGGTTGCTGAACAGGCCAGTCAAGTGGAGCATGAGCGCCTTGCCTGGATGGATTCCACCGTCGCTCGTTTTCAAGGTCTTCGATCGAATTGGCGGTTCAGGGTTGCGAACGAACATCCGCAAAAGTTCTCTCATTACGGCAGCGATATGCGTCGTTTTGGTCGTCTTCTTCCACTGAATGCCTCCTATATCTCAGGCCCGCGTCTGCAATGGCCAGCATTCCAAAATCTTTTTTCAGAGAAAGCTGAGTTGGCGACTCAGATGCCCTATGGGAATGATGAGGAAACCATCCTTTCGGAAGTCATTCGCGAGCAACCGCACTGGTTCCAGTGCATCGGCATGCCTTACAAACGGCTGACGGGTCGCCAGCTAATGAAAGCGCGTCTCAAGGATGGTTTGATGGCTGTTTATCCCAAAGTGCATCCTTAGGCCTGGCCAATGGCGATCCAGCCTTGGTCTCCCAGGATTCGAGCCGTGGCGCCGGCGCAGCTCACTAACAGCGGGCCGCAGGTTTGGGGGTCGACAAGCAGTGCTTCGAGACCAGCCTCAAGGCTGTTGCTGACATCTTCAGAGTGCTGAATCGTCCGCACACGACTGCCCAGGCTGGCCAGGGCTCTCCGGTTTGAGGGGGCCAGGGTGCTGGCTAGACCGCTCTTCAGTAGATCCAGGGCTCCCTCGAAGCTGGGGATTTTTTCGATCCAGAGATCGACGCAGGCTGCAGGGCTGGCGGCCAACATTTCGTTGAGGTGGCCCAGTAACCCAAAGCCGGTGATGTCTGTGCAGGCATGGATGCAGCCAGGATCCTCAGCTTCGAGCTTGAAAAGTTCGTGGAGACGTGAGTGCTGGCTGGTGCCTAGCTGCTTAAGGCAGGCATCAAGATGCCATGGATCACAGCGCCCTTGCATGGCGGCTGCAAACATCACGCCGCTTCCAAGGCCGCGGCTGAGCAGCAAGACATCTCCAGGCTGGATCGGTCCTTTCGACCAGGGTTGTGCGCCCGTTGGGGTTTCACCTGTGACGCTGAGGCTGAGCTGACAATCGAGGGCTGATGGGGTTGCAGACGGCTGGCGCGATTCCATCGTGTGGCCGCCAATCAAGTCAGCTCCTTGTTCTTTCAGGGCGGATCGCACACCGGCCAGGGTCTGGCTGAGCAGCTCCACCTGATGGTCGGGATCGATGGCCGGCACGGTCACGATCGCGTGCACGGTGGTGACGCGGGCGCCTGAGGCCCATAGGTCTGAGCAGGCATGCAGAGCGGTCAACCGTCCGTTGAGCCAGGGATCCGGGATCAGTGCAGGGAATCCATCCACAGAGCTGAGCACGGTGGCGCCGTTGTCGGTTGCGCCAATGGCTTGGGCGTCTTCAGGTTGCTGACCCAGTTCCCCAATTCCGCAGCGTTGCAGGGCCTGCTCGAGGGGGGCGGCTGGGAGCTTGGCGGCGCAACCACGGCAGGCCATGGAGGTTTTTTCTGCCTCGCTTTCAGCGCTGACCATGGAGTCATTGGGCTGGAGCATGCCTATGAAGCGTTGATCGAGATGGCGCTTCCAGCGCCAGATCCAGCGATGGGGGCCAGCCCAGACGGAGCCCCAGATCAGCCAGGCCGAGGGTGTTTGCCCTGGCATCGGACAACCGAGCAATTGCAAGGCTCGTTGTTGGGGGTGCCATGGACGCAGCGGTTGTTGTCGACTCAGGCGCTCGAGGTTGTTGGCGAGTGGATTGGCGGCTCGGACGGCCCAGACCCCAGAGGCTGGGCGTCGATGGTGCTCAATTACGGCGCAATCGCCGGCCGCGAAGATCTTGGGATGACCCATCACTTGCAGGGTCGCGTCGGTTCTCACCCGACCCTGCTCGTTGCAGGGGAGTCCACTGGCTTCCAGCCATGACGGCGCATGACTGCCAGTGCAGAGCAGCGTGTTTGCGGTGTCCGGGGCTGGTTCAGACCTGATGGCAATACCTGCTTGTTGCAGGTGCTGAATCACATTTTTGTCGAGTGAAGAATGCTTGGTATGCATAATCAGCTTGCGGTTGGACCAGCGTTGTCTGAGGGCAAAGGCAAGTTCAATTCCTGCTAAGCCCGCGCCAACAATTCGGAAAGGTTCTGGTGATGGGTTGTCGGCTCTTGGATCTTGTTGTGTAACTGCCTCTAGGCCAGATTCCAGGGGCTTGATGCTGATGGCGTGTCGGAAGTCTTGGCGGTTAGTAATTGCTCCTACATTGAGGCTGAGTCGGTCAAAGTGCAGTGCAGGTCGATTGCTGAGGAGTAGTTCTCCATCCGGTTGCAGCCCAACAATCTCTGCTTGAACGAAATCGACTTGGGCTTGCTGGGCCAGCCAGCGCACATTGATGCTGATTCGATCGCGCTGATCAATTCCAGCGATATAAGCCGGCACCATGCCGGAATACAGCGAAGCACTGTGATTGCTGACAAGAGTGATCCTCCCCTGAGGTCGCTTATGAGGCTTCATGGCCCAACGTCTGAGCAGCAGGGCGTGGCTGTGGCCACCGCCAGCAAGAATTAAATGCTCAGAAGCCAATGCTGAACTGGGTGATCCAACGCAATTCGTCGAAGCTCACAATTTCGTCGTTTTCAGCAAAGTGAACGCCTGCGGTGACACGCAATGGGATCCCTCCGGTGAGGTTGGCGGAGATGCCCAAGGTGGCACGACCGATGGCGTATTCCACAAAGGTGCCCCACCACTCGTCGAAGACAAGGCTGACCGATCCAATGGGCCCCCAGCAAAGATTTTCATCAACTTTGCCTACCTTTCGGTTGGACTCCACAGGGGTGCAAGTGAAGTTGAAGGGTTCGTCCTTGTCGGTGAGGCTTGCGAAACGCCCCGTGCCAAGGCCGCCGTTGGCGATGAACAGCGGATAGTCCTTGCCGTTGTCTCCCAGCCACCAGCCATTGGAGGCCATCAGATAAAGGTTCCGTCCTGTATCGGTATTATCATCCCACTGGATTACCTGCTCGCCACCAAAGGCAATGCCCCCTGTGTCGCCGATGGCCCGTGCGATGCGGAAGCCAGAGGAAACGCCATCTTCAATGCCTGTGCTGCCACCGGGAATATCAGGGTTGTTCTGAAGGCTGCGGAATGAGGTGTTCAGTGCAACGCTCCAGTTTGTGGTTTGAAGAATATTGGCGTGAATGATTCCCCAGCCATCAAGATCTCCGGAGTCTCGAGCTGGAATAAACGGATCGCCTGGATTGCGACCGTTCTGATAGTCGTAACCAAGAATGCTGACATCGCCAAACCAGCGTTGGCTCCAGCGGAAACCATTGGGAATTCGTAGGCTGATGTCGGGTCCAACTAAGCCATCGCCAAAGGCAACCGAGCGATTAAGAGCTTGGATCGGTGGTGGAGGTGGTGGACCTGGGAAAATGCGAGGCGGCATTGCTGCTTCCTGGGCGACGACCTCTGGGGGCGCGGCTTCTTGTTCGTTGGCTGACGCACCAATTTTGTCTTTAGCCAGGTTTTCGCTATGGGTAGACACAAGAGGTGTATCACTTTCTTGGATAGCTTCCCACACTACAGTGGTATTTAGATGAGTTCTATCTGCAGGAGACTCGTTTTCGGATATGCGCACCCAGATTATCGAACCACTTTTCTGATTCTTTTTAGTTTCAGTGAAAGGTGCGATTTCCCAGACGAGGTGTTTGGTAGGCGTTGAGTATTGTTTCGTATTTTTAGATTTGAAGCCTTGATTGCTTTCAGGGTTTGATGTATTTTCTTTTACTGGACGCCATATCGGCTGCGCTTGAAGTGGACGAGGAGAAATAATTGGCAATAGAAATAATAAGATTAAAAGGTCAATATAATAGCCTAAATTTTTAGTTGAAATCATCTTATGTATTCTTATACCCATCAGGATTCTTTGACTGCCAGGACCAGCCATCTCTGCAAATATCAGTAATGTCTCTTACGCATCTCCATCCTATTTTATCTGCTGCTAGTGTTGGATCAGCGATGGTAATTGCAGCATCTCCATTCCTCTTTTCAACAATCTCGTAAGGGATAGAATTTCCAGATGCAATTTCAAACTCTTTAATCAGCTGAAGAACTGAATACCCAGAACCACTCCCTAAATTAAGTGTTACTAGTTGTGGCTTATCGTTCAACAAATAGTTAAGAGTCTCCACATGTCCCTCTGCTAAATCCATTACATGAATATAATCTCGAATACCAGTTCCGTCTGGCGTTGGCCAATCTCCACCAAAAACACTTACTGAATTTCTTCTGCCTATTGCAACTTGACTTATATAAGGAAACAGGTTATTAGGTGTTCCTAGAGGGTTTTCACCAATGAGACCGGAAGGATGAGCCCCGACAGGATTGAAATACCGTAAGCAGGCGATCCGCCAAAGTTGAGAGTTGCTATCGAAAAGATCAGTCAACATCTGCTCAACAGCTGCTTTTGTATATCCATAAGGATTAATTGGTTTTATAGGTGCAGTTTCTTTAATCGGTACTTCAACTGGATCACCATAAAGAGTTGCACTACTGCTAAATACTAAAGTATTGCAGTTATTATTTGACATCGCTGACAAAAGCGAATAGGACCCGCAAACGTTGACATTCCAATATTTCAATGGATTGTTTACTGACTCTCCGACGGATTTAAGCCCCGCAAAATGAATCACACCCTCAAATGGTGCTCCTTGTTTGCTGGCAATGCTAAATACTTGGTCAAGAAAATAATTATCACAGATATCGCCTTTAATATATTCCAATGATTTAAGTGAGATATCTTGAACTCTTTTCAAAGCAAGCTCAGAACTATTAGAGAAATCGTCGATGATGGTTATCTCATGTCCTGCTTCAAGTAATGCAATGCATGTGTGGCTTCCTATAAAGCCGGCTCCTCCAGTGACAAGTAATTTAGCCATCTTAAAATCGCTAAATATTTAATGTTGAAACTAGATTTGTATCTAACAATACCCAACCAGTGACGTCACCACCTTGCAGAATCAGCTCTTCTCTAAGTCTATAAATATCATCTCTTTTCGCGGCTCCCAGTGCAGTTATTATCACTTGAGTGCTACATGCACGTGTTTCTAAAAGGTTTTGATTTAATATGATAGTTTTATTCGCGCCAAGATAAGTTTGAAGATGACTGGAAAAATTTTTCACTATAGCATCATCAATCTTCCCTAAAGTAATAAGGGCAATTGAATTGTGTGCCAATAAGGGACCTTGCGCGATAAGTTTTATTGGTTCAATCCATGATTTTTGAATCGTTTGATCAGGGTATGGAAGGCGGTTAAGAAGAACGCCAGGAAGTACCGCTTTTAATTCTCTTATACTAAAAATTAGCCCACTTCGCTTATCTATGGTTAGAGCAATGAAAGCGCCTAGAAAAATACCTATAAGTAATCCAGATCCAATTATTCGGTATTTCCGAGGACTAACAGGATTTTCAAGCATTGTTGGGGAAGATATTAATTCCCAGGGGGATGCCTTTCGAGCCTGTTCTAATCGGAATTGATTAAGTTGGTTTTGCAAAGAAACCAGAGTAGCCTCATCCCGCAATGCCTTTTGAGTTAATTGCCTGTGAGCATTGACTACATCTTTGGGACGATCAAGGGCAGACAGATTTGCAACTGCTAAATCAAGCTCTCCTTTAAGAAGTGAGATTGTTTGCGTGTTAATATAGCCAATAAGGGCCATTCTTTCTCTCTCAAGCTTTAATATCAGTGGGTCAGTATCAGTAAAACGAGAGCGATATTCTGCGAGTTTTGTTTCTAGTGAAGTAAGTTGATCAAAAGTTGATGACTTATCGGTAAGTGCTGAAATTTGGGAGGCAAAGTACAAAGAACCTCTTCCAGCATCTTGAGCTCGTTTGATTTGTAATTTAAGTGCTCTAATTTTTTGTATAGCTGCGGTTCTAGCGGCTTCTATGCCACCACCTGTTCCAGAGACAGCCTCTCCAGGTCTACTGCCTGACGCACCACCAGAAACAGTACCAGCTAGGGGCAGTCCATCGAGTAATCCAAGTGCATTAGCATATCCATAATCAAGAGCCTCCTTTGTACTAGCTTCTGACTTTAACTTAATATCTATAATTTGTTCTTCTAAGTAAGAAATTACATTTTCCAGTTCACGCCTTCGTCCTCTATTGGAATAGTCTTGATATGTTTTTGAAAGCATTTTAGATATTGGTAATACTAAACTTTTATCAGAATCCCTGTATGCAACTTTTAAAACTGAGGTGCCCTGTAATTGCTCGGCAGAAACTGATGAATTAACCCAGCTTTGAAATGTCAGATCATCAGTATTAGTCTTTGTTTTATTTGCAATTACTAGATTATAGACTGGTCTTAATACAGAAGGACTTCTCAAAATTTGGAGCTCTGTTGCTATCGAATCATTCCCACTTACACCGCTTAAGCCCGCTATAGCTGCCAGTGCTTGATTTTGAGATAATATTGACTCACCTCCTGCCTTGTTCGCACTCAGGACTATCTCAAATTCTGCTTGATAAACTGGACTTGTACGTGCAACTTGGATCAATCCTAAGCAAAGACCTGCAATGCCCCCACCAATAATCCAATGTAAACGGCGAAGACAAGCATTTTTTAGTTCAATCAGATCAATCTCGCCTGTGAGAATATCTAACGATTCTATTTTTTTATCTGAGGAGGAGGTCATTTTCATTCTTAATCTACCTAAAAAGATTGTAAATTGAGTAAACGCCAACCGCCGGACCAGTGACCTCATTAAGTACGTCTAGAGTTGCGGATAAAGGAGATTGATTAACTCTAATGACATCTCCACTCATCAATATTGGGTTAGTAAATGATCCGGCCGAATTACTACCATCACTGAAAAAATTCCGTTTATCTGTGCTTCCATTACGATTGAACCGAACAAACTCAACTTGTCCACGCAATAGCTTTTGTCCTCCTGCTGCAGCTAATGCTTGATCTAACGAAGCTCCTTGTGGCAAAATCTTCATACCGGGGTCACGTACTCTACCTGTAATATAAACTTGAATAAAACTAGGACTTAAATTCGTTTGACTTGCTTTGATAATTTGATCTCTAAGTTCAGTAGTGGACCTTGTGACGAATACTGTATCTCCGTCTACTAGTCTAAGATTTCCAGATTCATCACCATTGGTTATTAACGATAAAAAATTTACTTTTGCTCTCATTGATCCACCGCCTTCACTCAATGGGCGCTTACGTGTTACGGTGACCTCTTCAAGATTTGAAAATGGAGTGACTCCGCCAGCTACTTGCAATGCATCAAACAATCTAGGTAATCTATTGGAAGATGGATTTTGTTGACCATTATTTGATAGATTATTAAATTGTTGAACAATTTCGGATTGCATTTTGATGTTTGAATTAAGGTTAAGAGCATCGCGCCTGGATGCATAATCTTCGGATATGACTGTATTGGTTGTACTTAGATAATAGTATCCAGGACGAGCCACTTCACCACCTACGTAAACCCTAACAGGCCGATACGCGGCAGGACTTACAAAAATATCTGGATCCTTAATAAAGGATGCATATTGGGAGAAAAGAAAATACCTTAGTTCTTCAACTGTCAATCCCTCAACATATAATGATCGGAGCCTTGGCAAATATAAAGTACCATCTGGACCAATCGAATAAACACCAGAAAATTCTGGTATATTGATTAATTCTATAAATACCGAATCTCCCGGACCTAAGATATAATAATTACTGTGGAGACTCTTTTGAGAAATACTTTTATGTTCAGTTGTCTCTTTTTGATAATCAATCTCATTAGCATTACTTGCTAGAGGGAAAAGAATGATGGATAAAATTTGGAAGAATAAGAGGAATTTAAAGTTAACCAAGCTTTGAACACTTAACCCTAACATCTTATTTCTGGACTACCATTACAGCCTGATCAGTGGACACGGCTCGTACTGTCCGATTCGGGGCAACAAAGGTGTCAATCATGCTATATGTTGAAATGAGATTATTTTAGGTTTCACCATAAGCAAATAAGATGTTTATTTATCTTTTTCAACGGTAATAACCACTATATGCAATTCAGAATACCGTGGATTCTTTCTAGAAAACGATTAATTGCCGCAACATTACTTGATTCTGTAATCTTTATTGCTAGTTATACCTTTTCATTTCGCTTAAGCTTTGAGCGTTGGCCTGATCTAAATTTTTCAATCGCTTTTTTTTTAATCTATTGGTTAATTGTTAGTTATGTTATAGGACGTTATCCTAGGTCACATCATCCTCCTCAGATATCCACTTTATTAAATATTAGTCAACAATTATTCAAAACCCTCTTTGTTGCACTTTTAAGTACTTGTTGCATAATCGTTTATTATAATTTTTTCAAACTTACTAACAGCGTTGAAAGTGTAAATATATTTTTACTGCAAAGTGGCATCTTGTTTTGCATTATTAGTTCTAGCTCCCAAGTACTTTTTGACGACTGGATAAGAAGAAATTCGAAGAAGAATAATTTATGGACATTCATAGGGTCGCAAAACAATTTTCATAAGCTTCAGAATTACCTTCAGTGGTCTCGAGTTCCTGCAAAGTTGTACTTTGCCGAAATAGATAATTTAAACATATGTAGTTCCTTGCAAATTGTTGTTGATAACTATACCGACTATAATAAATCGCAGCTTGATAAGCTTCTTCACTTTCAACAAACAGGAATTACCATAATCACCAAATACTCTTGGTGTAAACTTATCCTTCAACGTTTTCCTCCTGATCTTTTAACAGAAGTTGAATTATTACGTGGTGAATTCTCCATGCCTCAAAGTAATTTACAGACTCGCATTAAACGGTTAGGAGATGTTATAATTTCACTTCTATTACTTATTTCATCTTTCCCATTAATATTCTTTTCATGTTTTTTAATTTTCTTGGAGGATGGTAATCCAATCTTTTATTCTCAAATACGTAGCGGGTTGTCTGGTAAGTCTTACAGGGTTTGGAAATTGCGTACTATGTACCGTGATTCTGAGAAAAATGGACCTCAATGGGGAATGAAAACTGACCCTCGTGTCACCAAGATTGGATATTTTCTAAGAAAATTTAGAATTGATGAACTTCCACAGCTTTTATGTGTTTTAAATGGAACTATGAGTCTTATTGGACCACGACCTGAACGTCCAGAATTTGATGTTCAGCTTGAGGCCGAGTTGCCATTTTACAAATTACGTTATAAAATGAGACCTGGTCTAAGTGGATGGGCTCAAGTCAACTATCCGTACGGAGCATCTGTCAAAGATTCAGCCAATAAACTCAGTTATGATCTCTACTATCTTAGAAATGCATCACTTTGGTTGGATTTGCTGATTTTGGTGAAGACCATTCGACTGGTTTTTAATGCTCAGGGCTCTATACCTGTCGACAAAATTAATTAACAATTTTAATCTATAACTATAATAATGCAATCATCCCTTTTAAACGAAGAATCTGCAGCATCCGCTTCTTTATCAGATATATTTACTAACCAGATTTTTTAAAAATCAACCTTCAAGACACTCTAAATTTTGAATCACTCCTTTTCTGGTCCTAGCAATCTTAAGAATCTTCTTTTATCGGCTGACGCGAAGATTCTCGACGCAATGCGAGTTATTGACTCTACACCCGCCCATATTTCGCTTGTAATTGATAAAGCCAATAAGTTAATCGGAACCCTGACCGACGGTGACATTCGTCGTGCATTGCTTCACGGAGAATCTTTAACTTCTCCTGTAGAAAATATCATGAATCACGACTTTTATGCATTAGTGCACAATCAAGACAAGAGTCATGCCTTAGATATCATGAAAAAAAAGAAGATTAAGCAGATTCCCATTGTTAATTCTTCTGGAGAAGTTATTGATTTATTGTTCGATGATCAATACAACACTTCAAATGTAGTCAGCAACCCTGTGGTGATTATGGCGGGAGGTAAAGGTACTCGTCTTCGTCCATTTACCGAAAATTGTCCTAAGCCTATGCTGTTAATAGATGGCAAGCCAATGCTTGAAATACTGCTTGAAAATTGTATTTCCTCAGGGTTCAGAAATTTTTACTTCTCTGTAAATTATCTCAAAGAACAGATTATTGATTATTTTGGCGATGGTAAATCATGGGATGTTTCTATTAACTATCTTATAGAGAGTGAGCCGTTGGGTACAGCAGGTTCACTTAAATTGTTGCCCAAAACTGTAAAAGAGCCAATATTGGTTCTAAATGGCGATGTTTTGACAAGCTTAAATCTTTTGCATTTATTAGATTTTCATACACATCACCATGCTCAGGCAACTGTATGTGTCCGTCAAAATCAAACCACTATCCCTTTCGGTGTTGTTCAAGTTGATGGATTGGATTTAATTGATTTCGAAGAAAAGCCTGTTTACTCACATTTGGTAAATGCTGGAGTTTATGTTATTGACCCTATTTTGTTGACTAGTATTCGTCCTGATTGCTTTACTGATATGCCTACACTGTTACAAGTTTCTCGCTCCAATAGTGAGCGTGTTATTGTTTATCCTATTCACGAGTATTGGATTGATGTAGGTCGCCCTGAGACATTAGAAGAAGCACATAAAACTTGGAAGAATCTAAATTAAATTCATATGGAAGGTTGCAAAATTTCAAAAATTCTTATATGTGGACTTGGTAGTATTGGAAAACGTCATTTCAGGGTTCTTAAGCGACTTTATCCTTTCATGAAGATCGGAGCGTTACGTTCTGGTTATGGTCTTGAGAGCAAAGAGTCTAACTCTGTGGACATTACTTTTAGTAGTCTAGATGAATCTATCAAATGGTCACCTAATGCGGCTATTATTGCATCACCCGCTCCTTATCACTTAGCGACGGCAATTCGATTGGCAAGATCTGGAATTCCTCTTCTTATAGAGAAACCTATTGGTACTGGATTTGAGTCTACTGACCTTTGGAACGAATTGCTCGCAATATCCCAAGATCTTCCTATATTAATTGGTTATGTCTTTCGCCACGATAAATGTCTTTCAAAGGTAATTAACCTTTTGAATTCCAATCTAATTGGCAATCCTGTCGAGTTGGATATATATTGCGGGTCTTGGCTCCCGGATTGGAGACCTAACCAGGATTACAAAACATCTGTTTCTAGTTGTAAAAGATTGGGGGGCGGTGTGTTATTAGAGTTGAGTCACGAAATAGATTTGGCTTTTAGGTTGTTTAGTGATCTACAGCTTGAAAGTTGTTTATTGTCTCTGTCTAGAAACCTTGAGATAGATGTAGAGGATAACGCAGTTCTGGTATTGAGATCATCAAGATGTCAATCTATTGTTATACGTATAAATTTCTGCACTACCCCGCCAAAACGTTTTTTATCAGTCCGAGGCACATCAGGAGAAATTTCATGGAATTTGGCACAAAATTTTGTGAGTTTACACTCACGCCAACTAGATACAGTTTTCCACTCACATGAAGTCATTGATGACTTGTATTTTAAACAAATTAAGCATTTTTTTGCATGCATCGAGGGACAAGAAAGTGTTATGTGTACTGTTGAAGATGGCTTAAAAGTAATTAGCCTTATTGCTCAAGCCAAATCAATTTCGAGTTGAACTTTTAATGAAAATTGTAAACGCATTTATTTTTGCTCGTGGCGGATCCAAAGGTTTGCCAGGTAAAAATATTTTACCTTTGGGTGGTGTTCCTTTAATAACTCGGTCTATTCAACTCGCACAAGACCTAAAGTGTGTGAAGAATACTTTTGTATCTACGGATTGTCCGCAAATTGCCGATATTGCTTCTTCAAGTGGTGCAGAGATTATTATGCGTCCTGCTGACTTGGCGACTGATACTTCCCCTGAGTGGCTATCTTGGCAACATGCTATAAAGCAAGTTCAAAACTCTCATGGAGACTTTGATAGTTTTCTAAGTCTTCCAACAACTTCACCACTTCGGTCGATTCGAGATGTTGAAAAATGCATTAATTCTTTGAATAATGGGGTTGACATATGTATTACTATGACACCTTCAAGGCGAAGCCCTTGGTTTAATATGGTAACTCAATCTCAAACAGGTTTTGTTGATTTAGTGTCCGGAGAAGGTAATGTCGCTTGTAGGCAGCAGAGTAAAGTTTGCTACGACATGACTACAGTTGCTTATGTTGCGAGGCCAGACTTTGTTTTAAATTCTTCTAAAATGTGGGATGGTAAAGTGTATGGAGTTGAAGTACCTGCTGAGCGTGCTATAGATATTGATACTCCTCTTGATTTTGAATTTGCAGAATTTCTTCTGAGTAAACTCACTAGGCTACCCCAGAACTATGAATCTATCTGATCAAACTGTCCTTATTACCGGTGCTGCAGGTCGTATTGGATCTGCAGCCGCAAATCTTTGTCTAGAGTATGGCGCTAGTTTAGTACTGGTTGATATTTCAAAGGAAAGGCTTGAATCATTTGTAAACCAAATGCCAGCCGATCTGCAAAATAAAGTAAGTACAATTGTATGTGATCTCACTTCAGAACAACAGCTCAATCAATTGTTCCTTAAAATTAACGAGTCTCCTTTTTTGATTACATCAGCTGTTCATTCTGCTTATCCTACTTCTTCAGGTTGGGGCACATCTTTTGAGGATTTGACTCCAAAAAACCTAGCATCTGACCTTTGCTCTCAACTTGGTGGAGCCATCCTTTTTTCGCAGAAAATGATGAATTATTTTCAGGAAAATAGCGCAGGTAACCTTATTCATATATCATCTATTCAGGGTATTTCAGCCCCTAAATTTGAGCACTATCATGGCACTAATATGTCGTCTCCAATAGAATACTCAGCCATCAAAGCAGGTGTTATTGCGATTACTAGATGGCTTTCAAAATACTATTCAAATCAGAATATTCGCGTAAATTGTGTCAGTCCAGGCGGCATTTTGGATAATCAGCCGGAATCATTCTTGCAAGCTTACAGAGAAAGTTGTACAAATATTGGCATGCTATCCTCCAAGCAAGTAGCAGAGTGTATTTGCTTCTTGTTGTCTAGTTCTTCTGCTGCAATTAATGGGCAAAATATTATAGTAGATGATGGTTGGTCCTTATAAATATGCATGATCTTTTCACAGGCATCAAGGATTGTTTCGCTCATCAAGCATTGCTCTTTTGCAATAAGAATCTAAATCTTGATTCTTTTGGGCCTTTATTCACTAATTCTCAACAGAGATACCATCATTGTCTTTCCAAGAAAAAAATCAAACATTATCCTACTTCTGTATTGCTCCATGCAGATGAATATACTAGTTTTCTATATATACTATCTAATGAAGCATGGAGACTCGGAATTATAGAAGTGGCAGAAGTTGCTTATCTGCTTAATAGGAGGATTAATAATTTTGAATGCTTTTACACGCGTGAGTTGCCAGATGTATTTCATCTTGAGCACCCAGTTGGTTGTGTCTTAGGTCAAGCAGCCTATGGAGAGAATCTTGTTATTTATCAAGGCGTCACTGTCGGAGGAGACCTAAAATTACGTTACCCTAGGATTGGAGCCGGCATAGCCCTGTTTGCTAATGCTACAATAATAGGTAATTCTTCTGTAGAAGATAACTGTGCTTTAGGTGCAGGGGTTCAGATTTACGGCGAAAAAATCCCCGCTAATTCCTCTATTTCTCTGAGAAATGGTATACAATTGACCTTACCCATGCAGTGGTCTGTAACCCACCGGTTTTTCTCTTATGACTAAGGTACTTGTTACAGGAGCCGATGGTTTTATTGGTAGTCACTTAACCGAGAAGTTGCTTAGTGAAGGATACGATGTTAGAGCATTTTGTCTTTATAATTCAAATGGCTCTTGGGGGTGGCTTGATTCTCTTCCGCACGAAGTTAAATCTAATTTAGACGTAGTTTTAGGTGATATTCGCGATCCATTATGCGTACGTTCTGCTATGAAAAATTGTGATGTTGTTTATCACTTGGCCGCTCTGATTGCTATCCCATATAGTTATATCGCCCCATCTAGTTATGTCGATACTAATATTCATGGCACGTTAAATGTTCTGCAAGCAGCAAGAGAATTAAATGTTTCTAGAGTTGTGCATACCTCAACTTCGGAAACTTACGGAACGGCTCAATATGTCCCAATTGACGAAAAGCACCCCCAAGTAGGTCAATCACCATATGCAGCTAGCAAAATAGGTGCTGATCAGATAGCTTTGAGTTACTGGCGTAGTTTTGAAACTCCGGTTTCCGTGCTTAGACCCTTTAATACTTATGGTCCACGGCAAAGCTCCCGAGCCGTTATACCAACCATTATTACTCAAATAGCGTCAGGAAATCATCAGTTACGACTAGGTTCTCTTTCACCAACTCGAGATTTTAATTTTGTAGAAGATACTTGTAATGCCTTTCTTTCAGTAGCTTCTTGTGATACTTCTTTAGGTCAGGTCTTGAATTCTGCCAGTTCATTTGAAGTTTCTATAGGCGAGACAGTAAATATGATTGCCAATATTATGGGTTCAGATGTAGAAATTATTGAAGATACTTCTCGTTTGAGACCAAAAGACTCTGAAGTTAATCGTCTATTTGGAGATAATACGTTACTTCGTTCCCTCACAGGTTGGCAGCCTTCATATTCGGGGTTAGAGGGCTTCCGTCGAGGGCTTTCAATTACCATTGACTGGTTTTCTGATCCTACTAACTTGCGACAATACCGTCCTGGTATTTATGCCGTATGAATCATCTACAAAAAGCAGAGTCAGTATTATCCCATTTAAAGTCATCTTATGACTCTGAAGGCATAAGGCTTCCAGTTCACCTTCATGAGCCGGATTTTAGGGATACTAATGCAATTCAATATGTCTCCGAATGTATAAATACAGGTTGGGTTAGTTCTGCAGGTCAGTGGGTGAATAAATTTGAGCAACAATTGTCAGTATTTACAGGAGCTCGTCATGTTATAGCTGTTACGAATGGAACGGTTGCCTTGCGACTTGCTCTTCATTTGGTCGGAGTTCGTTCTGATGATGAAGTAATTGTTCCACCACTTAGTTTTGTAGCGACCTGCAATGCAATTTCTCACCTAGGAGCTATCCCTCATTTTGTTGACATTAATAACCGTACACTTTCTCTTGATACTGTTAAGCTATCCGATAGACTTTCCCATATAGCCATAAAAAGAGAAAACAAAGTCTATAATAAAGAATCAGGCCGAAGAATAGCAGCTATTGTACCTGTACATATTTTTGGGCATCCTGCAGATCTCGATGATCTAATGCGAGTATCTCAAGATTGGAACCTTCCTATTGTTGAGGATGCTGCAGAGGCTCTTGGAAGTTGGTTTAAAGATAAACATTGTGGCCTTACTGGATCTGTGGGCATCTTGAGTTTTAATGGCAATAAACTCATTACTACTGGTGGCGGTGGTGCATTAATTACCAACGATGATCTTATTGCTAAGCAGGCTCGTCATCTATCCACTACTGCAAAAGTATCTCATCCTTGGGAATTCTATCATGACAGTGTTGGTTGGAATGATCGTATGCCTAATATTAATGCGGCATTAGGCTGTGCTCAGCTGGAAAAACTTCATAGTCGTCTTCAGCTTAAACGTAAAATTTACTCATTTTATTCTAATCTATTTTCTAAATTTAGTTATTGCCAAGTAATTGAAGAGCCTACTGGTTCAGTGAGTAATTATTGGTTAGTATCTCTTCGGCTTATTGAGCAAGACTTATCCGAGGTACTTGCCCTGCGTAATGCACTACTTGCTTCAGCACATTCCCAAAAGATTTTTTTGCGTCCATGTTGGAACTTGCTCAGCGACCTCCCAATGTATAGGAATTGTCCATCAGGAAGCCTTTCAAACGCAAAAGACCAGGTTTTACGTCTTATTAGTTTACCTAGCAGCCCATATCTGTTGGGCCAATAATTGTTTCTTGTAAAAAAAAAACTATGACACCATTCAAAATTGGTTATTTTGCAGATGGCCCTTGGTCACATGGCTCACTCGATTTAATTACTAGTGATCCATCCTTAGCTGTTGAGTTTATATGTGCACGATATGATGCGCCAGACCCAGTTTTAAGAGAGAAAGCCAATTTCCTCAACATTCCTTTTTTAACGCACGAAAACGTTAACTCTCCTGCATTTACTTCATTATTGAGTGATATTAATTGTGATATTTTTGTTTCAATGTCTTTCAACCAGATTTTACGGCCGAAGACATACTCTTTGCCTCGTTTTGGAACCATAAACTGTCATGCCGGCATGCTTCCTTATTACAGAGGCAGAAATATACTTAACTGGGCATTAATTAATGATGAAAAATCATTTGGCATAACTGTACATTATGTCGATTCAGGGGTTGACACTGGTGATATTATTTCACAAAAGTCATTCCCAATATGTGACAATGACGACTATTCTTCTCTTTTAAAAGTAGCCTATAAGGAATGCCCTCCTCTCCTCTATGGTGCTATCTTAGATATTTGCAATTGCCGTGCAGATAGAATTCCCCAGAAAACAATACACCCTCATGGGTCCTATTTTAGCCAGCGTGTTGTTGGTGACGAAATAATCGATTGGAATCAACCTTCTAGATCAATTTTCAATTTTGTTAGAGCTCTTTCAACTCCTGGTCCAAACGCCCAGACATTTGTTGGTAGTAATTGCATCAAAATAGCCAAAGTAGAGCTTATCGATACCGCTCCTATTTATAAATGTATTCCAGGAGCTATTCTCGCAAAAGATGATAATACCTTCATAGTAAAAACCTCAGATTCTTACTTAAGGCTGCTACAATGGCAGTGTGACTTTAAACTTGCCGCCGGCATGAGGTTTTCCTGATGGTTCTAATTATTGCTGAAGCAGGTGTTAATCATAATGGCAGCGTAAAAATGGCCAAGGAGTTGATTGATGCAGCATCTTCTGCTGGCGCAGATGTTGTAAAGTTCCAAACATTTAAAGCTTCTTCATTGGTTACTAATTATGCATCTAAAGCCACTTATCAACAAACTAATACTGACCCGCTTGAGTCTCAACTTAATATGTTGAAAAGTCTTGAGCTAAGTGAAGATGACCACTATAGTCTTATAGATTATTGCCAGAGCAAGGGCATAGTATTTCTGTCAACTGCTTTTGACTTATTAAGCATTGATTTTCTTAGGAAAACACATCCAGTTTTTTGGAAGATTCCTTCTGGTGAAATCACGAATCTACCGTATTTAAGATCTATTGGCTCGTTTAATATGCCTGTTCTTCTCTCTACCGGTATGTGTACCCTTGGAGACATAGAGACTGCTATAAATATCCTCGAAAATGCCGGAACTTCTCGTTCTAACATAACTGTCTTACATTGTACGACGGAATACCCAGCACCATTTGATGAAGTTAACTTAAATTCGATACCAGCTATTGCTAAAGCTTTTGGTACATCCGTTGGTTATTCAGACCACACCACTGGTATATCCGTACCAATAGCTGCAGTCGCGCTTGGTGCTACCGTCATAGAAAAACATCTTACTTTAAATCGTAGCCTACCTGGGCCCGACCATAAAGCCAGCTTAGAGCCATCAGAATTCGCGGCTATGGTTGATGGAATTCGCTCGGTAGTCTCTAGCCTAGGCGACGGTATTAAGAGACCCACTTCCAGCGAGACTAAGAACCTTATCATTGCTCGTAAATCTATTGTCGCTGCCACTCCTATAAAAGTTGGCGATCGTTTTACTTCTTCCAACCTTACAACCAAACGTCCTGGGTCTGGCATCTCCCCAATTTATTGGGATTCTTTACTTGGCAAGTCTTCTACTAGAGACTATATGCCTGATGATTTAATCTATTGGCTCTGATTATGCGGAAAATCTGTGTAGTTACAGGTACACGGGCTGACTACGGCTTGCTTAGATGGGTTATTGACGGAATCAGTAAGTCCTCCATGCTTCAACTGCAGATTGTTGCGACTGGAATGCATCTATCTCATGAATTTGGTCTTACTTTTAAGGAGATTGAGAATGATGGTTATAATATTGATCTTAAAGTTGAAATGCTTTTGAGCTCTGATTCAAGTGTCGGGATTACCAAATCAATTGGATTAGGAATTATTGGTTTTGCAGATGCTTTTAAAGAATTGAATCCTGATATTGTCTTGTTGCTTGGCGATCGTTTTGAAATTTTTGCTGCAGCAACGGCAGCACTTATTTCTAAAATTCCAGTTGCTCATTGTCATGGTGGCGAGACAACTGAGGGTGCTTTTGATGAGTCAATACGACACAGTATCACTAAAATGTCTCACCTACATTTTGTCGCGGCTAGAGAATATCAGGAAAGAGTTCTGCAACTTGGTGAAGATCCTGAGAATGTCCACTTAGTTGGTGGATTGGGAATTGATAATATCAAAAAGCTATCGCTTTTGGACAAGTCCTCATTAGAGTCAGAACTTGAATTTAAATTTCAAGATACTAATTACCTTGTTACCTTCCATCCAGTAACGCTTGATACTTACTCTGGAACTGAGCAGATTACTGAGTTACTTAGAGCCCTTTCTAATTTAGTAAATACTGGAATTATTTTTACAATGCCGAATTCGGATACGGGCAGCCGTCCCTTGATGAACCTTATAAATAACTTCTGTAGCGACCATGAATATGCATCATCATATACTTCTCTTGGTCAAATAAAATATTTATCTACGCTAAAGTATGTTGATGCCGTTATTGGAAATTCTTCTAGTGGCTTGCTAGAAGCACCGACATTTAAAACTGCTACTATTAATATTGGTGATCGACAAAAGGGCAGGCTTATGGCTAGTAGCGTCATTAACTGTGATCCCAACTGTATTTCAATCCAAAACGCTATTAATCATTTAAATTCTCATGCTTTCAAGCAATCCCTTAATACTACCGTTAATCCCAATGGATCTGGTGGAAGTGCAGACAAAATAATCAAAGTCTTAGAAAGCTATAAGTATCCTACAAAACTACAGAAAAAATTTCATAGTTATCCATAAAAACTCTCATTTTTATTGTGATTCCAATCTAGTACTTCTTTCTTTTCTTTTATACTAGTCACTTTTACTGAAAATGCCCGTTTCATTTATCATCTTAAAAACTTTATGGTTGCATATCCCTTATCGTATCCAAAAGCTTTTATTATTTCAACTATTTTTAACTATTCTAGTAGGCATTTCGGAATTTTTACTTTTAGGCTCAATTTATCCTTTTTTACAGGTTCTTACTTCGACAAGCAATGAGAAATCACCCCTTATAATTAGTATATTATCTCAATTAAGTGTTAGCCTGACCGATAATAATATATTATTATTTTCTTGTATAATTTTTATCTTTTCTATTGTATTTACCACTTCTGCAAAATTGTACAATTTGCACTTTGGTGCTTTTGTAGCTTCTCAAGTTGATTCCTGGCTGTCCAAACGTTTATTCGATGGATTCCTTACAATGACATATTTAGAATCCACATTAACTAGTAGTAGTAATATTACAACCACAATTGTCCAACATGTAGCGAGTGTAACTTCGGTTGTTCGTGCCTACATTCTCATTATTACATCTTTTACCTCTGCTATTGGCATTCTGGCTGCATTATTTTTTACCGAACCTTTTCTATCCTCTTCTGTTCTTATTATTCTTATCATTTGTTATATCCTCATTGGTTCAAGAGTTAAAGAAATTTTATTGAGCAATGGTTCTATTGCTTCTCAATTAACTACTGACATCTATAAGCATATTCAGGAATCATATGGCGCGCTATCTGATATTATTATCAATAGCTCTCAAGTTATGTATTCTAAGAAGTTTGATGTTTTAAATCAGCATAAAAAAAATCTTCAAGCTCAAAAATTATTTCTTACTTCTTTTCCCAGGTTTCTACTGGAAGGGATATCTCTCACGGTTCTCATAATTGTCGCTTTTACCTCATACCTTCTTGTTTCCACTAATGTTCTATCAAAGATTGCTGTATTAGCCCTCGGTCTTCAGAGAATGTTACCTTCACTTCAGCAAATTTACGGTAATTGGTCAAATATTAAGGCTTCTTCAACACCAGCTTTTAATGTTTTAACGCGACTTTCTGACGCTGAACCCAAATTTTTAGTGCAATCACAGATTAAAGCACTACCCTTTAATAAAAGTATTACATTGAGCAATGTCTCTTTTGCTTATCCCAATTCACAAAAGACAACCATATCTAATATTAGTTTATTTATTCAGAAAGGCGAAATCGTTGGTTTCGTAGGAAAATCAGGTCAAGGCAAAAGTACTCTAATCAACATCTTGATGGGTTTGCTGATACCTACCTCTGGTTCCATTTACATTGACTCTGAACTTATTTCTATTCCTAACGATCCCAATTTCAATGTCTCCTCTCGATGGATGAAAAATATTTCTCACGTATCCCAAAATATTTTCATTTTTGATAGCACTTTATCTTCTAATATTTCATTAGAAGAAGACTCAAGTATATGTTTGCAGAATTTGCGTGAATGTGCCACAGCAGCATGCATAGATGACTTTATTATGTCCCTACCTGACCAATACTCCTCAATGGTTGGTCAATCTGGTGCGAAGCTCAGCGGGGGACAAAAGCAGCGTATTGGTATTGCCCGTGCCCTGTATCAAAATCCATCGGTGCTTGTCCTCGATGAGGCAACCAGCGCTTTAGACCCAGACACAGAATCGAGAATTATCCGCAACATCATTAATTTTAATAAAAAAATGACAATTATTATGGTGTCTCATCGTTATGGTACATTATCCAATTGCGATAAAATCTTTTCTGTCGATTCAACAGGTGTTAAAGAAATTTCCTATTCTTCATTAACATCTCCTCAGCTTTCCTAAGTTTCATTCCCTACAATCTCAAATGTTTAATCATAAGTTTGTTAAGAAGCTTCCCAAAAATCCTTTTGGGACAAAGCCTATGGCTACTGCTGATGAGTATCTACTTCTTTACAATGAGCTTATTTCGAAAAATGAAAGCCCACAGCTTCTTGAATTTGAAAAAAAATATCAGTATAATATTCCATTGGATTGGTTTTACCCCTTAGTTCTACAAACCAACGTCGTTATAAAGAAATCAGCCCTTAATTGTTCTCATGGTAGATATTTATACACTTTACTTTCTCATTATATTTCATGTTACTCCTCTCAGGATATAACAATTCTTGAAACTGGTACAGCTAGAGGTTTTTCATCGGTATGCATGGCTAAAGCGCTTAAAGATCAAAATACTAATGGGCGAATTCTCTCAATTGATTGTATAGCACATAATTCACCCATTTACTGGAATTGTATCGCTGATAAATATGGCCCTATGTCTAGGTATCAGCTCTTAGCTCAATGGAGAGATTTGTGTAATTCAATTATCTATCTTACTGGATGGACAAACGATGTTCTTAATTCTTTATCACTTAACAGAATTAATTTTGCATTCCTAGATGCTCAGCATGACTTTGACAGCATTCTTGTTGAGTTTGACTTTGTAAGCAAGCGCCAAATATCAGGTGATATTGTGTTTTTTGATGATGTTACTGAATCTGCATTCCCTGGTGTATGTGATGCAGTTAGATATATTAATTCACTTGGTAGCTATACAGTGACTTATCTTGACTCTGATCCATCCCGAGGTTATGCTATTGCTATTAAAAATTAAAGATGCATATTAGTCCTTCGAAACATATTAAATATATAATACTTCCTTTCCCTTCAATAGGTTCCCTTGAGAACTTGCTTTCCTTCAGGGACATTTATATAAAAAAACCTGTTGCTCTTTTATTTCTTAATAATGAACATATTTATCAGTATCTAAGCTATTTACTCTTGACTAACTGCTGTTCATTACAGCTTTACTCTGATGAATTTCTAGTCATCGCCTCCAATAATCGCTTGATTGACATTAAATTTATAATTACCTTTTTCTTTGGTCTTGTCAATCTATCCTTTCCGCTTAAAAAGCTGATCCTGATTCTTATACGACCTCTTATTTGCAATCCTCTCCTCTATCATAGTTGGACATTTTTTATCCCTAATGTTAATTTTGATTTTAGCAATTTACAAGTTATAGTTTCTGACTTTCTAGCTCTTCACACTAAAAACCTCCTTTCTTATCTTAGGCGGTTTAAGCCTAATCAATATATTTCAATTAGACATGGTGTAACCATTTCTCCTTTGTGTCCTGTTACTAGTGACCAAAAAAAGTTATATTCTGACTTCAGTTTGCCTTCCGAGCATTTGTATCTGTATACTAACACTCATGAATTAGATTATTTTTCAACTGTCCTTCCTTGTAATTCATCAAAGTTTCTTTATATTCCCGTTTTGCGACTTTTAAATAAATCAATTTCATATTCATCTATCGATTCATCTACCATATCAATTTTCACTCGACCTATTTCACCACCATATTTGTCTAAAGATGATATTCTTGATTTTATTTACTTAGCAAATCAGATCACGGCTTATCGTTCTGACCTTACTTTCGTTGTAAAAAATCATCCAAAAGATAAGCATAAGTACGTTTATAGGCTTTTAAAAAAAGGACTTACCAATTGTTCGGTTTACGAAGCTCATTATGATGCAATTTCACTGGCGCGCAAATCGAAAATTTCAATAACCTTTTACTCAAATCTGTCTGTAGATTTTTCCTATCTAAAAATACCTCATTTTGAATTCTACTGCAAATCTTTAGAAACCATACATGCTGAATCAGGTTTATTTCACGACTGTAATCACTATCCTAGTCTAGACTACCGCTATTTTGGCCTCTCTCCTGTATTACACAATTCCGATCAATTACATAATGCTCTTCTCGATAATTGTTGTTATGAGCATCATGTCGACTTTTCCTACAATGCGCATATTGAACTATTTAATCCTACTTTGCCATTAGATCATATCTACGAAGGCTTGCCAGCATCTTAAAATGACCTCTGTAAAAGTATCTGTAAATCTAAAAGTTTTTTTTCAATATAAGCTTCTCCTGTTTTTCGCTAAAACAAATGTTTGCCCTCTTTTAACTGAAAAAATATTTCCTCGAAGCGGACCAAGGTATTTTTTCCTAAATCTTCTTGTTGCAATTACCTCCCATAAGTATTTAAAAGTTTCATATAATACATCAAGATCTAAGTATCATCTACATAATAGTGGTGATGTAACTATTAAATATTTTTCCTCTATTCCACCTAGTAAATCGATTCTTCGTCTTGATGGTATCGGTTTTGAGTCATACGAAGGCGAAAAAAGAAAACAATATGTCCATACTATGAATGAACTTGTAAACAAATCTCATGCATTAATATTCCAATCCAATTTTTCAAAATCCATATTTCAAGATTTCTATTCTGACTTAATTCTTTCTAAGCCGCATACCGTTATTACTAATGGCTCATCTCAGTTATCTTCTAGTATCAACAAACGTAAACTTCAAAAGAGTTATAATATATATTTGCCAGATAAATTTTTCGTCGTTGCCGGTCGTAATGTACCAAGAAAGCGTATAAATTTAATTATAGACCTTTTTAAAAGCTTACCTCAATATAATCTAGTAGTTTTATCTGATGTCAGTTCAAATTTTTTCGAATATCCTAATATTTATCCACTTGGTATTCTACCTCCCGGAATTGCTAGGTATATCATCTCTATCTCTACTGCACTTATCCACGTAGACACCTACGACTGGTGTCCTAATATTGTTGTCAATGCTTTATATGATGGCGCTTCTATTATTTGTTCAAACTATGGAGGTACACCCGAAATTGTGCGTAAATCATGTAACAACCACTTCATTATCCAGGAACATCATACGCATTCCGATACCTTCGACTACATGTGTAATTTATCCAGTGCTAAGTTTCCTCTAGATTTATTTTATGATGCTTTAGATAAAGCTTATAACAAACAAACGATAAATCTTACTTCTCAGTACGAATTCTCAATAGATTATTCTGCTTTCAACTATTCAAGTTTTATTCAAGGCCTTTCATGTTAAATATTTTTGGATTGGCTAATGCTCTTTCGCTTCCTACCATGGAAGCTTATTCTTTAAATCCCCTTTTAACTTTAACTCTTGCACTTACTCCGTTAGCTCTTTTTTTCTTTAACTCATTAACCTACCGAGTACGAGTTGCTTTACTTTGCCTTATTCTTCCTTTAGTACAATCCCTCCATAGAGCAGGTGGAGATCTTTTTAATTATACTATTGCAATCAATACATCAACAATTTGGAATATTGAACCCTTCTGGTTCATCTTCTTCTTGCTCCATAAAATTTATCATGTCAACAATGAATTTTTAATTTCTTTCCTTTATTTTATCATTAGTTTATTATTCTTCGGCTCCATACTTTCCTTTTATAATGGTCATAACATTAAGGACATATTCTATGGATTGTTACTTGCATCAGTTATGTTTGGCCCCGCTTTGTATCAGGCCCAAATACGGCTTTCTTTGTCTATAGCATTTACTTACTTATCTATCTTCTTATTTAAAAAGCGCAAATCAGTTATAGCTACTTTGCTTATGCTTTCAAGTGTTATCAGCCATTCAACATCCATCCTTTTTTCACCATTAATAATATACCTTGCTTTCTCAGATAATGTCGATGATTATCTCACACTACTGATCCAGAAATCACGAGTGAAATTTATATTCTTAATGGTTTTAATTCTTCTAGTTTCGTGTGTTATTGTTGTTTTAGTTGTTCTTGCACCAAGATATTTTAGTGCCGACTCAAGTCAGTTTCAGCTTGGCCAAGCAAGTGGGTCTTTTCTCTATGACCTTATTAGCTCATTTACTATTTTTATCTTGTACAAGTTTTCTTTAAATTCAAATTTCGTCTTTCAATTTGCTTCTTCTTCGAAATATATTCGTAGCCAATTTTTTAATTCAATTATTTCGTCTTCAATTCTTCTTGGATTTATTGGATGGCTCGGTCGATTTAAATTTTGGTTTTATCCCTATATCTCATTGACTATATCTTCAAATTACAAGCCATTTATATTTTTCATTCTTGCTTTATTCACTCTTAGGAATCTTCGATTATATTTTCTTGTAGACCCATCTTATATGGTCTTTCTCTTTTGAGCTTCCTCATTTTTAATACCTTTGTATTTATTTGCTTTTAATGCTCAGCACCTACCCACATGTGTCTGGTAGAATTACTCTTGCTTTTCTTTTCCGTCAGTGTTCGTTGTCATAACTTATGAAATTCTTAACAGAGAGGCTCCTTTCATCTCAGCACTCACCTCTCAATTCAAGCGTGATGGTATATCTGCTATTGTTTTGCATCAACAGCACTTAGTCCCTATCCTTCGCTTCCTTCCAAAGTGTTTTATAATTTTTAAAAGCGCCGATCATGGGAGACTTCCATGGTATAAACTCGCTAAGAAATATTTGCATACTGTCAGTTGCTTTGATTCTGAAGGCCTTTTCGTACATCCTAAAGACTTCACTAAAGTGCGCATTTCCTCAGATGTATATGAACTCTTAGACATTTATTTCATATGTGGAGTTTATCAAAAAGGTTTATTAACTAATGCCCCTTCTTTTGATGCTTCTAAGTCACTAGTCGTTGGTTCTCCATCAATTGATTTTCTTAAATCCTTAAATATTTTCGAACGCGGTGTTCCAAAGTTTGACATTGGTATCCTGACTGGCTTTGGCGGTTACAATCATCGTGGTGGCCACGACTATCGCCTTTTAGTTCAATCAATTAAAAATACTCCTTTTACTAAACAAGAATTGTCAGATATTAATGAGTACATTGATACAGCTAGACGTGCCCTTTTTGAATATGTTGATTTGGTTTCCAATATTTGTAAAAAATATTCTCAGCTGAAAATCCTTATCCGAGTTCACCCGTCCGAATGCCCGAAGCGTTGGAAATGCTTAGAAGAACAATTCCCCCAACAAATATCTGTAGATTCTACTGGAACAATATTTGAGTTTTTAAACAAAACTAATCTTATCGTTTCATTCAAAAGTACTGTTTCGCTTGAAGCTCTCGCACTCAAGAAACCTATTATTTCCTATGCTCCTTCCTCTATCGATCCAAACAATATCTTTTACCCAAATAATGAGCCATCCAACTTATCTTTGCTTGTTACTGAACGTTCTGATCTCTTTAGTTATATTGATGCTATTGTTAGTAACGAGTATAAAACCATCTCTTTGCCAACACCGCCTAGCGCTTTGCAAACAGCAGATAGCATATGTGAAGGTTTCTCTAGCTGTACTTATTCTTCTGTTACCTATCTTGTGAGTTACATTACAGAGCATTTTCAGCCTTCACGCTTGTCTATTATTAACCGTATTCTTCTTTGCTATATATCTGTTCTTTGCTTTTTTTCGCATGTATTTTTGATTGTTCGTCGTCCTAAATCCTATCTTCTTTATGGTAGGTCAAAAATTGGCAGTAGGCTTAAACTTGCTGGGCTATCACCTGATAAGTCTAATCCCTTTTCTCTTATTCTTGCCTTTGTCACTAGAACCATTATTACTTGATATTTTTATTCCTTTTTAACTTTCCATTTCTATGCTTAATGCCTCTATTGTTGTATACTCTCAACATTCAAAAATAAATCACTTTAAACTTGAAATTCTTGCCAAACTTGTAGATAATCTTTCTTCTCATCCTCTTCTCTCAAGTTTATTAATTGTAGACAACAGCCCTTTCCCATATTTCTCTCGCTTAGCAAGCTATCCTAACATATTTTATCACCATTCACCTGAGAACGTTGGCTATGGTGCCGGCCACAACCTTTCAAGACAATTCTTATCACCTCAAAAATATCATTTAATTGTCAATCCCGACATTGACCTGATTTCACCCAATGTTATCAATATACTTATAGACTATCTTGAGCAGCAAGCTCAAGTTTGTATGATACAGCCCCAAATAACCACTATTGGTTCAGGGGAAATTCAACATTTATGTAAATTAAATCCAACATTATTCGCACAAGTATCCCGATTATTAATCTCCTTATTTCCTAGGATTCGCTTTCTTAAATACTATAACAATAGATATATTATGCTCGACAAAGCCTATAACGAAGAAATAATTTCTTCGTCTTATCTTTCAGGGTGCTTTATGCTGTGCCGAACAAAAAACCTGGATCAAGTCGGTTGGTTTGATGAACGTTTTTTTATGTACCTTGAGGATGCTGATCTTACAAGAAGTCTAAGTAACATAGGTGAATGTCTTCACTACCCTAAAGTTAAGATAGGCCATCTATGGGCTCGACAGAGTTATTCCTCCCCTTTCTTATTTCTTGTCGCAATTCATTCATTTATCAAATATTCTATGAAATGGGGTCTCAAGTTAATATAATATCTTCTAGTATTTTTCTAACTTCTGTTGACTTTATCTCTTCTTTCTTATGATTTGTATCTGATAAAATTCTTTCAGGGTCTATCGTCCATAAGATACCTTTTTTTGAATGTTTGCCTGTATGGTGATCTGTAACATTAAAAAACTCGAATCCAAGATTACCATATAATTTTCTCATTTGTTTTATTGTGTACTCCTCCTTGTAGAAATCTATAGTGATTACTAGTTCGCACTTATTAATATCAATCTTATGTTTAATCCTTTCTTCTGCGCAAAATTCTCTTATTAGTTGAGCGGCTATCTCTGCCTCTTCACAGGTACGACAACTAATTCCATACTGAGGTTCCATATTATTCTTTTGTTTCAATGGTATTTCTCTTCCCTCTCTTAACTCAATATATTCGCGAATTCTACTCATAAATAATTCCATTTTCTGTATCTTTCCATCGTACATTCTATTTATGTTTGCGGTTTTGTTCGCTTTTTGTCCCATCCCCGTACATAAGATTATTATTGTATCTTTCTTACTCATAGAGAATATATCACCAATGAGATCGTCAAGTAGCCATAATGAATAATCTATAATTCGTGATTTCTTTGATAACCACTTTTTAGTATACATTGGCTTGTCGAATTCTTCTGGCCATGTTGCCGCCCAATATCTATGCATATTTGCTGCTATATGGTTACTAAAAAGAATTGATACATCAGGCCTTTCTTCTCTTATTGTATTTACCAAAATCGCCGATTGATAAACATATTGCAATGTCCTGATCAGCTCAACTTCGGAATACTTTATTATCTTAGCAATAGTCTTCATGGTTAAATACAGAGACTTAATAGTTATGCCATTGCTTATCGGCTTTTTTATTGTGTTTATAGCAAATTTCAATGATTGAAATACAAGTTTCTGCAACCTTACCCTTCGTCCTGATGCACTTGTAATTTCATTATTTAGTTTAACAAATTCTGTGTATGTTCGAGGATACACTTTATTTATATCCCCAAATGCGTCCGGAATAAACAGTTTAATGCTAGGTCTATCTAGTGCCTCCTTTTGTATTTTTGATGAGTGAAGAACTCCTATAGCGGCTACAGATTTTCCGCTCTTTATCACTTTTTCTAAAATCGTTTCATCTTTTAAAGGATCTGAATACCAGTAACACCCATGTTCATCGTAAGGTTTTCCAGTATGAACAGTTGCCCATACTTGCGATGGATAAAGATCCTTTTCACAGACATCATCATTAATAATACTTTTTTTGTATATTTTGTTTGCCACAAAGTACTTCGATAAATTTGAGCTTTTATTCTCGACTATGAACTGATGTAGGACCTTCTCAGGAACTTCATTAATCTCTAAAATTATTGTTTTCAATGAAGGTTTTAGCAGAGCCTATTAAGTATGTTAATACCTCGACTCCTATTGCCAGTAGCCTAAATGCCCAGTTGTTTAAGTGGCCACATTTTGCATTATATGATTCTTGATAATTCTTTCTTCTGCGTCTCATTGATATTCCCGGTGTTTCAATGTCCCACTTACCAAATATCTTGTTAGTTTGATGACAATATAGGTCTTTCTGCTCCTTTATTACCCTTCGCGCTTCTAGATTTAGTTTGTAGTCAGCAAGCGCTGTGTAGTTTTCATCGTACATTCCTAGACTTATTACAAAATTTTTCTTATATATAATAGCTTGATGATGTGTTGGATTTCTCTCTATCGCTATCAACAGTTGCTTGTAATTATCAATTTTTGCTTCTCTCAATTTTTTCCCAACTTGTACAATACCAGTTGCAACAACTATTTCCCACGAATTCAAAATATCCCCAATCTCACCAATTACACTTCTTAGGTTTTGTATATATGGTGTGTCGGTATCTCCACAAAAATATAACCATTTTCCTGATGCGTGCCTTATCCCCTCATTCATGGCAGCATAAATTTTTCCCTTTGACTTAACTAAGATCATACTATAATCTTCACTTTCCATGCAACCTTTATAGTTTTCTGGTACAACTACAATTAGCTCTATCTCCTTATACCTTTCAACCGTTTGTGCTAGTATCAACAGCTTTTCGCTTGCTAGTTCACTTCCTAAGCTCGGTACAATAATTGATAAATTCATTTTTTCTTTCAATCTTACCATACAGAGCACTCTGGCTGCATTGTTTCAATTCCTTGTATTTATAATTATTTATCCTAGATCTTCGTAACCCTAATCATTTCACTTTTGTCATTAGCAATTAGGAAAACATGATCTTGTCAATACATTTGTATGCTATTGCCTGTGAGATGTATTTTATTCTGTTTATGTAGTTTGTTTTTTCCTTTCCTTTTTTCCGCAGCAAACATTGTCTCATTAGTATTAAACCACTTATATGCCAGCTTGCATATCCTCTTTTCTTCATTGTGTTATTGCTTATTTTTATATGGCTTTCTATCTGATCGTCTCTCTTTTTATTTGTGATTGAATCTTCTGATATACGATATCTAATTTGCTTTTCTTCTATTATCACTGAATTATCCCTTTTCACTATTCTTGACCATAGCTCATAATCCTGAGCCGTTGTGTAATTCTCATTGTACTTGTTCCTGTTTAATACATTTTTTTTAACGGCGATGCTTGAGTGTATAAATGGATTAGCAATAGCTAGTGCAGCGTATGTCCCCAACTTTGACCTTTTTTTTCCCATTAAGCCTATTTTTTTTCCCTCTTCGTCTATCACCTCAGCGCGTGTTCCTAATATTTCTAGGTCACTATCCTTATGCATGTAATACAATGTTGTTTCTACTCTTTTCGGGTAACTTATGTCGTCCGCATCCTGACGCATTAATATTGTTCCATTGGCTTTTTTTATTCCTTGATTTAAGACCTCAGCTAAGTTTTTGCAGCATTCCACATTAATTACTCTTATTCTTCTATCAAGCTTTTTTGCCCATGATATATGATTTTTTATTTTCTCTGATGCACCATTGTCCAATATCATAATTTCAAGATTACTATAAGTCTGATTTACTATACTATTAAGTGACGCATCAAAATGTTCTACCTTGCCATCACGTATTGGCAATAGTATACTTACTAGATCTCGTTCCATCTAATGCAAAAATCTTTAATTATTGTACACTCTGATGGACCTGTAGCCTCGACCTCGCTCGCTGGTTTATGTGAGTATTATGGCTTTTGCTTCTTGCCTTTGCGCAAATTTCTTCTTGAAGAATATATATCAGGTTCCATTCCCTTTTATTCTGATAAAATCAGACATCGTATCTTAGAAGTCATTATATCTTTATCTATACCTCGGCAAACAGGCGGTGTTTCCGTATCTCATCGTGATCAATTATTACCAATAGTTCTTACAAAACCTCCACTTGCTAGCGATATTGAGTCATTTTTGTCTTATATGCCGACCAGTTTGGAGGATCAGATATTTTCGTGCCTTCAATTTATTGAAGACGCACTTATTTACAAGACGCCTAGCTCTTCTAACGGATACATTATTCTCACTTTACCCCGTCCATTACTCTCAGAATCTTTATTCTTATCTTGCTGTAATGACAGCAATTATATTCGAACCCTTGTCATGACTCGTCCTTATATTGACTGGTGTTTATCTCTTTTGTCTCAAGAAGACAGTAAATCTCAATTTTTTAATTTTACACGCCTTTCTTGTTTGTATCAACGCCACGTTAATTCACTAGATCTACAAAATCGTTTTTCTGAAATTCCAATTTCTACTTCTGATGTTTTGCTGCCAAATACTTTCTCATTATTTAATAAGTTAGGCATTCTTTTTGGTGCCAGAGTCCTTAGTACTGAGTTGCTAACAAGTTCAAAGTTTGATCTTTATGGTAGGCTTCTTGATTTTAAATCTGCTTTCACACCTTCGTGTGATTCCATAAATGTCTCTAATAATATATCACGTTTTTTCATTAAACATTTTTCTAGCCCATCATTTATCCCACCTTTGTTAACCGACTCTTTATTTGTACTTCTACGTTTGACTAAGGTTTTTTCTTTTAGGCAATGAAGATTATTCTTTTTTCTAATTCTGATCACCATGGAGGAGCTTCGCTTACAGCTCTTAATTTAGCTAGCGCACTTTTTGAATATTTCCCGAAGGAATTTTGCGGTTTATATGTAAGTCGAAGACGTTACTCTAAGCCCTTTGTTTATTATTTTCCGTTTTCCAGGTACCTTGTTTATCCTTATCTTCGCAATAAGTTAGCTCAGTATATTCTTTCTCTTATGTCTTATTCAAATCCTCATGTTCAGTCACTCGCCCTCTTTCCGTCAGCTTTAAAAAATATTATCTCCCAATACTATAGGCCAATTGTTCATTTGCACTGGATTAATGGTGAGTTTATTTCCATTTCTGATTTAGATGGTATCAACTCTCCTGTCGTTTGGACACTACACGATTGTTGGCCATTCTTGGGAACTGAACATCATGATTTTCTCTCTACTACAGATCGATTTTACGACGTTACTCATTCAATGCAAGCGCCCTCTCAGCTAAAAGGCATTGACTTATCTTTATGGACTTGGAAGCGTAAATTAAATGTTTATCGTCAATTAAATTTACACGTGATATGTCCCAGTAACTGGATGAAAGCAAAAGCTCAACGCTCTCTTCTTCTCAAAGATATTCCTCTTCATGTCATACCTAATGCAGTTGATACTTGTACTTTCTCTACTTTTGATCGTAAAGACGCTCGTACCGCTCTTAATATTCACACCAATAAAAAGATAATAATGTTATCTTGTTATGGTAATTCTTCTTCAGACCTTAAGGGTTTTTCTTTCGTTCCTGAAGTTATACGTTTACTTGCTCTTCTTGATCTTCCCATTCAGTTTCTGATTGTAGGCAGTAATTCTTCTATTCCTTTGAACACTGACAATATCATTTCAATGGGTAATATTCATGATCCACGTATTATGGCGAGGTGTTATCAAAGTTCAGACCTTTTCTTAAGTCTTTCTAAATTTGAGAACCTTCCTACCGTATGTATTGAGGCTCAATCATGTGGTGTCCCTGTGTTTGCCTTTGACGTAGGTGGTACTCGGGATACTATTGCAGATGAGTCAACTGGCTTTTTGGCCTCTCCTTATGAATTAACTGAGATCGTCTCTGCCATCCATCAATTTCTTGTCTATAACACTATTAATGGCAAGCTATTTTCTCCAGTTTTTTGCAGAAATAAGACCGTTAAACGCTTTAGCTTCTCTTCTGTTGCTAATCAGCATATCGAACTTTATCGCTCGATTGAAAACACCCAACTCTAACACATTTTATGTAGTCTTAGTTGGGTTTCCTGTTTTTAATTTATACCTTGCGACCTCTCTTGATTCATTAATTTTCTTTATGTGAAGGCGTTCTCCCTCAAGGTTCCTTCCATCCTGCTATGATTATTGAACACTCTTTAACACGATGATCGCAGGTTTCGATAATTTCTCGGAAAAGTTTGCTTCTGTTCTTTCTTCTGACTCTTGGAAGAAGGCTGAGTCTGATTTTTTGTCCTCCTCTCGTATTCTTGCCGTTGGCAACGGTGGCAATCTTGCTGTTTGTGATCACGGTGCTATTGATATTGCTCGTCTCACAAACAAGTCTGCATCTGCACCAGGAAGTGGTATCCTTGCGAGTTCTTTGATTAATGACGTCTCTCATGATGAATGGGTGAAAAATTGGCTTTCCATCTCCTTGAGAGGTCTTCCAGCCTCTTCTGTGAGCGAGACGATGTTGATCGGTGTGAGTAGCTCTGGTTATTCGAAAAATATCTGTATGGCTCTTGATCACGCTCTTCAACTAGGTTGCAAGGCATGTTTAATTTCAGCTCAGCAGCCAAAAATTGATGGCACTTATAACACAGTTATTCTCGATGTTGATGAGTATCATACTAGTGAAGTTTTGACTCTTTCTTTGTTTTACCAGTTGATTGACTCTGCTGGTTTCTCTTGCCCAACGATTAGTTCTTCTGTCGCCCGTACCCAAATTGATGATTATTCCAATTAATGCAATTTGATTTACGTGCCTCAATAGATAATTACGATACTTTTGTCTTTGACTTTGATGGTGTCATAAAGGATTCTGTTCCTGCAAAGTCAAAGGCTTTTTCTCTCCTTTTTTCATCATATCCTTCTGTTCTTCCTAGAATAGTTGCTCACCACCTTGCTAATGGTGGTATTTCTAGAGATTATAAATTACCACTTTATATGTCTTGGTGTGGCATTGATCCCTCTGACATCAATGTTTCGACCTATACTTCCAGCTTTTCATCGATTGTTTCATCACTAGTTATTAATTCTCCCTTTGTTTTAGGTATTTATAATTATCTTGAATTCTTATCTTCTAATTCGAAACGCTTGTACATCCTTTCTGCTACTCCACAGCAAGAGATCATAGATATTTCTTTGGCTCTTCAGCTAACACAATATTTTTCTACTAAAAATATCTACGGGCATCCCGCCACTAAGTCCTCCATTCTTCAAAGACTGTCACTTACTTCGCCAGTCTTATTTTTTGGTGATTCCTTGAGTGATTTCCAATCCTCAATTGATTCTAATGTTGATTTTGTTTTTTGTTCTACAAATCCATCGGTTACTATTCCTAATAATACACCTACTATTTCTTCCTTTTTATGAAATCCCCTTCTCTCCTTCGTCATAAATTTCAGCTTGGTCAGCATTCTGTTGGCACTTGGATGCAAATTTCTTCTCCCGAAATTGCTGAGATTTTTGCTGCTAATAATCTTTTTGACTGGGTTGTTGTTGATGATGAGCATGGATGTTTCAATTCTTCTGTTTTGCCATCTATTTGTCGTTCTATTGAATTGCATGGAAAGTTACCTTTTATTCGCCTGAAAGATCGAACCTACAAATCAGCGCGGGATGTTGCGGAATTCGGTTTTTCTGGTTTTATAGTGCCTATGGTTGAATCCGCTAAAGATCTACTCAATGTATTTAATGCGATAAATTACCCCCCTTTGGGTACGCGTGGTGTTGGTTTTTGTCGCTCTAATCAATATGGTATTAACTTCAATAGTTCCTTTAAGCAAGATTCTCCCTTCCTCGTTTCAATAATAGAAAGTGCTCTTGCTGTTCAAAACCTCGATTCAATTCTTCAATTTAAACACTTAGATGCGATTATGGTTGGTCCATATGACTTATCCACTTCATTGTCTATACCCGGCGAGTTCGATAACCCTTTATTTACTTCAACTCTTGCCACCATCAGAGAAAAGTGCCGTTTTTATAATGTTCCATTTGGTCAGCATATAGTCTCTAATGACAAAAATCTACTCGATGAGGCAATAATTAATGGCTCTAAATTTATAGTATATTCTATGGATTCTGTAATGCTTTCTAACCCTTTTCAGATTCCATAATCTTTTCTACTTTTAGGATATCTTCTGGTACGTCAACAGGGTGTGAGTGGGTTTCTACATCGACCATTTTGACCTTATATCCATATTCTATAAATCGCAGCATATCTATTGATTCAACCTTTTCAAGAGGCGTTGGCGCTAGTTTGCTATATTTTTTTAAGCTTTCTGGTGTAAATGGTATTATACATATCTGTTTACCGACATTTGTTAAA
Organism: Synechococcus sp. RS9916; assembly: GCF_000153825.1. Taxonomy (NCBI): domain Bacteria; kingdom Bacillati; phylum Cyanobacteriota; class Cyanophyceae; order Synechococcales; family Synechococcaceae; genus Synechococcus; species Synechococcus sp. RS9916. The sequence continues at coordinate 2,300,142 of NZ_DS022299.1, forward strand.
TCATCACCATTATATGGTATACCTACTCTTGACATGTAAATTGCTTCTTTTTTGGTATTTGTTAGTACTTTAATGCAATTTGGATTTTTGAAATCTTCAGCATTCATTGCTGCTATTCCATTTGCGCAGCAATACTTCTCACGTTCTTCCTCAAATCTAAGGGTTATTTTCTTTATCGTTTCAGAATCTACTAGTGGTTCATCACCTTGCACTAAAGTTATTATGTCATAGCTTTCGCCTTCCTGTTCAAGTTTTTCGATTACCTCAGTGCATCTGTCCGAGGCGCGTTCATGTTTTTTTGATGTGATTATTGAATCGAAATTTTCTTTACTGCAATAAGTTAGTATTTCCTTGTCAGGAGTTGCAATTACTATTTTATCAAATATTTTAGCATTTGCACAGTTATTATAAACATAATATAGCATTTCTTTTCCTTTTATCTGTGCCAATGGCTTGCCTGGAAATCGGCTGCTTCCCATTCTTGCTGGAATTATGCAAATCTTGCGTGTCATTTTTCGCAGAATATGTGCATGTGTGAACTTACTTTACTACTAACAATCAACCTCTGAAGAGCTTCTTTTGACTCTTTGTCGCTTCTTGTAATGATTTTTCTCAAGGTCTCGTTGCAAATTTTGTCTGCTTGTTTTTCCATTATATTTACATCAAGCTTGCCCGGCGTAATTGTTTCTATATTTCTAAATCCTATCTCCCTAAGAATTTTCTCGGCTCCGTTTGGGCTTAAGAAATTTATATGATGAGGTGGTGTTATTGCTTTTGAATTCTCTTTTAACTCGTTGATGTCAATTCCTTCCCCCGATAAGGTTGTAAGGTATAGCATATCTCCTTTGTTCATAAGATTATTTATTGACTCTAGAAAGGCTTTCGGTGATGTCAAGTGCTCCAATAGCTCAAACGATGTAAACAATTTTTGTCCCTGTGGTAAGTCTTGCTTGTCCATTTCATTTGTAAATTTATTGATAACGCTTATTTCTTTTCTTCTGCATTCAGCCGCAAGTTTAGGATTCGGCTCTACGACTAAAGTAAATTCTTTGCCGAAAAATTGACTTGAAGCTAATTTTGCAAACGTGCCAAATCCTCCACCTATGTCGACAAGTATTGTCTTGCTCCTTTTCTCCCTTAATTTAAAAGTCTCTATTATCCTTTCTAGTTTTGGTTTCCAGAGCAGTTCTTCCCTCTTAGATTCTGTTTTCTTATAAAATACATCTGCCCAATACTTTGTTGATTCTCCCTCAGTGTAGAATTCCTGGAAACATTTTTCATCCGCATTGAGATTTGCATATATGCTTCCACATGTCGTGCATTTCTTGTAGTAAAACTGTTCTTTCTTGCAGAAGTGCCTGTTGTTTGACTCGCATCCAGCTGGGCAATTAGCTTCAGTAGTCAAACGTTGCGGGAAAAAATTTTTGCAATCTTTTTTCGATAACCTAATGTATTCATCGAATATTTCTTGAGGTCTTATTTCCTCCTCTTTTATTTTACGTTTTAGATCGTTGTCCGAGTTTTGCACAGTCCTCTCCTTTTCTGTACATCTTATCATTTCATGCAGGTAAGCGCTTTTGATGGCCCGTCGCGAATGTTCGTATTGTAGTTTTTGGCTTGGTGTGATAAAATTTACTTTATTATCTTCTGTGCATGATTTCCTCTACTCTCTATAAGGATTTTTCGGACAGGTTGATAAGTTTTGATTGTTCTTATGGTTCACGCGAAGAGCGCAATTTATCCGCCTCTCAGTTTATCCGCTCTTTTGTCCTTTCAGATAGCGGTAGTATTCTTAATATTGGCGGTGGTGGCAAGCGTCATTTATCTCAATCACTTCCAAATTCCTATGATGTTTTCGAGGTAGATATCCAAGGTGATTGTGATCTTCTCTTTAACCTTGATTCTGGCCCATTGCCTTCCGAAATAGGTTCTTTTGATCTTTGTTGTGCTTTTGATGTCTTGGAACATCTGGAAAATTTCCATTCAGTCCTTGAGGATCTTTATTCCTTCTCTAAGCGTTCAATATTGATTACATTGCCGGTTGCTACCGGTGAAGTTTTTTCCAACTCTTTTTATCGTCCTTTCTTTGCTCGTGATTGTTCAGAGAATGGTTTTTACAACAAGTACTATGGTCTTCCTTTACAGCCCCCTGCCGATAGGCATAGGTGGTTTTTGACTTTTGCTGATATTGTACGTTATTTTCTTGACTTTGAAGAGAGGCATTCCTGCAAAGTTAACTTTGCCGTCCCTTTTTCTTCTCGGAATACTTTAAAGAAAAAGTTTTTCTACAAGATTCTGGGCCCTCTTCGCGCTTCTGAGGTTTTTGTTCCTTACGTATGGATTTGGATTAAAAAACTCTAACCATCGCCTTTTTGTGATAAGATTTTGCTAAAATTTCCACTCTAAGCCACCGCCGTAGTTGATGGATTGGGTGCTGGAAGGTGAGAGCTGACCGAGACCGTTGATGTAGATGGAGAAGCGGTCATTGATGGCGAGATCAAGGCCGAGACCGACGTTGAACCAGGAGGACGGCGCTGGTGTGCCGTCGACAGTGAAGGATCCCTTGGGAGCGGAGTTAAAGCGCGCGGTGAGCGCGCGGTTGGTGTCACCGAGATCCCAGGCATAACCAAGGGAGATGCGGGGGATGAGGGTGGTGGATCCTGCCTTGAAGGGTTGCTTGTAGGAGAGTCCGAGCTCGAGGGGGATCGAGTTGTAGGTGGCAGCGTCGTAGGTGAGGGCGTAGCTGGCCTTACCGGGGTTGGGGGTTTTGATCAGCGGGTTGCCGGGCTGAACGTAGGCGGTGTTGTTTGAGGTGGTGGTTTCGGAGTACTGGGCTTGGTTGAGCTGGAGCCAGCTGAGGCCAAGGGAGGGTGTGAGGCTGCCCTGGTTGCCGGTGGCGATGAGGTGGCTGAGGCGGAGGCTGCCGCCGATGGCGGTGCTGCTGGATGAACCTTGTTCGGTGGAGGGGTAACCGGGGATGTTGACCTGACGGGTGATGTCGGTGGAGAAGCCACCAGCGGAGAAGGAGCCTGAGAGCCAGGTGGATGGGGTGAGGCGTTGCTTGGCGTAGAGCATGCCGCTCCAGCCCTCGGTTTTACCGAATGTGGTGGGTTCAGTGGTGGTGGTCCAGAGGTTGTCAAAGCGGCCTGCGATACCGATGAGGGTGTTGTCACCGACGAGGGTGTCAGCGCCAACGGAGGTGTTGAAGGCATTGGTGCTGTAGCCGGATTGCTCGGAGCTGCCGCTGCCGGGTGTGGTGGCATCGGAGCCGCCGGCATTGACCCAGGTGCGCCACTTGCCGCAATCAGCGGGATCACCGGTGTAGGTGTCGCCGGGCTTGAGGGATTGGACGTTGAGGATGCAGCGCTGCAGCTGGGAGAGGACAGCCGAATCGAGGGTCTCGTTGACCTCAGCTTGGAAGGCCTGACCGGTGGCGAGGGCGACTTGGGGGAAGGCGGCGGAGGTGGCGCCAGAGAGCTGGCGGTAGAGGGAGTTGAGCTCCTTGGTGGTCTCCTGGGCAAAGATCAGCGCGGCCGTGGAATTGAAGGCCGAGGTGCTGCCGGCGGCTTGGATGGTGTTGACGGCCTTGCCGACGGCGGTGGAGTTGGGATCAAGGCCCTTGGGGGTGTAGTCAACGGTGTACTTGAAGGCGAGATCGGTGCGGTTCTCGATCAGATCAAAGCCAAAGGAGGCAACGGCTGATTGGGGCGCGATGAGCTTGAGATCACCGATGGTGATGCCTTCTTGGGCATTGACGATGCCGTCTGAGATGAAGGTGCCAGGCATGGCCTGACCGACCTGGTTGGCGAGGAGCTCAACGGTGCCGTTGAGGTCAGCGCGGTAGTGGGTGGTGAGGTTGTCGGTCTCGCCGGAGCGGAGGACCAGATCAGCCTCATAGAGGGAGGTCAAGCCCGTGGTGTAATTCGCCTTCACGTTCAGATCACCGATCCGGTAAGGGCCTTTCGGGTTGATTAGGCCGCGTTGCACCAAGGTGACGTTGCCATTGGCATCGACGAGTTCGGCTTCCAGCCGTGCCCCGGGAGCGTTGTAGATGTTTTTGGTGAGGCCGGGGATCAGCACATCACCGCTGATGATCCCCCAGTTCTTGATTTCATCCGGCCCGCCCTCGCCGGTGATCGCAGGGCTGGTGCCGACGTCTCCGCCGATGATCCAACCGCGATTGTTGATGCGCTCCACCTCAATAGTGGAGAGGTGGATTGCCGATGCATCAGGGCCGTTGCCGCCTTGGATGGTGGCGCCCTTGGCATTATCGACGCGGAGGTTGCCGTGCTGGATGCCGTTGGTGCTCTTGGTGATGCCGACGCCTCCGGTGCCTGAGGAGATGATGGTGCCGGTGTTGAGGACGATGACTTCACCGGCCGGAGCCACGCCATCGATCGCGCCTTCTGTGATGGCAGAGACGTGGCCGTCGGGGTTTTGGTAGAGGTAGGCGCCGCCGGTGGCGTTCTGGAACAGCAGGGCAACAGCATTGGTGCCGCTGGCGGAGATGGTGCCTGAGTTGTTGATGGTGATGTCTCCGGAGCGGCCGGTGGGGCTGTCGAGCAGCGTCTCGGAGCTGTCCTTGCTGACGCCACCAAAGACGAATCCGCCTCCGCCGGCGATGGTCTGGGCAATGAGAGCGTGGGCTTTGCTACCTCTCGACGAGATCAGGCCTGAGTTGGTGAAGGTGATGTTGCCGGAGCTGGAGTTGGCGTTGGTGTTGTTCAGGGAGACGGCACCTGTAGAGGACCCAGCAACACCACCGCCGCCACCGATGGTTTGGAGGAGAACACCAAAGCTGTTGTCACCGGTGGTGGAGATGATGCCTGTGTTGGTGGCCTCGATGTCACCGGAGCTGGTGGAGGTGCCGGCATGGCCAGCGGCGGAGAAGCTGACGCTGGAGCCGCCCGTGGTGTAGCCACCCCCACCGCCGATGCTCTGAAGGACCACCGCAGGTGACAGGTCACCGCTCGTGCTGATGCGGCCTGCATTGCTCCAGGTGATCGGGCTGCCGGTGGCTTCGGAATTTCGGCTTCCAAGACCCCCGCTCCCCAGTTGCACAGTGCCTCCTGTGCTGGCGGCAAAGCCGCCGCTTCCACCGATGCTCTGGGCGATTAATGCGGGGCTATTGAAGCCGCTGCTGAATACATTCGCCCCTTCAGTCAGGTTCAGGCTCAGCGCTCCAGCGTTGGCGTCGCCGTTGTGGAGATCGTCACTAATGCGTCCCAGGTTGAGGTCCCCTGCCACAACACCAACGGCGCCTCCACCACCACCAAGGCTTTGCACTTGGATGGCCGTGGCGTGATCACCACCCGCTCCAACTGTGTTGTCAACGCTTAGTTGGATCGTGCCGCCGGAGCGGTCTCCGTTGCCGAGGCCACCCAGAGCGGCATTGCCTCCCACCGAACCAGCGACGCCACCACCACCACCGATGCTCTGGGCTCGCAACGTGGTGCTCCGATCACCGCTGCTGGTGAGAGCCGTGTTGATCGTGAGATCGAGCGCTCCGCCGTGCCCATCAAGGGAACCAGAGTTCGCCGTGACCGTGTCAGCGCTACCTCCAAGGCCGGCATTGCCGCCGATGTTGCCAACTCGTCCACCACCACCACCGATGCTTTGCATCAGCATGGCGCTGGCATTGCTGCCCGATGTGGCTGTGGCCACTTGGCTGCTCAGGCTCAGATCAGCTCCGGAAGACAATCCGCGGTAGGTGCCGCCTAGCTGGGCATTGGCGCTGCTGTTGCCGGCATAGCCGCCGCCACCACCGATCGTTTGATAGGCCAGGCCACTGGAGCCTTCGCCGGTCGTAATGACGCGGCTGCGGCGCCCTGCAGTGAAGGTGATCCCATCACCCCGGCCCTGGGTGCCTGAATTCCCTCCGCCCAGCAGTAGATCGCCACTAGTGATGTTGGTGTTCGGGAAGACAAGGCCCCCGCCGCCACCAATCGATTGCACAACGAAGGCTGGTGACTGCGCTCCGGTGGTCACAATCGATCCGTCATTGCCTAGCGCCAGGCTGGTGAGGTTGAGCGTCACCGCGGCCGCATTGCCTCGGGCGCCGTCGGCGCCGAGGGTGACGCTGCCGGAGGCTTCCCCGCCACGGCCGCCGCCGGCACCAATGGATTGGGCTGCGATGCCAATCGATTGCTCGCCTGTGGTGGTGATGGTTTGGCTGCTGCGAACGCTGACGGCGGCAGCATCGCCATGCCCTCCGCTGCCTGCGCCAAGGATCAGGCTGTTGGTGGTGCTGCCCACCAGACCACCACCCCCACCAATGCTCTGTGCGATCACGCCATCACTGGCAGCGCCATGGGTGGTGGCGTTGGCACGCATCACGATGTCGACGGCTGCACCGTCGAGCCCAATGCTGGTGGTGGCACCGACCTGAGCTGCCCTGCTGGTCAATGGCGCATAACCACCTCCACCGCCAATGGATTGGGCCAGCACCGCTGGGGAGCCATCGCCGAAGGTGTTGAGGGCGTCCTGGATGTTGAGGGTGACGGTGGCTGCCTGATTGCTCGTCGCTGTTGTTCCCCCGAGGGAGACGGTCGTGGCGGTGGAGCCAGGTTCAGCGAACACGGCACCGCCGCCGCCACCGATGCTCTGCGCGACGATGGCCGCTGAGTTGGTGCCGCCGGTGCGGATGCTGCCGCGGTTGGTGAAGTTGATCGCACCACTGCCGTTCTGGCCCACAACCGAGCCGCCGAGAGCGACCGTCGCTCTCCCGGAGCTGGTGGTGTAGATCCCACCACCCCCGATGCTCTGCAGCACCACACCGCTGGAATTGGCCCCGGTGGTGACGACGGCGCCGGTGTTGGTGAAGTCAATGGCTCCGGCACTGCTGTTGCCACGGCCATCACCACCAACACGCACCGATGTCGGGGCACTCCCCACGAGGCCTCCGCTCCCACCGAAGGATTGAAGTGTGACCCCCGGTGAGCTGACACCTGTGGTCGTGACGGGTGCAGCGCTACTGGCGCTGATCGCTCCTGCGCTGACATCACTGCGAACCGCTGAAACAGTTCCCACCGTGACGCTGCCATTCACGGCACCCATCAGGCCGCCGCCACCGCCGATGCTTTGCAGCACGACGCCGGGGCTGTCATCCCCCAGGGTGGTCACACTGCGTCGCAGCTGGGTGTAGTTGAGGCTGCCACCGCTGGCGTCGACGCCCGCCTTGACGTCGCCACCGATCGCCACGGATCCCCCGACATCGGCCACCACACCGCCGCCGCCGCCGATGCTTTGCAGCACAACGCCGGGGCTGTTGTCTCCAACGGTGAGCACTTCAAAGGGCAACGCCAGGGTGAGGTCTGCGCCAGTGGATGTGTCGGTGGTGTGGCCACCCAGCGCCACTTGTCCTTCGGGCACATTGCCGATCCAGCCACCACCACCACCGATCGATTGATGAATCACGCCGGGTGAGAAGGGGCCCTCCGCTTGGAGCGTGCCGCCCGCATTGACCAGCGTCAGCGTCCCACCAGAGCCATAGGTGCCTTCGGTTCCGCCACCCAGGACCACGGTGCCGCTGCCATTGGAATCACCAAGGCCCACCTGGCCGCCACCGCCACCGACGGATTGCATGAGATAAGCGGGGGCATAGGCACCACGGGTGGCGATCACCCCATTGGCGTTGTTGATGGTCACTTCGCCCCCATCACCGCCGCCGTCATTGCTGCCCAAGGTCATCGTGCCGCTGGCCTGGCCGACGCGGCCACCACCACCTCCGACGGACTGGGCTACCACGCCAATGCTGTAAGCACCAGAGGTTTGAATGCGTCCATTGCGGTTGTTCACCACCACCGCGCCTGCATCACCGCTGGCATTCGCTGCTCCCATGACGAGCGAGCTGAGGCTGCTGCCGGCGGTTCCACCGCCGCCGCCGATGCTCTGGGCAATCACGCCTTCGGAGCGATCGCCGAGGGTGATCACGGTGCCCTGGTTGTCGACCGTCACGTCGCCGGCATTCCCGCGTCCCCCCTCCATGCCCAGGCGCATGCGCAAGGCGTTTTGAGACGTGAAGCCACCACCACCGCCGATGCTCTGCACGATCACGCCTTGCGATTCTTCCCCGCTCGTGATCAGTCGGGTGCCCCGACTGATGGTGAGGTCGAGCGCTCCGCTACTGCCAAGTTGTCGATAGTTACTCCCCAGACGCACAACGGCTGCCACACCTTGTCCATCGCCGCCGACGTACCCGCCACCTCCACCAACGCTTTGGGCAATCACAGCCGGAGATGATGTGCCTAGGGTCTGAATGCGTGAGCTGCCTTTGGAGACCAGCGTGACCAGTCCGGCGCTGGTGTTGCCAATCGCCTTAGACCCCATGCGCACAGAGGCGCTGGAGGTGAATGCCACGCCACCGCCACCACCGATCGATTGCAAGGTGAGGCCAGGGCTGTTGTTGCCTTCCGTGCTGATCTGCCAGTTCGCGCTGATGGCGCGCACCGCTGCAGCCGAGGTGTCTCCCACGCTGAGGGTGCCGAGCTCGATGCTGCGTCCTGCTACCTCGGAGGCATAACCACCACCCCCACCGATGCTTTGCAGCACGACGCCAGGGCTTTCTTCGCCCAGGGTGATTGCCTGGAACGGACCATTCAGGGTGATGCTGCCGCCTTGGCTATCGCCGATGCCATTGCTGCCTAGCTGAAGGGTGCCGCCCACGTTGTTCACACTCCCGCCGCCCCCGCCGATGCTCTGCACCATCAGCGCAGCGGAATTGTTGCCTTGGGAACTGAGGCTGGCCCCAGCGTTGCTGATCATGCGAATCGAGCCTCCATTGGCACTGCCGATCGCGTCCTGCATGCCCAGGGTGGCGTCACCGCCCACGCTGCCTAGGCGTCCACCACCACCACCGATGGCTTGCACCAGTAGCACCGGTGAGGTGGAGCCTGCGGTGGTCACGCTGCCTTGAAGGTCCACCAGCAGGGCTTGCTCCACCGGAGCTTCGGGGCAGGAGCCGATTGGGCAGGCCACGGGATAAAGCAGCCCGCTGCTGCCGCTGATGTCCAGGGCGCCACTGCTCCGGCGGCTGCCGAGGGTGCCAGTACCTGTGGTGTTGCCGGCAAAACCGCCACCACCACCAACGCTTTGCACCACCACACCAGGACTCACCTCCCCTGTGGTCTGGGCCGTGCCGCGCATGATCAGGTTGATGGCCCCACCACTTCCGCCGGTGAGTGCCGTGGAACCCAGATTGCTCGATGTGCTGCTGTCGACCAAGGCCCAACCGCCGCCGCCGCCGATCGACTGGATCACAGCTGCTGCAGATCGGTTGCCGGCCGTTGCGATCAATCCCCGGATCGGGGAGAGCGTTAGGGCACCGGCTGATGCGTTGATGGCGGTTTTCGCCCCCAGCTGAAGGCGGGTGGTGCTGGCCTGTCCAAGACCTTGCACCGCACCGCCGCCACCGCCGACGCTCTGCGCCACAAGTCCTGGTGCAGCATCCCCAGTGGTGATGATCTGGCCGGTGTTGGCCAGAGTCAGCTCTCCGGAGGCACTGCTGTTGCTGCTGGCAAGGGCTGCTCCAAGGATCAGGTGTTCGCCGCGCCCTGCAAGGCTGCTGAGGGCGGTGAATCCCCCTCCCCCGCCAATGCTTTGCGCGATCAAGCCACCACTGTTGTTGCCAGTGGTCTGCAGATCGGCGTCATTGCTGATCGCAATCGCTCCTCCCCGTTGGAGTCCGGCGCTCGAACTGCTGCCCAGATGCACAGCGCCCTGGACGGTGTCGACCATGCCCCCGCCACCGCCGATGCTCTGAATCACCATGGCGGGTGCGTTGTTGCCTTCGGTGAAGGCGCCTGCCCCCTGATTGGTGGCCGACACGCTGCCTCCGCTGAGGTTGGAGTTGGCGCCAGTGGCTTCACTGGCGCCTAAATCCGCCTGGGTGTCGACTGAGCCGAACAATGTTCCGCCCCCACCCCCGAGGGAGAGCACGGCAATGGCGGCTGCGTTCGCTCCACGGGTGACCACAGTGCCGCTGTTGGTGACCGTGATGGAGCCGCCGCTGAGATCTCCCGCTGCTTCGGTGCTGCCGAGGCGCAGGGTGTTGATCGAAGCACTCGAGGCCCCGCCACCGCCGCCGATGCTCTGCAGGCGGAGGCCCTGGGCGTCGTCGCCCAAGGTGAGCACGTTGCCGGATGTTCTGATGTTCAGCGCGCCGCCACTGGCTCCACTGCCGCCGCGTTGGCCGAACTGGCCGTTGGCGATTTGATTGCCGTCAAAGGAGGTCCAACCACCCCCCCCTCCCACGCTCTGCACTAGCAGGGCGGAGGCCCCGTCGCCGCGGGTGCTCACCCGGGTGCCGCTGTTGGTGACATTGATTGAACCTGCGGTGCTGTTGTCGCTGCTGGTGGCACCCAGATTCAGCACAGTGCCGGATCCCTGATCATTCGACCGGCTGACATCCGAGAGAAAGCCGCCGCCTCCCCCGACGGACTGCGCCAGCAGTGCCACGGACCCCGTGCCGAGGGTGGTCAGGGTGTTGGTGTTGGTCACACTGACGGACCCCGCTGTTGCCCGTGAGGCTTGCACCGCGCCCAGGGTGATGGCGGGGGAGTCGCTGGCGCTGGCGAACCCACCGCCTCCCGCGATGCTCTGGGCTACCAGAGCACTGGAACCGCGCAGGGTCGTGGCCACTGGGCCGCTGTTGCTGACGCTTACATCACCACTGTTGGCTGTGGCTGCTCCTTGCATGCCGAAGCGGAGAACGTCGTTGCCAAGGCGTCCGGCGACGCCACCACCACCACCAACGCTCTGTGCCAGGAGACCAGGGGATTGAATCCCGGCGGTGGTCACCGTGGCTGTGTTTATCAGGCTCACGTCGCCACCACTGATGACGTAGGTGTCGTTGAGGCTGATCAGATCGGTGCCTCCGCCGAGTCGGCCCAGGCTGAGGCCTTCGCGGGTCTGGGACCCTGCATAGCCCCCGCCACCGCCGATACTTTGGGCGATCAGGCCACCGGAGTTCTGCCCGGTGGTGAGCACCCGCGCTCCTTCGTTGGTGAGGCTCACCGATGCCCCGTTGGCCACCAAGGAGTCCGTGGTTTGCACGATGCCCATTTGCAAGGCGCCGGCGAGGTTGTTCGCCCTGCCGCCGCCGCCGCCGATGCTCTGGGCAAAGGCTGCAGGGGCGTCATTTCCTTGGGTGGCCAGGGTGGCTGTGTTCAGGATGGTCACGGCGCCACCGGAGGCGCGGCCGCTGCCACGCACACTGCCCATGCTCAATGCACCGGCTTGGTTGCCCACCACCCCGCCACCACCACCGATCGACTGACCCACCAGAGCAGCGGCACCGGCTCCTGTGCTTGTGAGATCGGCGCGATTGGTGATGCTGACGCTGCCGCCTGAGGTGTTGCCGTTGTTGTCGGTGGCACCCAACAACGCATTTGTGGAGGCATCCACTTCCGCGGTGATCCATCCACCACCGCCTCCGATCGATTGCGCCAGCAGCGGCCGGGCGTAATCGCCGGTGGTGACCACCGCACCGGTGTTGGTGACGCTGATGGAGCCACCGGCACCATCGAGCGTGTCATTGCTGCCCAGTTGCAGATCAAAGTCGAGGGTCTTTTCACCCAGCCTGCGGGCAATGCCGCCGCCGGCACCGATCGACTGCACCACGAGTGCACTGGAGGAGGTACCTGTGCTGACCAACCGGCCGCTGTTGCTGATCTCCACATCGCCGGCGTTGCCGTCGCTCACCCCCTGGCTTCCCAGGGTGATGGTGCGTGCAAACACAGGGTTGTTGGCGATGGTGGTGAAGCCGCCGCCGCCGCCGATGCTTTGCGCCGTGAGCAGGGCCGAACTGCGGCCAAAAGACCGGAGGTCGCCGCTGTTGGAGAGGGTGACCGCTCCGGCATTCGCGATCGCCAGATCGCTGCCTCCCATTTGCAGAGACGTTCCCTCTGTTAACCCGATGATTCCGCCCCCTCCGGCCAGGCTTTGAACGACAAGGGCAGAGGAGCCTCCATTCAGAGTGGTGATGTTGGCGCGGTTGCTGACCTCGACGTCTCCCCCGTTGGAGGTTTGCAGGGAGCTGCCGCCCAGGGTGGAGGGGGAGTTGCTTAGTCCCAGACGGCCTCCGCCACCGCCGAGGCTCTGCACCACCAGACCAGCGGACCCCTGACCCCGGGTGGTGATCGTGGCGCCTTGGCTGTTGACCGTGATGTCTCCACCGCTGACTCCGGTGCGGGCCGTGCTGTTGGTGGTGCCCAGTTGAGCGCTTGTGCCTCCAGACCCAGAAGCACTTCCCCCACCCCCACCAATGCTTTGCACCAGTACGGCGGGGGAGGTGACCCCCTGTGTTTCGATCGCAGCACGATTGGTGACCGTGATGCCACCCCCACGGGCGGTGGCACCGAGATCCGTGGCCCCCAGTTGCAGGCTGCCGCCGGCAGAAGCCATCACGCCACCACCACCGCCAATGCTTTGCACCGTCAGCGCTGCGGAATTGTCTCCCAGTGCCAGCAGGTCGGATCGGTTGGTGACCGCGACGTTGCCGCCGGAGCTGTTGCCGTCGCTGCCATTGGTGCCCAGTCGTGTCTGTGCTCGATTGCCCGCATTCACAAGGGCATAGCCACCGCCGCCGCCGATGCTCTGGGCGGTGAACACCGGTGCGTTGTCACCTCGGGTACTGAGCTGTGCAGCGGTGCTGGTCACGGTCACCGCACCGGCGTTGCCGGTGACGTTGCCTGTCGCTCCAAAGGTGAGGTTGTAGTCCTCGTTGCCGTTGGCTTCGGAGATGAATCCACCGCCACCGGCGATGCTCTGGGCGATCAGGGCTGCGGATCCCTTTCCGGCCGTCTGGATCACAGACTGGTTGGTCACCGTGACGTTGCCGGCGTTGGCTTGACCGCTACCGCTGGCACCAATGGCAATACTGCTCCCAGCGGCTGTGGCACTGGTGCCACCGCCGCCGCCGACGGATTGCGCCATCAGGCCAGCTGCATTCAGCCCGAGGGTGGTGATTGTGGAGCGGTTCGTCACGGTCACGTCTCCTCCCGGATTCGCGCCCTGTTGGTTGGCACCCAGCACCAGGTCGTCGCCCAGGGTCAGGCCCGTGTAACCACCGCCCCCTCCAATCGACTGCACCAGCAGTGCTGTGCTGTTGCGCCCTTCGGTGGCGATCTGTGTGTGTTCACTGGTTACTGTCACGGCACCGGCAGTCCCGCTGGCAGCACCACTGCTCCCAAGGACGGCCGAACCGATCACACTGCCCAGCCAGCCCCCGCCGCTGGCGATGCTTTGCACCACAAGTGCCGGTGCATTGAGGCCACTGGTTTGGATTGTGTCGCCACTGCCGGTGAAGCGGACGGCTCCGGCATCGCTCAGGCCAGAGCCACGGCTGTTGGTTTGGCCTAATTGAACTGACCCCAGGGTGCTGGCGCCGAGACCGCCACCACCGCCGATGCTCTGCACCACCAGGCCTGCTGCTTGCTTGCCCAGGGTGATGACGGAGCCGTTCTGGGTGGTGCTGACGCCTCCAGCGCTCAAGGTGCCGCTGACCTGACTGGCCCCTAGGGCGATGCTGTCGCCAGCGTTGCCGACCACACCGCCGCCGCCGCCGATCGATTGGATCACGGCACCAGCGGAGGAGTCGCCCGCTGTGGAGATGGCACTGGCGTTGGTGATATTGACCGCCCCACCTTGGAGGGTTGTGCCCGCCTGGGCACCGAGCTGGGCATCGGCTGTGCTGAGCAGCAGCGACCATCCGCCACCGCCGCCGATGCTTTGGACCACCAGGGCTGGACTGATTTCCCCGAGGGTGACCAGTCGTTCGCCGCTGTTGCGGAGCTGCACCATGCCGCCTTCGGCGTTGCCCACTCTGGTGCTGCCCAGGTGGACGCTGAAGGGAGTATCGGTGCTTTGGCGTGAGGTCTCGGCAATGAAACCGCCGCCGCCGGCGATGCTTTGGGCCATCAGTGCAGGGGAGCCGTTGGCACCGGTCTGCAGGGTGCTGCTGTTGGTGACCGAGACCCTGTCGGAACTAGCGTTGCGGGTGTTGCCCCCTCCCAGCTGGGTTCTGGCCCCACCTGCGGTGGCCACGGTGCCTCCACCACCGCCGATCGACTGCGCCAGTAGAGCAGCTGAATTGATGCCGAGGGTGGTGATTGCCCCTCGGTTGGTGACGTTCACGCTCCCGCCACTTCCTGACAGGCTTCCTCCCAAGGTGATGCTGTCCCCCGCTGACAGTCCTGCGATGCCACCCCCACCGCCAATGCTTTGAGCGAGCAAGCCGATGGCGTTGCGCCCATGGCTTTCCAAGAGGCCCCGGTTGGTCACGCTGACCTCGCCGCCGGATCCGCTGCCGGTGCCAGAGCCCCCCAATGTGACTGCGGTCTGAAGGCTGGCGATGGAGCCGCCACCCCCACCGATGGATTGCACCCGCAGGACGGCCGAGTTGTTTCCGCGACTGATCAACTCCTTGCCCGTTTGGGTCACCGAGACTGCGCCGCCATCACCACTGCCGTTGAGGGTGATGGCCCCCAGCTGGATTGGGCTGTTGCCGGCACCGATCTCCCCTGCACTGCCGCCGCCAGCGCCGATCGATTGCACGTTGATCAGGGGGCTGTGCTCCCCAGTGCTGAGGATCGATCCGCGGTTGCTGAAGGTGATAACGCCGCTGGACTGCTCGCCGCTGCTGGCAGTGGAGCCCAGGTTTGCTTGCCCAACGACCGACCCCGCTGCACCGCCGCCGCCACCGATGGATTGGAGGCTGATGGCACCGGAGTAGTTGCCGCTCACCACAACCGTGGCCTGGTTGGTGGCGTTGATGCTCCCCCCCAGCATGCTGCCGCTGCTGTTGCTCGCACCGGCCTGGAGTGCTCCGCTCACAGGACCCACCCAGCCGCCGCCGCCGCCAACGCTTTGGACCATGAGCGCCGGGCTGTAATCGCCCTTGTTGATCAGCAGATCACCTTTGGAGGTCAGCTGAATGCTGGCGCCATCGAGCGTGGTGCCGGCGTCGCTGTACAGGCTTCCCAATGTGGCGGAGCCACCGACGCTTGAGACGTGCCCACCACCACCGCCCAGGCTTTGCGCCATCAGGATCGGAGCGAACGACCGCTCGGTTTGCAGATCGGCGCTGTTGGTCAGCTGCAGTTCACCACCGCGTTGGCTGCCGTTGGCGGCTTGTGAACCCAGCTGCGCTGCCGCAGTGATCTGGTCGACACCGCCGCCGCCGCCGCCGATGCTCTGCACTACCAGAGCCGGGGAATCGATCCCTTCTGTGATCAGGGTGGCGGAGTTGGTGAGCGCAATCGCACCGGCATCGCCGCTGGCATCGTTGCTGCCCAGTGTTGCCGTGCTGTAGTTGCTGGCGGCTTCACCGCCGCCGCCGCCGATGCTGCTGATGGCGATCGCAGCGGAATTTCGCCGGTTGGTGGTGATCGTGCCGCGGTTGGTGATGGTGATCGCGCCTCCATCGCCACTGCTGCCACCACTGTTGCCCAGCTGGATGGCGCTGTTGCTCACAGATCCGGTCACGCGGCCGCCACCGCCGCCGATGCTGCGGGCCACCACTCCCGTGGCATTGATGCCACTGGTGCTGATCGCACCGCTGTTGGTGATGGTGATCGTGCCGGCGTTGCCATTGCCTCCGTTGCTGGCACCCAGGCTGATGCTGCCGCTGGTCATCCCGGCATCGCCGCCGCCGCCGCCGATGCTGAGGGCACTGATGGCAATCCCATCAGGGCCTTGGGTGCTGATGGGTGCGCTGTTGGTGATGCTGATGTTGGCAGCATCGCCGCCACTGCCCCCGCGCGTTCCAAGCTTGAGGTTCAACGCCGAGGTGCTGGACACACTGCCGCCGCCCCCTCCGAGGCTCTGGGCACCCAAGCCATAGGAGCCCTCGCCGCGCACCTCGATGCTGCCGCTGTTGGTGATCGCCACCGCACCGCTGTTGCCACCATCGCCACCGGATCCTCCGAGCAGCACGCTTGCGTTGTTGAGCAGGCTGTTGCCTCCTCCGGCGATGGCGATGCGGCCACCGCCACCACCAATCGACTGACCGAACAGGCCGTGCGATTGCATGCCGGTGGTGACGATGGTGCCGCTGTTGTTCAGGTTGACGCTCCCACCGTCGCCGCCACTGCCGCCACTGCCGCCACTGCCGCCGATTTGTAGTGAACCGCGCACAGCGGTGCGTTGCTCTGCATCGGCAATGCTGACGCTTGCGCCACCGCCGCCGCCGCCGATGCTCTGGGCATAGAGGCCAATGGCATTCACCCCCGTGGTGAGCAGGTTGGTGCTGTTGGTGGCGTTGATGCTGCCGGCGTTGCCACCGCTTCCGCCTGAGCCGCCAATCTGCCCCTCGAGATCGATCACAGAGCGTGTTGTGCCTGCAGCCACCGTGGTGGCGAGACCACCGCCGCCGCCAAGGGTCTGGAGCATGAGTGCTGTGGATGCGGCACCACTGGTGAGGATGCGACCGCCCTCGCTGCTGAACGACAGGGCTTGGCCCTCACCCCCATCACCGCCCGCACTGCCAAGGGCGACGTTGACGTTGACAAGGCCGTTCTGGACATCGTCGATGGTGTGGCTCGCTGCGCCACCGCCGCCGCCGATGCTCTGCAGGGTGAGGCCAGGGCTGTTGTTGCCGCTGGTCTGAATCAGCAGTTCTCCCAGGCTCACTTGAATGGCGCCAGCATCGCCGCCACCGCCTCCCAGGCTTGTGGTCGTGGTGCTGCGGGTGGCTTTGGCGATCACGGTGCCGGCCTGGCCGCCTCCGCCGCCGATTGATTGCAGCAGCACGGCCGGGCTCGCCTCGCCGCTGGTGAGCACGGTGAGGCTGTCGTTGCGGCCATGGCTGAAGTTGACGCGGCCACCATTCCCACCGCTGCCGCCATCACTGCCCATGGTTGTCGTCATGGATGAGGCATAGCTCGCTTGGTCGCTATCGCTGGTTTTGATCACTGAGCCACCGGCACCACCGCCGCCGCCGATGCTTTGAATCAACACGCCGACCGATTGATCCCCCCGGGTGATCACGTTTCCGGTGACTTCGCCCCTGAGTTGCTGCCCGAGCCCTCCATTGCCGCCGTCAGCGTCGGAGTCTTCATCCACCGACAGCCCGAAGGTATAGATCGATTCGATTGTCGTTGTGGTGTCGGAGTCAACGTTGCTGGTGACGGCCCCTCCCTGACCACCACCGCCACCCACGGACTGCAACAGCACCCCATGGGAGTTGTCTCCTGTGGTGATCAGCGTTCCGTCGATGTAGGCACTGACCCTGCCGCTCTGACCACCGTCGCCGCCTGCACCGCCCATGCTGAAGCTGGCCGACAGGTTGCCGCTGGTGTTGCCACTGTTGACGGTTCCAGTCGACCCGCCGCCCCCACCCACGGACTGCAGGAACAGGGCATGGGCGTTATCACCGGCGGTGACCAGGTTGAGGCGTGCCGGCTGAGAGGCCGTGCCGATCGAGACATCACCACTGTTGCCACCGTTCCCGCCATCGGTGGTGACCGCCGCTGATGCGCCGAGAGAGACCGAGCTGTTAGCGGTGCTGGCACTGACGTTGCTGCCCAGTACGGATCCCGCGGTGCCGCCACCACCACCGATCGATTGCAGCAGGATGGCGTGAGCACCAGAGCCGCTGCTGCGGTTGCTGTCTCCGGTGATCACGGTGAGCGGTTCGGGGGCCAGCAAGGTCACATCCCCCGCAGAACCACCACTGCCGCCAGCTCCTCCCATGGAGAAGGCGGTGGCAGCCGAGACGTTGGCATTGCCGCCATCGGCGTTGCTGGTGACGGATCCACCGGCACCACCGCCGCCGGCGATGCTCTGGGCGAACAGGCCGATCGAGCCTTGCCCGGTGGTGACGATCCGGCCGCTCAGGGATGCGGTGACATCCCCTGACCAGCCGCCGCCGGCTCCATTGCCGCCAGTGACGGCTGAAGCTCCGAAGGAATACTCGCTGTTGGCGGTGCCAGTGCCATCGGCATTGGACGTCACTGCTCCGCCCTGACCGCCGCCGCCGCCGACCGACTGAAGCAGCACGCCATGGGAAAGATGGCCTGTGGTGATGAAGGTGCCGTCGCTGTAGACCGTCACATCACTCGCGGTGCCGCCATTCCCACCCGGACCGCCGAAGGCGAAGGAGGCGGAGAGATTGCCGCCGGCCGAGGAGCTGTTGACACTGCCGCCGGCACCACCACCGCCGCCGATCGATTGCAGGAACAGAGCATGGGCCGTGTCTCCTGAGGTTTGCACCTGCAGATCCGTCCGTTGGTTGCTGGTGCCCAGCTGCACCCGTCCGCCAGCCCCGCCGGCGCCACCGCTGCCGGAAGTGGCCACGGTGGCCCCCAGCGAAAAGCTGCTGTTGGAGGTGCTGGTGCCGGCCGTGGTGCCACTGACCACCGAGCCTCCCTGACCGCCGCCGCCGCCGACCGATTGCAACAGAATGCCGTGGGAGCCATGGCCGCTGCCTTCGCTGTTGCCTGCATTGCTGTCGCCGGTGATCACAGTGAGCGTTGTTGGCGTGGTCACCTGGATGGCGCCAGCCGATCCACCACTGCCGCCCGCTCCCCCCATCGAAAGGGTCGTCGCTGCTGAGAGTTCGCCCCCGCCGGAGTCGGCCACGTTGGTGACGCTGCCGCTTGATCCGCCACCGCCACCCACCGATTGGGCAAACAGACCGATGGCGCTGTCGCCGAGGGTCCGGATGGCCCCGCTGAGGGATGCGCTCACCCGACCCCCATTGCCTCCCCGTCCGCCGCTGCCTGAGAGGGCCGCTGAGGCGCCAAAGCTGAAGGTTGCGTTGGCGCTGTCGTCGCTGCTCACCGGTGTGGCATTGGCGGTGACGGCACCGCCTTGGCCGCCGCCGCCGCCGACCGACTGCAGCAGGATGCCGTGAGAGGTGGCCCCTCGTGTCAGATAGGTGCCATCGGCGAACAACGACACTGCCCCCGCTGTGCCTCCCACGCCACCATCGCCACCCATGGCGAAGGAGGCGGAGAGATTGCCACCGGATGTGGTGGCGTTCACCGCACCACCGGCACCGCCGCCGCCGCCCACCGATTGCAGAAACACCGCCATGGCGTTGTCGCCGCTGGTTTCCACGCTCAGGCTGGCCGGTGTTGCGTTGCTGCCGAGGGTGACGCTGCCGCTGTTGGCGCCGTAGCCGCCATCGCCACCGTCACCCGTGCTCAGTCCGAAGGACATGGAGGTGTTGGAGCTGGAGGTGGAGACGTTGCTGCTGCTCACGACCGCGCCGCCTTGTCCACCACCACCACCAATCGACTGCAACAGAATGCCGTGGGAGCCGTGGCCTGTCCCTGCATCGGCATCGCCCGTGAGCACGGTCAGGCCATCGGGCACCAGCAGGTTGATGCTGCCCCCCCGGCCTCCATTGCCGCCATCTCCGCCCATGGCGAAGGAGGCTGAAGCGGAGAGGTTGCTCCCGCCGGTATTCGCACTGCTTGTGACCGCGCCGCCAGCGCCGCCACCACCGCCCACCGATTGGGAGAAGAAGCCGATGGCACTGTCGCCGAGGGTGCGGATCAAGCCACTGATGGAGCCGCTGATGGCGCCTGCACTGCCGCCACCGCCACCATCCCCACCGCTGCCGGCGGAGGCCCCGAAGGAGAAGTCGGAGTTGGCACTGCTATTTGGGGATGCGTTGGCGGTGGCCGAGCCGCCCTGACCGCCGCCGCCGCCGATGGATTGGATCAACACACCGTGGGACAGGGTTCCCTTTGTGATGTAAGTGCCGTCGGCATAGAGGTTGACGGCACCACCGGATCCGCCATTCCCCCCGTCGCCACCCATGGCGAAGGAGGTGGACAAATTACCGCCACTTGCCCCTGACTGGCTGCTGCCGCCGATTCCACCACCACCACCGACGGATTGCAGCAACAGGGCAATGGCGTTGTTGCCGATCGTGCTGGCTTTGGCACTCACTGGGCTGCTGGAACTGCCCATGGTCACGCTGCCACCAGCGCCACCGGAACCACCATCACCTCCACTGGCCGCAGAGACCCCGAAGCTGAAGTCGGCATTGCCATCGGTGGTGCTTGTCGACTTGGCCGCTCCGCCTCGTCCACCGCCACCGCCAACGCTCTGGACGGTGATCGCCGCAGCATTGGTGCCGCGGGTTGACACGGTGATGTCACGCAGCCCTTGCAGGCTGGCACTGCCGCCGTCACCGCCATTGCCTCCATTTCCGCCGAAGCCCATGGAGACGGACCCGGAGGAAGACGTTTGGGTGGAGCTGTTGGATGTTGTGCTGCTCGAGCTCGAGCCGGAGCTGTTGCTGTTGCTTTGTCCCGGACTGCTGGAGCTGGAGGCACTGCTGATCGCGGCGCCGCCGCGACCGCCCCCTCCACCGATCGACTGGATGAACAGTCCATCAGCTCCAATCCCTCGGGTGCTGATGCTGCCGCCGAAGGCCACTGTTACAGCGCCGGCATCACCGCCACCGCCGCCATCCCCGCCATCGCTGACGCTGGCGCCGAAACTGAAGTCCACATCGGCATCACTGGTGGTGGACCCGCTGATGGCACTGCCACCGGCACCGCCGCCGCCGCCCACCGACTGCGCGATCAGACCTGAGGAATGCACCCCCCTGGTGCTGATGTCGCCAAGCAGGAAGACGTTCACGCTGCCGCTATCACCACCGGCACCGCCCTGGGCTCCAAAACTCATGTTGCTGGACAAGGAACCGCCCGTTCCGCCGCTGACGGCACCTCCGCCTGCCCCACCGCCGCCGCCCACGGATTGAGCCAGAACAGCATCGGCGGCTAACCCGGTTGTCTCCACAACAAGGCGCAGTGGGCTGCTGGTGCTGGAGCCGATCTGAACCGATCCGCCGGTGCCGCCGGTGCCGCCACTGCCCCCTTCAACCGCGGAGGCTCCGAAGCTGTATTGCGACGACGACACGGTGACACTGCCGGCCATCGAGCTTCCGCCCTGACCACCGCCGCCGCCGATGGATTGCGCGTTGAGACCGAGGGCCATCACGCCGCTGGTGCTGATGCGCAGCACGCTGTCGGCGGAGGGGCCTTCCACAATCACGGCTCCTGCCGTTTGGCCATCCCCGCCGCTGCCGCCCATACCCACTGAGAGGCTGCCGCTGATCGAGCTGCTGTTCTTCGATCCCGAGGCTGAAAGCGATTGCGTGGATCCGCCGGCACCGCCACCACCACCCACCGATTGGGCCAGAAGGCCAGTGGCTTGGAAGCCCACAGTGCTGATCGAACCCGACACGGTCACCGACACATTGCCGCCGGTGCCGCCATCCCCTCCATCACCCCCGAAGTCGGCACCCAAGGTCACTGCATCACCACTGCTTGATGCCGAGAGGGAGTAAGAGCTCGTTGAGCCACCTGCACCGCCACCGCCGCCAACGGATTGGGCGAGGATGCCGTAGGAAAAAGCACCAGCCGGTAGGAGCAGATCCGGCCTCAGGGTGTTGCCGGTCACGATGACGCCGCTGGTGGTCAACGCGACATCTCCGGCCGAACTTCCACTCCCGCCAGCACCGCCGAGACTCACACCGCCAGTCACGCTGGTGCTGCCTCCGGCAGACCCGTTGAGGGTTGTTGTGCTGCCGCCCGTGCCTCCGCCTCCGCCGATTGATTGGGCCACGATCCCAGGCGAATGCTCTCCTTTGGTGGTGATGATCCTGGTGCTGTTGGTGACAGTTACAGCACCGCCGGTGCCGCCATCGCCCCCAGAGCCGCCGATCGACACAGTGCCGCTGACGCTTGTTCCGCTGCTGGCCGATAGCCCAAGGGTGCTTGTACTTCCGCCACTTCCGCCGCCGCCGCCCACCGATTGGACGTAAAGGCCTGGGGCAAAGTCCCCCCGGGTGCTGATGCTGCCGCCGCTATTGATCACAGACACGGAGCTTGCGTTGGCCCCAGTGCCTCCGGAACCACCCACCACGCCTCCGACTGCGACGGATGTCCCGCCTGAGGCTGAGGCCTGCATGCTTGTGCTTGACCCCCCTTGCCCCCCACCACCGCCGATGCTTTGGGCGATCAGGCCAGCGGAATAGTCCCCCAGGGTGTCGAGCACCATGTTGGTGAGTGACACCGTCACGGCTCCCCCCGTTCCGCCGTCTCCTCCAGAACCCCCCAATCCGAAGCTGCCGCTGAAGGAGCCATCGCTGGACAGCGACACCGATCCACTCACGCTCGACCCTCCTTGTCCACCACCACCACCCACGCTTTGCACCAAGAGTGCAGGGGAGTGGCCGATCAGAATCCCCTCAATGCTGCGTCCTGTCTTGATGGAGCTGTCGCTGAAGGTGAGGCTCACGGATCCTGCGCTGTTGCCGCTTCCTCCGTCTCCTCCCAGGGCAACGGCAACCCCTCCTGACACAACGCCTGCGGTCATCGAACCCGAGACGGCAGACCCGCCGGCTCCACCGCCACCGCCCACGCTTTGAATCAGAGCCCCTGGGGATGATTCGCCGTGGGTTGTGATGTCTCCAGCCAAGGTTGCGCTGACATTGCCGCCGCTTCCGCCAGCTCCACCATCGCCACCGACGGCAACGGAAGCGGAAACGGTGCCTGCAGAGGCAGAAAGCGAACTACCGCCGGTGCCGCCACCGCCACCAATGCTGCTGACGATCGCGCCCGGTGAGTAGCTGCTGCGGGTTTCGATCGGACCATTGAAGTTGACCGTGACATCACCAGCGTTTCCACCCGCTCCCGCGCTTCCGCCAATGGAAGGTGCTGCCGCGATCGCTCCACCAGAGATCGCCATGCTGCTGCCGCCGTTTCCGCCACCCCCTCCAATGCTCTGCACTTGAAGGCCAGGTGCTTGGAAACCGTGGGTTTGGAGCTCACCTTCCAAGGCCACCGTCACGCTGGCGCCGTTCCCGGCTGCGCCTCCGATGCCACCAACCCCCACCGCAAACGACTGCGCACTGACCGACCCAGACACCGCATTGCCGCCATTGCCACCGCCGCCACCGATGCTGTTGATCGAGACACCGGTGGAGTAAGCGCCAAGGGTTGAGACATTGGCTTTGAAGGGCAGGTCCGTACTGCCGACGGTGACCGTGCCTGCGTTGCCGCCTGTTCCACCATCCCCGCCAACGGCGAGTGAATAAGAGGCGGTTGTTCCAGCAGACACTGACGTCGCACTTCCGCCGGTGCCGCCGCTGCCACCGATGCTCTGCACCAGTAGCCCTGGTGCTTGAAAGCCCAAGGTGACAAGGCTGATTGCGCCTGATTCGGAGGAATCGGTTCCCACACTCACATTGCCGCCGACACCGCCGCCCCCTGCATTGCCGCCAACAGCAACGGAGGCACCAGCTCCCGCGCTGTTTGCATTACCGCCATTACCGCCACCTCCTCCAATGCTTTGCACCACTACGCCACCGGCGTAGTCCTGTTCGGTGAAGACAGAACCGTTACTGAGAACGGCACTGGCGCTTCCTCCATTCCCTCCGTCACCACCGCTGGAGCCGACGGCAATCACGCCCGAACTGGTGCCGGCGTTACCACCACCACCACCGATGCTTTGCACCAGGATCCCTGTGGAACCCACATTGGCGCCCCCGTCACTCGCTCCAGTCGTGATGCGTCCACCGGTGAAGGTGAGCGACGCTGAGCCACCATTGCCTCCTCCTCCAGCTTCGGACCCGACGGTGGTCAGGCTGGTTTGATTGCCCACAGAACCACCGCCACCACCGACGGCCTGCACCAGGATCCCCTGGGCGTTGTTGCCGTCAGTGGTGACACTGCCACTGGTCATTACCAGTTCGGCTACTCCTGCATTCCCGCCCACGCCTCCACTTGATCCGCCGAGGTTGGCGACAGACAGTTCTCCTGTGACAGCGCCGCCGCCGCCTCCCACGCTCTGCACATTGATCCCAGTCACGCTGTCGCCGGTGGCTGAAATGTCGCCCGTGTTGGTGACCGAAACATTGCCGGCTGTGCCTCCGGTGCCGCCTTGTCCGCCGTAGGTGATCAGGCCGCCTGAGCCCGTAGCGCCGCCTTGGCCGCCCACCGATTGAACCAGGATGCCGGAGCCACCAGGCCCTGCGTCATTTTCAGAATTGACCACGATTGAGCCGGCGTTGGTGATCGTGGCGAGCCCGGAATAGCCGCCGTTGCCGCCGTCACCGCCACCGGTGGAGTACCAGCCTCCGTCGCCGCCGTCACCACCAACGCCACCCACGCTCTGGCTGAGGAGTCCAATGGCGCCGTAGTCGGTGGAGTCAATCGACACATTGACGCTGACATCACTGTCAACGGTGAGGTTGACGATTTGATTTTGCGACGAGCCTCCTGCACCACCACTGCCGCCACTGCCGCCGATGCCGGCATTGCCTCCATCGCCGCCGTTGCCGGCTTGGGCTGAAGCGATCCCACCTACGACGTTGTCAAAACCATCGAGGAGGTCGCCACCGTCCACGGTGATGGAGACACCGCTGCTGAGCACAACCGTGACCGAACCAGGACTGGCGCCCTGGCCACCATTGCCGCCATTGCCAAAGGTGGGACTGTTGCCTTTGGATCCGGTATCCCCCCCCGAATTTGCACCACCGGATTCCGAGAGGCTCCCTCCCAGCGTGTAGGTGATGGTGGGGCCAGGGTTGCCGGTTCCGTAGATGTAAGGAGCTGTGGTGACGGTCCCTGAACCACTACTGCCGTAGAGGTACGTGCCACTACTGCTGCCGATGTTTTCGGTCTGGGCGATCACACGCCCGATTGATCCACCAGCTAGCAGCAGGGTGGGCAACACAATCAGGAAGCGCTTGGTGCTTGCTCTCAAACCAAACGCCAGTGCTTACTTACTGGACGCTAGGGAGTGTTCAATTTGCTGCAGGAGTCTTAATGATTAAGTTGCCTCGATAAGCTCAGGCCAATGCTTGTTTGCTATGCCCGCTGGTCCTGTTCGCAACTTAGTAACCGGCGGTGCGGGTTTTCTTGGATCACATCTCGTTGATCGCTTAATGCATGCCGGTGAAGAGGTGTTGTGTCTCGATAACTATTTCACTGGACGTAAGGCAAATATCGCCCAGTGGATTGGCCATCCCCGCTTTGAGTTGATCCGTCACGACGTCACTGAGCCGATCAAGCTCGAGGTGGATCGCATTTGGCATTTGGCCTGTCCAGCTTCACCGATTCACTACCAGACCAATCCGGTGAAGACGGCTAAAACGAGTTTTCTCGGCACCTACAACATGCTGGGCTTGGCCCGCAGGGTGAAGGCACGGCTTTTGTTGGCCTCCACCAGTGAGGTGTATGGCGATCCAGAGCTTCATCCTCAGCCCGAAATGTATCGCGGCTGTGTGAATACGATTGGCCCGCGAGCGTGTTACGACGAGGGAAAACGCATCGCTGAAACCCTCTGCTTTGATTACCGGCGCATGCATGGCAGCGAAATTCGCATTGCCCGCATCTTCAATACCTACGGCCCGCGCATGCTCGCCGATGACGGCCGTGTGGTGAGCAATTTCATTGTGCAAGCACTGCGCAATGAGCCGCTGACGCTTTATGGCGATGGAAGTCAAACCCGTTCGTTTTGCTACGTCGACGATTTGATCGAAGGGTTGATCCGTTTGATGAATGGGGATCACATTGGGCCGATCAATCTGGGGAATCCCAATGAGTTCACGATCCGCCAGCTGGCAGAGCAGGTGCGAAGCCGAATCAATCCAGATCTGCCGCTGATGGAAGAACCTCTTCCTGCCGATGATCCACGCCAGCGTCGACCCGATATCGGTCTGGCTCAACGTGAGCTGGGTTGGACCCCTTCGGTTGCTTTAGAGCAGGGCTTGGATCCCACAATTCGTTGGTTTCGCCAGCTGCTGAGCTGACGCACCGGATTTTGGCCTGCAGTTGATGAGTTATCTACTCAGCAAAATCCTGCCTCTGGCGATGCTGCCGCTCGGCTTCAGTTTAATCCTGCTGCTGGTGGGGTTGATCGGGCGCCGGCGTTGGCCGGTGATCGTTGCAGTGGTGTTGCTTTGGGTGTCGTCTCTGGGCATCGTTAGTCAACTGCTGTGGCGTTGGTTGGAATCACCATGGCAAAGGCAGTTGGTCTCTGCTGCATCCAAGGCTGATGCGATTGTGGTGCTCAGTGGAGCTCGGCACCCTGCCCCTGGTGCTTCCCAGGTTAGTGAGTGGCACGATCCAGACCGTTTCCTTACTGGTGTGGATCTCTTTCGTGCTGGCAAAGCACCGCGATTGCTGTTCACCGGAGGAGCCAGTCCATTTCTGCCTGGTCAGCCACCGGAAGGGTCTTTGTATTTGAAGGAGGCAGCGGCGTTGGGAGTTCCCACTGCTGCAATGGCCAGCACTCCCCCGGTGGTGAATACAGCGGAGGAAGCTGTTGCGATCCGCCGGCTTTTGATGGCTGGATCAGGGTCTCAGCTCTCTGATCAGGATGCTTCTTCTGGGCGTATCATCCTGGTGACCAGTGCTTTTCACATGCGCCGCGCTCAGCGCTTGTTTGAGCGTCAGGGGTTGGTGGTGCAGCCCTTCCCTGTTGATTTTCAAGCTCGTGGCCGTTGGGCAGGTGCCGTGTGGACCGATCCCACCCAGTGGTTGCCGACTGCTAGGGCCTTGGACGACAGCTCCCGCGCGATGCGGGAGCTGCTGGGCCGAGTTGTCTATCAATCTTGGTAAGAGATGGTTTTATTGACCTGAGGTAACGGTTGTTGTGGCCATCACCTTGGGTGCTGTCATCCCTGTAGCAAGAGCTTCCAGTTGGTTCAGCCGTTGTTGAAGGCTGTCCAGCTGATAGGCCAGCTCTGCGTTTTTAGTCTCGACGTCCTTCAGTTTGGATTGCAGCTGTGCATTGGTTTGGTTGTTGTTTGAGGGGGTGATTGTTCCCAGCTTGAACACAAAGCCTGCGCGTCCTGCCACGGTGTCGAGGCTGCCCTGGCCGTAATCGCTGGATCCCCCAAACAACACCGAACCGCCTGCATTGAAAGAAAGTCGTTCGTTCAGGCGTGCTGCGCAACCAACGCCCATTGCGTAGCGGCTGCTGTATCCCCCGGTGCCAACACCACAGGAGAAGGGGGCATCGTCGGAGACGGTGGGCAGAGAAGAAAGAGCAGCTGACAGTGCTGCCGCGCCGGCAACGCCGGAGCCGAGGGCATTCACATCATCTTGAAGGTCGTTGATTGACTGGCTGTTCTTTTTGATTGCCGCTGTGTTGTCGTTGATTGAACGGGTGTTGCGTTGAATGTCGACTGTGTGTTGGTCAAGCTGGCCTTGTACGCTCACGCCATTGATTTGAAGGTCAGAGCCTTCGGTGATGTTGATTGGAATTTTCTTTCCTTCTGCATCGGTGGCGTAGAGCTTTTGAACACCATTTGACTCAACGGTGACTAAGGAGTTCTCGCCAATGTGAACTTCTTCGTCGCCGTCTGCATTGATTTTGCGGCTCACCATACTCTTGCCGCCAACCGAGAGGCCTTCGCTGTCGATTACCGCAATGGATGAATCTCCGCTTCCACCAAGTACCACCTTGGAAGGGTCGGAACTTGTGCATTCGTCAGAAGACGTTGTGCAGGTTTTTTGGACGATATCGTCGAGAATTGTTGGATACTCGATAAACATTGGGCTTCCGCCCGATGGAAGGCCGTCGATAGTTGTATAGCCCTCAAACTTTTCTGTTTTGATGTCCCAAACTCTGATTTTTCTCTCTGCTTGTCCTCCAGGCGGTTCCAGGAAGTAAATTTTCCCGTTCTTTGTGTTAACTGTGTAATCAGAAGCACCGAAGGTGTTTAGCGAGCTGTTTGGAAAAATATTTTCGTAGACTTGTGTGGCAACTCCGTCAGTGCCCATTTTGTAGAGGTCGAGCCTCGAGCTGCCTCCTGGGGGTGTGACGGTGGTAACGAAATAGCCTATGCCGCTACCAGTTGCGTCGACGGTGCTCTCTGCGTTTGCGGGTGACTGAAGGCTTAGTGCGGTTGCTATTGCTGCACAGCTTGCTGCCAGTAGCTTTTTCATTGTCTGAGTATTTGCTGAGTTTATTTTCACGCAGACCTCTACTTCCTTGCGTGCGTTGCTTGCTTTGGTTGGTGTGCAGTCCTCGCCCTGTCACCGGATGGATTTGGTCTTAATTGCCGAAAGTGGATCCCCAGCGGGAATTTGTGTGCGTTTCCGGAACTGTCCCCCGCAGGATTTGGTGGTCAGTTGCGGCTGAGGGATGGCAGCCGCATGGCGTGGGAGTTATGGCTTGAGGATGGCGAGAGCTGGAATTTTCATGCCAGCCCCGTGGTTGGTTGAGCGGTTGTTGTTGTTGATTAGTGGATCAGAACGACCACCTAAAGCCGCCGCCGTAGTTGATGGATTGGGTGCTGGAAGGTGAGAGCTGACCGAGACCGTTGATGTAGACGGAGAAGCGGTCATTGATGGCGAGATCAAGGCCGAGTCCGACGTTGAACCAGGAGGACGGCGCTGGTGTGCCGTCGACCGTGAAGGATCCCTTGGGAGCGGAGTTAAAGCGCGCGGTGAGCGAGCGGTTGGTGTTGCCGAGATCCCAGGCATACCCAAGGGAGATGCGGGGGATGAGGGTGGTGGATCCTGCCTTAAAGGGTTGCTTGTAGGAGAGACCGATCTCGAGGGGGATCGAGTTGTAGGTGGCGGCGTCGTAGGTGAGGGCGTAGCTGGCCTTGCCGGGGTTGGGGGTCTTGATCAGCGGGTTACCGGGCTGGACGTAGGCGGTGTTGTTGGAGGTGGTGGTTTCGGAGTATTGGGCTTGGTTGAGCTGGAGCCAGCTGAGGCCAAGGGATGGGGTGAGGCTGCCCTGGTTGCCGGTGTCGATGAGGTGGCTGAGGCGGAGGCTGCCGCCGATGGCGGTGCTGCTGGATGAGCCTTGTTCGGTGGAGGGGTAACCGGGGATGTTGACCTGACGGGTGATGTCGGTGGAGAAGCCACCAGCGGAGAAGGAGCCTGAGAGCCAGGTGGCTGGGGTGAGGCGCTGCTTGGCGTAGAGCATGCCGCTCCAGCCCTCGGTCTTGCCGAATGTGGTGGGCTCTGTGGTGGTGGTCCAGAGGTTGTCAAAGCGCCCTGCGATACCGATCAGGGTGTTGTCCCCGACGAGGGTGTCAGCGCCAACGGAGGTATTGAAGGCATTGGTGCTGTAACCGGATTGGTCTGAGGTTCCGCTGCCCGGTGTGGTGGCATCGGAGCCGCCGGCATTGACCCAAGTGCGCCACTTGCCGCAATCGGCGGGATCACCGGTGTAGGTGTCGCCGGGCTTGAGGGATTGAACGTTGAGGATGCAGCGCTGCAGCTGGGAGAGGACGGCGGAATCGAGAGTCTCTTGGACCTCAGCTTGGAAGGCCTGACCGGTGGCGAGGGCGACTTGGGGGAAGGCGGCGGAGGTGGCGCCAGAGAGCTGGCGGTAGAGGGAGTTGAGCTCCTTGGTGGTCTCTTGGGCAAAGATCAGCGCGGCCGTGGAATTGAAGGCCGAGGTGCTGCCTGCAGCTTGGATGGTGTTGACGGCCTTGCCGACGGCGGTGGAGTTGGGATCAAGGCCCTTGGGGGCGTAGTCAACGGTGTACTTAAAGGCGAGATCGGTGCGGTTCTCGATCAGATCAAAGCCAAAGGAGGCAACGGCTGATTTGGGGGCGATCAGTTTGAGATCACCGATGGTGATGCCTTCTTGGGCATTGATGATGCCTTGTGAGATGAAGGTGCCAGGCATGGCCTGACCGACCTGGTTGGCGAGGAGCTCAACGGTGCCGTTGAGGTCAGCGCGGTAGTGGGTGGTGAGGTTGTCGGTCTCGCCGGAGCGGAGGACGAGATCAGCCTCATAGAGGGAGGTGTCAGTGGTCTCGTAGTTGGCGTAGACCTTGAGGTTGCCGATGCGGTATTCACCACCTGGGTTGACAGTGCCGCGCTGGGTGAGGGTGACGTTGCCGTTGGCGAGCACGAGGTTGGACTCGAGTCGTGCCCCGGGTGCGTTGTAGATGTTTCTGGTGAGACCGGGAATGATGATGTCGCCGGAGATCGTGCCGTAGTTGTTGATCTCATCAGGGCCGCCAGGGCCTGTGATGGCATCGCTGCTGCCATCGCTGCCGCCGATGATGGTGCCGTAGTTGTTGATGCGCTCAACATCGCCGGTGGGGAGGTTGATGGCGGAGCCACCATCGCCGCCTTGAATGACGGCACCTTCTGCGTTGTCAACGCGGAGGTTGCCGCTGAGATCACTGGTGCTCTTGGTGATGCCGACGCCGCCTTGGCCTGTGGCAACGATGGTGCCGGTGTTGATGACGACGACCTGACCAGCTGGAGCTAAGCCATCGGTGGCGCCTTGGGTGATGTTGGAGACAAAGCCGCCTGCGTTTTGGTAGAGGTAGGCGCCGCCTGCTGCGTTCTGGAAGAGGAGCGCTGTTGCACCGTCACCGGAGGCGCTGATGGTGCCGGAGTTGTTGACGGTGATGTCACCGGAGCTGCCTGTGGGGTTGCCGAGCAAGGAGATGGCGTTTTCCTTTCTGGCGCCGCCAAAGACGAAACCACCACTGCCGGCAATGGTTTGGGCGACCACGGCGTGGGAGCCGGTGCCGGATGTGGCGATGGTGCCTGAGTTGGTGAAGGTGATGTTGCCGGAGCTGGAGTTGGCGTTGGTGTTGCTCAGGGAAACGGCGCCTGTGGAGGATCCGCCGACACCACCGCCGCCACCGATGGTTTGGAGGAGCACACCAAAGCTGTTGTCACCGGTGGTGGAGATGATGCCTGTGTTGGTGGCCTCAATGTCACCGGAGCTGGTGGAGGTGCCTGCGTGGCCAGCGGCGGAGAAGCTGACGCTGGTGCCGCCGGTGGTGTAGCCACCACCGCCGCCGATGGACTGGAGGACGACAGCGGGTGAGAGGTTGCCTGATGTGGCGATGCCGGCGGTGGTGATGGGAACGATGCCGAGCTCGGTGACTTCTTCTGTGGTGCCGCCAGCGGCGTTGCTCCAGGAGATGGCGCCAGCAGCGGCATTGGCCGCGGTGGTGCCAGCGCCGCCAGCACCGAGCTGAACAGTGCCAGTGGTGGATGCGGCGTAGCCGCCGCCACCGCCGATGGTCTGGGCGATCAGTGCCGGGCTGGTGTTACCGGTGGAGAGGATCTGGGCTGCGGAGTTGACGGTGAGGCTGAGGTCACCTGCTGAGGTGTTGCCGGTGTTGGGCTCGGTGAGGGCTGTTGTGCGTCCGAGGGTGAGGTTGCCGCCGACGGTGTCGACGCTGCCGCCACCGCCGCCGATGGTCTGGGCGAGGAGCGCGGGGGAGAAGCTGCCAGCGGAGCTGATGCGGTTGTCGGCGGTGATGGTGAGGTTTCCAGCGGAGCGGTTGCCGGTGCCGAGGCCGCCGAGGGTGGCATCGCCGCCGATGGCGCCTGCGGTGCCGCCACCACCACCGATGGTTTGGAGCATGGCCGCAGCACTGCGATCACCGGCGCTGCTGAGGTTGGAATTGAGGGTGATGGAGAGGGCGCCGGCCTGAGCCTCGGGTGCAGTGAGGAGGGCATTGGTGGAGGTGCCGCCGAGGACGGCGGTGCCACCGATGTCGCCGGCGCGACCGCCGCCGCCACCGATGGATTGGATCAGCAGAGCGGAGGCATCGATGCCGTTGGTAGCCGAATCAATTTGGCTGGCGAGGGTGAGCGCAGCGCCAGTGGAGGTGGCGCGGTAGAGACCACCGAGTTGGGCATTGGCGGTGGTGCTGCCGGTGTAGCCACCACCACCACCGATGGATTGGTAGGTGAGGCCGCTGGATCCAGCACCTGTGGTGAGGATGGAGCTGCTGCCGCCGGCGGTGAAGGCGACGGTGCCGCCGCTGCCGGAGGTGCCGAGGTCCCCGCCACCGAGGAGGAGATCACCGCTGCTGGTGTTGGTGCTGGGGAAGACCAGACCACCACCGCCGCCGACGGATTGGAGGACAAAGGCGGGAGATTGGGTGCCGGTGGTGAGGATGGAGCCGTTGCCGCCATTGGCAGCAAGGTTGAGGGTGACGTTGCCGGCGTTACCGGTGGCGCCATTGCCGCCGAGGGTGACGGATCCGGCTGCGGTGCCAGCGCGACCACCACCGGCGCCGATGGATTGGGCGGAGATGCCGATGGATTGATCACCGGTGGTGGTGATGGTGCCGGTGGTGTTGATGGTGATGTCTGCGGCATCGCCATTGGCGAGAGCCGACGCGCCCATGGTGAGGGAGGTGGTGGTGGCTCCAGCCACGCCACCGCCAGCGCCAATGGACTGGAGGAGGAGACCGTCGCTGCCAAAGCCAGTGGTGCGCAGATCAGCGTTGAGGTCAACGGTGATGGCACCGGCGTCGAGGTTGATGCTGGAGATCGAGCCGAGGGTGGCGGAGGCGGAGGGCAGTGGCGCATAACCACCACCACCGCCGATGGACTGGGCGATCAGCGCTGGTGAGAAGTCACCAAAGGTGGAGAGGTCCCCTGTGATGGCGAGATCGATGGTGCTGGCCTGGTTGTCGGTGGCATTGCTGCCGCCGAGGGTGAGGGTGGTGGCGGAGGCATCCGCGAGGCCAAAGACGGCACCACCACCACCGGCGATGGACTGGGCGACGACGGCAGCGGAATTGCTGCCGGCGGTGGCGATGGGTGCTGTGGTGGAGAAGGAGATGGCGGCACTGTCATTGGTGCCGATGACCGAGCCACCGAGGCGGATGGCGTTGCCACCCGCGGAGGTGGTGTAGAGGCCGCCGCCGGCGATGGACTGGAGGATCACACCGGAGGAGTTGATGCCGGCGGTGGAGATGGCACCGGAGTTGGTGAAGTTGATGGCCCCGGAGCGGCTATCACCCAAGCCAGAGCCCCCTGCGGTGACGGAGGTGGGAGCACTGCCGATGAGTGCGCCGCTGCCGCCAATGGATTGGATGGTGAAGCCAGGGGAGCTGACGCCCGATGTGGAGATGGGAGCAGCACTGGTGGCGGTGATGGCACCGCCGCGGACATCGCTGCCTTCTGCGGAGGTGCTGCCGGTGATGACGCTGCCATCCACAGCGCCGAGGAGGCCACCACCACCACCGATGGACTGGAGGACGACGCCTGGGCTGTCGTTGCCGGCGGTGGAGATGGTGCGTGAGAGCTGGGTGTAGTTGAGGTCGCCAGCGGAGGCATCGACGCCGAGCTGCTGGGTGCCGCCGATGACGACGTCGCCGCCGACATCAGCGACGATGCCGCCGCCGCCGCCGATGGACTGGAGGAGAGCACCTGGGCTGTTGGCCCCGAAGGTGGCGACAGCAAAGGGAAGGGTGAGCTCAAGATCAGCGCCCGTGGATTTGCCAGTGGTGAGGCCGCCGAGTTGAACGGTGCCAGCGGGGACGCTGCCGATCCAACCACCACCACCACCGATGGACTGGTGGATGACGCCAGGAGAGAAGAGGCCTGTGGCCTGGAGGATGCCGCCGCCTTCGACGAGGGTGAGAGTGCCGCCGGAACCGGCGGTGCCATTGGTGCCGCCGCCGAGGATGACGGTTCCGCTTGCGGTGGAATCACCGAGGCCGACCATGCCGCCGCCGCCACCGACGGATTGCATGAGATAGGAGGGCGAGTAGTCACCGGCTGTGGCGATGGTGCCAGCGGTGTTGTTGATGGTGACGTTGCCGGCATCACCGGAGGCGTTGTCGCCACCAAGGGTGAGCTGTCCGCTGGCGCTGCCGATGCGACCACCGCCTGCGCCGACGGATTGGGCCACGACACCGGCGCTGTAGTCACCAGCGGTGACGATGGTGCCGCCGGTGTTGTTGACGGTGACGTCGCTGGCATCGCCAAAGGCATCGATGCCGCCCATGGAGAGGGCGAGGCTGCTGGAGCCGGCGTTGCCGCCGCCACCGCTGATGGATTGGGCGATGAGGCCCTCGGAGTAATTGCCAGAGGTGGAGATGGTGCCCTGGTGGGTGATGAGCACGCTGCCGGCATTGCCCGTGCCGCCGCTGACGCCGAGGCGCATGGTCTTGCCGTTTTGTGAGGTGAAGCCACCACCACCAGCGATGGACTGGGCGATGACGCCTTGGGACTGGAGGCCTGTGGTGATGAGGGTGCTGCCGCCACTGAAGAAGAGATCAATGGAGCCGCTGCTGCCGATCTGCTGACCGGTGCCGCCGAGGGTGACGGTGTCGCCACGGCCGGTGCCGTCACCGCCGACGTAGCCACCACCACCACCGATGGTCTGGGCGATGAGTGCGGGAGAGGAGACGCCGGTGGTCTGGATGCGGGAGTTGAATTTGGAGGTGAGGCTGAGGTCACCAGAGCTGGTGTTGCCGATGACCGCACCACCGAGGTTGACGGAAGCGGAGGAGGTGTAGGCGACACCACCACCACCACCGATGGATTGAAGGATGAGGCCAGGGGAGTTGAGGCCTTGGGTGCTGATCTGCCAGTTGGCGCTAATGGCGGTGACATCGCTGGCGGAGGTGTCAGCGGTGCTGGAGGTGCCAAAGGAGATGAGGTCGCCATCGACATCAGCGGCAAGGCCGCCACCACCACCGATGGACTGGAGGACGACACCGGGGGAGTTGATGCCTTGGGTTGCAGCGGCAAAGGGCCCGTTGAGGGTGATGGCGCCGGCGCGGAGGGTGCCGGCGCCAGTGCCGCCGAGGGTGGCGTTACCGCCGATGGAGTTGACGGTGCCGCCGCCACCACCGATGGACTGAATGACAAGAGCAGCGGAATCGTTGCCGCGGGAGGAGAGAGACGCGCCGGCGTTGCTGACGACGCGGATGGCACCGCCGTCGTTGTCACCGGAGCTGAGGGACATGCCGAGGGTGGCGTTCCCGGTGACGGTGCCGAGGCGTCCGCCACCGCCACCGATGGCTTGAACGAGCATGACCGGTGAGGTGACACCGGTGGTGATGAGATCGCCTTGGATGTCGACAAGGACGGCCTGATCGACGGTTTGGACCTCACAGGATCCAAAGCGACAGGCGATGGGCATGAGTGCATCACTGGAGCCAGCGATGCCGTTGGCACCGGAGAGATTGAGGCCGCCGAGGGTGGCGTTGCCGGAGACATTGCCGGCAAAACCACCACCACCACCGATGGTTTGGACGACAAAGCCAGGGGAGGTGTTGCCGGTGGTTTGGAGAGTGCCGTTGACGTTGGCAGTAATCGGAGCACCGGTGGCTTGCTCGGTGCCCTTGGCGCCGAGGGTTGAGGTGGTGAGGCTGTCAATGAGGGCCCAGCCACCGCCACCGCCGATGGACTGAAGGATCGCAGCAGCGGAGCGGTTGCCAGCGGTAGCGATGGTGCTGCCGCCTGTGGAGGTGAATTCGATGGCTCCAGCGGAGGAGGCGGCGCCCTTAGGGGTTTGGCCCGCATTGAGATAGCCAAAGCGGATGGAGTGAACTGCAGCGCTATTCAAAGCCTGCACTACACCACCACCACCACCGATGGACTGGAGGAGGAGCGCGGGTGAGCCGTTGCCGCTGGTGATCAGGTTGGAGGTGTTACTGACATTGAGATTGCCGCCAAGGCTGCTGGCGGTGCCAGTCGCGGAGAGAGAGAGCTTGTTGTCCTTAGTGATGGAGAGGTCAGGGGAGCCTGTGAGGGCAGCTGAACCCCCACCACCACCGATGGACTGGGCGAGGAGTGCCGCGGAATTGTTACCCGACGTGGTGATGGACCCAGAGTTGTTGATGGTGACGTCAGCGGCATTGGCTGTGCCGGCGCGCTTGCCACCGAGATTGGTGCGATAGATGGTCGTGTTGATTCCAAGGAAACCGCCCCCGCCAGCGATGGACTGAGCCAGCAGACCGGTGCTGTTGTCGCCCTGGGTAACGAGATCAGAACTGGAAGTGATCGAGATGGCACCAGCGGAGACATCACTGTTGTTGGTAATGCTGAAGCTGCCCAAATCGACTTGACCACCCGCCTGGGCCACCCAACCACCGCCGCCTCCGATGGACTGGGCAACGAGGGCTGGGGAGTGATTGCCAGCGGTGCTGATCCCGCCGGCGGTGGTGAGAGTGATCGAGCCGCCTTTGGCTTGGTAGTCGGCGTCGTTTTGCTTGTAACCCATGCTGACGGCGCCGGAGATGGATCCGGAGAGGCCACCACCACCACCGATGGATTGGGCGAGCAGGCCACTGGAGAAGATGCCCTTTGTGCTGATGGTGCCGTTGTGATCGATGGTGATATCACCGGCAGAGTTGTTGCCATGTGCGCTGGTGCTGCCAATGCGAGCCATCAGATTGGAGTCGCCGGTGGCGCCGCCGCCGCCGCCGATGGATTGGGCAACAAATGCGGGTGAATTGGCGCCAAGACTGATCAGATCGAGCTCGGTTGTGGCGTTAATAGCACCACCAACGCCGCCTTTCGAATCCAGTGATCCAAGGAAGGTGTAGTTGTTGCCTTGATCGAGTAAGAGCCAACCGCCGCCACCGCCGATGCTTTGGAGGAGAACAACGGACGAGTTGTCTCCTTCTGTGCGGTATTGATCGCCGGAGATATTGATGTCGATCGAGGCAGCATCGCCACCACCACCAAGACCGATGATTTCACCACGGAGGATCTTATCAGTCGCGTCGAGATTGTCTAGGTTTTTGAGCCAATTAGGATCAGTCTTAGTGATTTTGCTGGTAAATTTGAGCCATTCGTTTTGCCAAATGGTCGCTAATTCTACTGACTTCTTGTCATTGTAGCCTTGGCTGCCAAGCAGGGCTGCACTTTCGCCTGTTGCGTTGGGTGCTATATCTCCAAAGAATCCGCCACCGCCACCGATGGACTGAGCAATCAGGGCTTGAGAGCCGACGCCCTGGGTGAGAATATTGCCTTTAGTGGTCAAAGTAATTGATCCGCCGTTATTAATAGCCCCATCCTTAGAAGAGTTGCCGAGCCAGATGAAATCAGGGTCGGAGGCGATGGGCGCATAGACACCACCACCAGCGATCGATTGGAGAAGAAGTGCAGGGGCAGCGTCATCTGCCGTGCTGATTGATGCGTTATTGGTGATGGAAAGATCACCGGAGGAGCTGTCAGAAGACCCAATACTTCCGATCGCAATCAGCTCGTTGCCCCCGCTGACGGGACCAGTGACAGCACTTCCGCCACCATGACTCATGGCCGCAAGGCCGATTGAGCCTGCCCCGGTGGTGGAAAGTGTGGCTGAGTTGGTCAAGGTAATGGAGCCGCCTTTGGTATCCCCTTGGGTGTTGGCGCCGCCGAGCAGGTTGCCTTGTACTTCAGAGAGGAAGCCGCCGCCTCCACCACCGCTGATGGCGAGGATGGCGCTGGCTGACTCTCCCTTAGTTGTAATGAAGGTGCCGGTGTTCTTGATCTCCAGGTCGCCACCGTTGGCATTAATGGTGAGATCAGGCGAATTGGTGCCGAAAGTGGTGGTATCGGTGGCGATGCCAAAGATGGTGCCGCCGCCTCCGCCAAGGCTCATGATGTTGACTCCGGTAGAGCCATTCCCTTCTGTAGAGATGCTTCCGGAGTTGGTGAACTTGATAGCACCGCCACTGCTTTTGCCAGCCATGGCCTTCGATCCGAAACGGATTTCGTTGCCACTAGCGGCAATGGCGCCACCGCCACCACCGACGCTCTGAATGCGAATTGCCTGTGAATAGAAACCTAGTGTGGCAATGTCGGCGGTATTGGTGAAATTAATATCGCCACCATTGCCATTCGATCCATAGTCGCTGCCAAGGCGCAGGTTGCTTGCATCAGCATTGGCAAGAGCTGCCCATCCACCACCACCACCGACGCTCTGAATGAGCATTGCGGGAGCACCTTTCCCTTTGGTTGAGATAACAGTGCTTGTGTTAGTGACAGTGATATTGCCTGATCCAGAGTTCTTGGCGTCAGAGCCCGAAAGGAAAATTCTGTCATTAGATGCTCCAGCTTCGAGGTCTTCAATCTCGGAATAAGCATTGACGCCACCGCCACCACCGATTGATTGAGCGAGCAGGCCAATGGAGCCCACTCCCTCTGTGTAAAGGCTGCCGCTATTGGTGAGTTGAACGTTTCCGCTAGTGGATTCGTTGGTGTAAAGGGATCCCATGAACATTTCATTCATGGTTTGTGAACTTAGGAATCCACCGCCACCACCGATGGATTGCGTGAGTAGCGCTCCTGATCCTCTTCCAGTGGTGCTGATGGTGCCAGTATTGTTAACCGTGAGATTTCCGGCTTTTGTTGTAACTGGACCATTCGTGCCCAGGGTAATGATGTCAGCGTTCATTCCGCCTGCGTAGCCGCCACCGCCACCGATGGATTGGGCTACGAGGCCTGGTGAGATTTCACCTGTGGTCTTCAGATCTGCCGAATTGCTGGCATCAATGTTGCCCGCAATCATGACGTCGTCACGAACGTCAGCGATGGGTTTTCCCTCGCTATCACGCAGGTATTTTCCGGCCCCGACGCTTCCAGTCAGATTTGACGGGTCTTTAGTGAGTTGGCTGCCAATGTAGCCCCCGCCACCAGCGATTGTTTGGATTGCAATAGCTGGTGAGTTGTACCCCTCAGTCGTAATAAAATCGCCAGAATTTCTCAAGTTGATGTTGCCGCTCTTGGCCTGGAGTTGTCCGCCATTCCCTGTCAGGCCAAGCTGAGCATTGCTTTCATAGCGATTGGCGCGACCTCCTCCTCCTCCGATGCTTT
Source organism: Synechococcus sp. RS9916 (assembly GCF_000153825.1). Taxonomy (NCBI): domain Bacteria; kingdom Bacillati; phylum Cyanobacteriota; class Cyanophyceae; order Synechococcales; family Synechococcaceae; genus Synechococcus; species Synechococcus sp. RS9916. The sequence goes on from NZ_DS022299.1 coordinate 2,338,664, forward strand.
GTACCAAGAGCCCTGGAGCGTCTTCTCCTTTAGTGCTAATAAAGCCAGAATTGTTGATGTCAACTGAGCCCCCATCTGTAATGCCACTGCCTTTGTTCAGGCCCATGGTGATGCTGCCTGCCTGACGGCCAATCAGGCCGCCACCGCCCCCGATCGACTGAATGGTGATTCCACCTGAACTGAGGCCAGCAGTGGTGATGTCGGCTTTATTAACAACCTTAAGTTCACCACCGTGAGCTTTTCCGGATGGCTGAACAGCACCAAGAATTGCCGTTCCTGTATACAGGTGTGATCCTGCAAGCCAACCGCCACCAGCGCCAATGGATTGAACCAGTATTGCTCGGGAGAAGTCACCTTGCGTGATGACTGATTGGCCGGTATTGCGCAATTCGATATTTCCGCCAGATCCGTCTTTGTTTTGTGTTGAGCCGAGTTGGAAATCGGAACCCAGTGGATTGACGTTGAGTCTCTTCAGAATGCCGCCACCGCCGCCGACGGATTGAACTGCGATTGCGGTGGAGCTTCTTCCACTTGATCGCAAGTTGCCACTGTTGGTGACGGTGATGCTTCCCCCTCTTGAGCGAACAGAGTTTTGATCGCCGAGGGTGATGACTGAGCCCGCTGATGCTGTGGGCGTGTTTTCGGTCAGGGTTGTTTTGCCGCCCCCGCCACCAATGCTCTGTACGGCAAGAAGTGTTGAGTTGACTCCAGTCGTTGTGATGTCACCTGAGTTGGCGACTGTGATGTTGCCCGCAACGGCGTCTCTCAGCTTCTCTCCGCCAAGGTCGACATTCTCGTTGCTTGTGGTGCCGATGAATCCACCGCCACCACCGATGGATTGGGCAAACAGGCCTGCCGATGTCCTGCCGGAGGTGTAAATCGTGCTGGAGTTTCTGACAGTGACGTTCCCGGCACTGATATTGGCCAGTCTTGTGCCGCCGAGGGTTGCCCCATCTTTGGTTGCCCCAACGAAACCACCGCCACCACCGATCGACTGGGCCAGGATTGCTGTTGCTGCCGAGCCAGAGGTCTTGATGGATTTGCCTTTTGAATTGAGTGTCAGATCACCTGAGTTGCCGAGAGTGTCACTGAGGCCATTAACAGCACCAAGAACGGCCGATCCACCGCTGGAACCGGCGATGAAGCCACCACCGGAGCCGATGGTTTGAACGATGATGCCGCTGGAGTAATTGCCATCGGTCTGGACGAGATTGGTGTTGGTGACATCAATGTTTCCTGCAGCTGCAGCCCCTTTGTGATTTTTGGTGCCGAGTTCGAGGCTGCTTGCAGCAGAGTTGATTACACCACCACCACCACCGATGGTTTGAGCGGTGAGAGCAGTTGAGAAGTTGCCTTGTGTGTAGAGAAGAGCGTTGTTGGTGACGGACACGTTGCCTGAGTTGGCTTTGCCGAGGCCGTTGTTGATCGAGCCGATGCGCGTGCTGCCGCCACTCTTGGCGGAGATGAGGGCAAAACCACCGCCACCACCGATGGATTGGGCGACGATTGCGGGGCTGTAGTTGCCAGCTGTGAACAGTAATTCGCCCGAGTTGTTGACGGTGACATCGCCTGCAGTGGCGTTGATGTTGCCATTGGCGCCAAAGGTGATGGTGTATTCATCACTGCCACTCGTTTCGGCGATGTAACCGCCACCACCGGCGATGGATTGGGCGAGCAGTGCGGCTGAGCCGATGGCACTGGTGCGGAGGTTGGAGGTGTTGGTGACCGTGACGTTGCCGGTTTTGATCAGTGGGAGTGCACTGGCATCCACTGCCGTTGAGATCGAGCCCATGCGGATGCTGTCACCGTCGTTCGTGGCTGCTGCACCACCACCACCGCCGATGGACTGGGCGATGAGGGCAGCGGAGTTGATGCCAATCGTGGTGATGTCTGCTCTGTTGAGCAGAGTGATTTCACCGGTGTCACTGGAGCTGCTGGCAGCGACGGTGCTGCCCAGGGTGAGGGATGAGCCACTGGTGGAACCAACAAAACCACCACCACCACCGATGGACTGGGCCAGGAGGCCAGTGGAGTTTTCACCTGCAGTTTGGATGGAGTCGTAATTGATAGTGGCTTGGATGGCACCAGCATTGGCCTCACCGATATGGGAGGCGCCCAGTGCGGCATTGCCGCCGATGTTCCCAAGCCAGCCGCCACCACCGGCGATGGACTGGAGAACGATGCCGGGTGAATCAATGCCCTTGGTGGCAATGAGATTGCCCTTGCCTTGGAAGGAGATCGAACCAGCATTGGCAGTGCTGCTGGCAGCACTGGTCATGCCGAGGGTGGCGTTACCGGTCACTTCAGCACCAAGGCCACCACCACCAGCGATGGTCTGAACGACCATCGCTGCGGAATTCTGCCCTTCAGTGATGGCATCACTGGTGAGTGAGGCGGTGACGGAACCGGAGCTGAGGTTGCCAGTGGTTTGGGATGCGCCGAGGGTGACATTGCCAAGGGCACTGCCGGTGACACCACCGCCACCACCGACGGATTGGATGACTGCCGCAGTGGAGAAGGCAGCAGTGGATCCGAGGGTTTCTGTGGTGCTGGTGAGGGTGACGTTGCCGCCCCGGAGTGAGGATCCTGCTTCACTGCCGAGCTGGGCATTGGGGGTGCTTCGGAGCAGGGACCAACCACCCCCACCACCGATGGACTGGGCGACGAGGGCTGGGCTGTAGGCGCCGACGGTGATGACGGATGCAGCGTTGTTGGTGACAGAGACGTCGCCTGCGTTCGCAGAGGTGAGGTTGCTACCGGCGAGGGTGACGTTGTATTTGGCCTGGGCGTTGGTTTCCGCGATGTAACCACCACCACCGGCGATGGATTGAACCATCAGAGCAGGTGAGCCGTTGCCCGAGGTTTGGAGTTTGCCCCGGTTGGTGACCGAGACAGAATCGGCGTCGGCGATGTCTCCGGCACTGGCGCCGAGACGACTGAGGGACCCGAGGGACTTGGCAGCGGCACCACCACCACCACCGATGGATTGGGCGAGGAAGGCAGCGGCATTGATGCCCGTAGTGGTGATGTCACCTGTGTTGGTGACAGAGACCCTGCTACCGGAGGCATTGCCGATTAGGGAGCCGCCAAGGATGACGGCATCACCAGCGGAGAGGCCGGCGACACCACCACCACCACCAATCGACTGGGCTAGCAGACCGATGGAGTTGTTGCCGGAGGTTTGGATCTTGCTGGAGTTGGTGACGCGCACCGAGCCGGCGTTGGCGATGCCGGTGCCGCTGGCACCCATCGTCACGTTGCCGGTGACCTCAGCTGCAGCACCACCACCACCACCGATGGATTGGGCGAGGAGTGCTGGAGAGCTGAGGCCTTTGCTGATTAGGAGTTCACCGGTGTTGTTGACGGTGACATCAGCGCCATTGGCGGATGCGCCAATGAGGTTCACGGCACCGAGGTTGAGGGTGGTGCCGATATCACCGGTGCGACCACCACCACCACCGATGGATTGGACGTTGATCAGTGGGCTGAAGTTACCGGTGGTTTGCACCGAGCCCGTGTTGGTGAGGGAGACCTTGCCTGCGTTTTGGCTGCCGGAGCTGCTGATGCTGCCGAGCTGTGCAGCTCCACCGATCTGGCCGGTGTAGGCACCACCACCACCGATGGACTGGAGGCTGATGCCAGGTGAAATGTTACCTGAGGTGGAGATCAGCGAGCGGTTGGTGACGGTGATGGAGCCGCTATCCATGGGAGCAGCGCTGTTCTGCGCACCAACAATGAGGTTGCCTTGGACGGTTCCAACCCAACCGCCACCGCCACCGATCGATTGGGCGGAGAGGGCTTGGCTGTAGTCGCCTTTTGTGATGAGCTCTTTGCCGGTGGAAGAGATGTTGATTGATCCACCGCTGAGGTCAGCCGAGGCTGCAGCATCGGTGCTGCCGATGGTGACGTTGCCGCCCGAGGTTTGGGCGATGCGACCACCACCACCACCGATGGCTTGGGCAAAGATGGCGGGCGAATACTGGGCGAGGGTGATCAGGCTGCCCTCGTTGCGCAGGGTCATGGCCTGCGCGGATTGGATGCTCGTGGCGTTGGCGGAACCGATGACGACAGTGCCGTTGGCGGAATCGGCGGAGCCACCCCCACCACCGACGGCCTGGTGAAGGATGGCCGGCGAGAAGGCGTTGTTGGAGAGGAGTGTGCCGGTGTTGATGAGTGTGGATTTTCCGGACTGACCAGTGGCACCGTTGCTGCCGAGGGTGGCATCACCGAAACCGGATTGGACGTCACCACCACCAGCGCCAACGCTGCTGAGATAGACGGGGATGGAGGAGGTGCCGTAGGTGGCGATGTTGCCGGTGTTGCGGAGGGTGACCGTGCCTGCCGTACCGCCGGAGCCGCCGGAACCACCAAGACTAAGGGTGCCTTCATTGATGTTGGCGGTGGCACGGCCACCACCACCAGCGATCGATTTGGCGACGACGCCGTAGGAGCCATCCCCCAAGGTGGTGATATTGCCGTTGTTGGTGATGGTGATATTTCCGGCGTTACCGCCCTTGCCACCGGATGCACCGAGGCTGAGGGAATCTTGGCTGGCACCGATGTCACCGCCACCACCACCGATGGCGAGAGCAAAGACACCAACGGCGTTGTCACCGCGGGTGACGATGTCAGCGCCAGCGGCGTTGGTGATGGTGATGTTTCCGGAGTTGCCGCCGCCACCACCAGAGCCACCAAGGGACGCGCTCATGGCAGCCGTGCTGGACAGGGAGCCGCCGCCGCCACCGACCGATTGGGCATAGATGCCATAGGCGGCAGGACCGCTGACATCAATCAGGCCGGAGTTGGTGACGGAGACATTGCCGGCGTCACCGCCATCACCACCTGAGCCACCAAAGGAGATGGAGGCCTCAGTGCCTTCTGATGCGGTTTGCGTTGCGATGGAGACGCGACCGCCACCACCACCAACGGATTGAGAGAAGACACCGTGGGACTGGCTGCCTTTGGTGATCACAAGCCCGCGGTTCGTAACAGAGACATTGCTGGCGCTGCCTCCGCCACCGGCTGAGCCACCGACCTGAAGGCTTCCGCTGATGGTGTTGTCAGCGGACGATGAGGGCGCGGCGATGGAGGTTTCACCACCACCACCACCGACCGATTGGGCGTAAATGGCGACGGCGTTGTCGCCAAGGGTCTGGATGTCAGCGGCGTTCACGATGGTGACGCTTCCGGAGTTACCGCCGGCGCCACCAGAGCCGCCGATGGTGCCGTTGATGGCGATGTTGGAGGCGGAGGACCCACCGACAAAGCTGCTGCTGCTGCCGCCGCCACCACCGACGGACTGGACATAGAGGGCTGTGGCGTTGTTCCCGCTGGTGAGGATGGTGCCGTCTTGGATGTTGAGGTTGACGGCACCTGAGTTGCCGCCGGCACCACCGGAGGCACCGATGCCGACGTTGATGCCGATGTTTCCGCCTTGAACGTTGTTGACGTTCGTGCCAGCGGAACCGCCGCCACCACCGATGGATTGGGCGAGGAGAGCGACTGCGTTGTTGCCAGTGGTGCGGATGATCAGATCAGCGGCGTTGAGGGAGACGGTGCCGCTGTTCCCGCCGGCGCCACCAGCGCCAGATTCACCGACCCCGAGTCCACCGAGTGTGGCGTTGGTGGTGCTGCTGGTGGCGTTGCTGTGAATGGCACCACCCTGACCACCGCCACCACCGATGGATTGGAGAAGGATGCCTTTCGCGGATTGACCGGTTGTGGACACGGTCAGGGTTTTGCCGGCATTCGTGATCAGAGACACGTCACCTGCGGAGGCACCGTTACCGCCTTTGCCGCCAAAGCCGAAGGTGGCAGAAGCGGAGTAGGTGGCGTTGCCGGAGTTGGTCGCCGAGCTGGTGATGGAGCCACCAGCACCACCACCACCACCAACGGATTGCGCGAAGACACCAATGGCCTGGGTGCCTGTGGTGGAGATGTTGCCGGAGAGACGGGCGTTGACATCAGCGGCCTGACCACCAACGCCGCCATCACCCGCTTTGGACGCGTCGGCCCCGAAGGCAAATTTGGCGTTAGCAGACTCAGCAGACGCGGAGGCGTTGCCTGTGATCGATCCGCCCTGACCGCCACCACCACCGATGGATTGGAGGAGAACGCCGTAGGAGCCAGCACCTTGCGTCAGCAGCGTGGCGTCAGCAAAAAGGCTGACGCTGCCCGCTTGTCCGCCGTTGCCACCGGATCCACCCATGGCCATAGCAGCGGAGATGTTGCCGCTGGCTGAGCCGGAGTTGATGGAGCCTGCAGCACCACCACCACCACCGATGGACTGAAGGAAGAGGGCATGGGCTGCATCGCCGCTGGTTTGGACGGTGAGATCCGCGATCTGCGAGGCGCGGCCGAGGGAGACGGAAGAGGCACTGCCGCCATTGCCGCCAGAGCGGGTCAGAGCACCAGAGGCGCCGAGGGTAAAGGAGGTATTTGAGGTGCCGGTTGCCACATTGCTGGAGAGCACCGAGCCGCTCGCGCCACCGCCACCACCGATGGACTGGAGGAGCAGGCCGTGGGCGCCAGCACCGGTGCCTGTGGACGCATTACCCGTGATCACGGTGAGGTCTTCAGGGACGTTGAAGGCGACCTGACCGCCGGAGCCACCGGAGCCACCGGCTCCGCCCATCGTGACGGAGGCGGAAGCCTGAAGCCTGGAGCTGCCCGAGGCGGTGGCGGAGTTGGTGACGGAGGCACCAGCGCCACCACCACCACCGACGGATTGAGCAAAGAAGCCGATGGAGCTGTCACCCGCGGTTTGGATGGCACCGCTGATGCTGCCTTGAACGGTCTGGCCCCAGGAGCCACTGCCGCCGGCGCCACCGATGGGAACGGAAGCACCGAGGCTGAATTTGGAGTTTGCTGACGTAGCAGAGGCGGATGCGTTGGAGGTGACAGCACCGCCCTGACCACCACCACCACCGATGGACTGGAGGAGAACACCGTAGGAGGAGGCACCTTTGGTGATGAAGGTGCCATCGAGGTAGGCCGACACCACACCTGCAGCACCGCCATCACCACCTTGGCCACCGATGGCAAACGATGCGGAGAGGTTGCCGCCAGCGGAGGCGTTGTTCACCGAGCCGCCGGCACCGCCGCCACCACCGATGGATTGGAGGAAGACGGCATTGGAGTTGTCACCACTGGTTTGGATCTGTAGATCGGCGATCTGCGAGGCGCGACCGAGGGAGACGGAACCAGCGGAACCGCCACCACCACCGGAGCCGCCGGAGGAGCCGTCGCCACCGAGGGAGAAGGAGGTGTTGGAAGTGGTTGTGGCGGAGTTGGAGCCGATGACGGAGCCACCGGTACCACCACCACCGCCGATGGACTGGAGGAGCAGGCCGTGGGAGCCAGCGCCAGCGCCAGCAGCACCGACTGAGCCCATGGATGAGGAGGCGTTAGCAGCGGTGCCACCGCCGGTGACGATGGTGAGTGTTTTGGGGACCAGGAAGTTGATGGAGCCGGAGTTGCCGCCATCACCGCCTTTGCCGCCCATGCCAAAGGTGGCGGATGCCGCGAATTTGGCCTCGCCTTGGGCGGATGCGGAGTTGGTGACGGAGCCACCGGCACCACCACCACCACCGACGGATTGCGCAAAGAAACCGATGGACCCAGCACCTGAGGTGGCGACGTTTCCAGAGATGGAGCCGTTGATATCACCGGAGCGACCACCGCCGCCACCGATGGCGCCTTCGCCGACAACGGCACCAAGGGTGAAGGAGGAATTGGCGGTTTTGTTGCCAGTCCCTGCAGCGACGTTAGAGGTGACCGAACCGCCCTGACCACCACCACCACCGATGGATTGGAGGAGAACGCCGTAGGAGGTGTCGCCTTTGGTGATGAAGGTGCCATCGGCGTAGAAGTTGACGCCGGAGGCGTTACCACCGCCACCGCCAGTGCCACCGATGGCAAAGGAGGCGTTGAGGTTGCCGCCTTCAGCGGAGGCGTTATTCACCGAGCCGCCGGCACCGCCACCACCACCGAGGGACTGGAGGAAGACGGCATGGGCGTTGTGGCCCTGGGTTTGGATCTGTAGATCGGCGATCTGCGAGGCGCGACCGAGGGAGACGGAACCAGCGGAACCGCCGCCGCCGCCGTCACCACCGGAGGTGTAACCACCACCGAGGGAGAAGGAGGTGTTGGAGGTGGTTGTGGCGGAGTTGGAGCCGATGACGGAGCCACCGGTACCACCACCACCGCCGATGGACTGGAGGAGAAGGCCGTGGGAGCCAGCGCCAGCGCCAGCAGCACCGACTGAGCCCATGGATGAGGAGGCGTTAGCGGCAGTGCCACCGCCGGTGACGATGGTGAGTGTGTCGGGGACCAGGAAGTTGATGGAGCCGGAGCTGCCGCCTTTACCGCCTTTGCCGCCCATGCCAAAGGTGGCGGATGCCGCGAATTTGGCCTCGCCTTGGGCGGATGCGGAGTTGGTGACGGAGCCACCGGCACCACCACCACCACCGACGGATTGCGCAAAGAAACCGATGGACCCAGCACCTGAGGTGGCGACGTTTCCAGAGATGGAGCCGTTGATGTCACCGGAGCGACCACCACCGCCACCGATGGCGCCTTTGCCGACAACAGCACCAAGGGTGAAGGAGGAATTGGCGGTTTTGTTGCCAGTTCCTGCAGCGACGTTGGAGGTGACCGAACCACCCTGACCACCACCACCACCGATGGATTGGAGGAGAACGCCGTAGGAGGTGTCGCCTTTGGTGATGAAGGTGCCATCGGCGTAGAAGTTGACGCCGGAGGCGTTACCACCGCCACCGCCAGTGCCACCGATGGCAAAGGAGGCGTTGAGGTTGCCGCCTTCAGCGGAGGCGTTATTCACCGAGCCGCCGGCACCGCCACCACCACCGAGGGACTGGAGGAAGACGGCATGGGCGTTGTGGCCCTGGGTTTGGATCTGTAGATCGGCGATCTGCGAGGCGCGACCGAGGGAGACGGAACCAGCGGAACCGCCGCCGCCGGCGTCACCACCGGAGGTGTAACCACCACCGAGGGAGAAGGAGGTGTTGGAGGTGGTTGTGGCGGAGTTGGAGCCGATGACGGAGCCACCGGTACCACCACCACCGCCGATGGACTGGAGGAGAAGGCCGTGGGAGCCAGCGCCAGCGCCAGCAGCACCGACTGAGCCCATGGATGAGGAGGCGTTAGCGGCAGTGCCACCGCCGGTGACGATGGTGAGTGTGTCGGGGACCAGGAAGTTGATGGAGCCGGAGCTGCCGCCTTTACCGCCTTTGCCGCCCATGCCAAAGGTGGCGGATGCCGCGAATTTGGCCTCGCCTTGGGCGGATGCGGAGTTGGTGACGGAGCCACCGGCACCACCACCACCACCGACGGATTGCGCAAAGAAACCGATGGACCCAGCACCTGAGGTGGCGACGTTTCCAGAGATGGAGCCGTTGATGTCACCGGAGCGACCACCACCGCCACCGATGGCGCCTTTGCCGACAACAGCACCAAGGGTGAAGGAGGAATTGGCGGTTTTGTTGCCAGTTCCTGCAGCGACGTTGGAGGTGACCGAACCACCCTGACCACCACCACCACCGATGGATTGGAGGAGAACGCCGTAGGAGGTGTCGCCTTTGGTGATGAAGGTGCCATCGGCGTAGAAGTTGACGCCGGAGGCGTTACCACCGCCACCGCCAGTGCCACCGATGGCAAAGGAGGCGTTGAGGTTGCCGCCAGCGGAGGCGTTGTTCACCGAGCCGCCGGCACCGCCACCACCACCGATGGATTGGAGGAAGACGGCGTGAGCGTTATCGCCCTGGGTTTGGATCTGTAGATCGGCGATCTGCGAGGCGCGACCGAGGGAGACGGAACCAGCGGAACCGCCGCCGCCGGCGTCACCACCGGAGGTGTAACCACCACCGAGGGAGAAGGAGGTGTTGGAGGTGGTTGTGGCGGAATTGGAGCCGATGACGGAGCCACCGGTACCACCACCACCGCCGATGGACTGGAGGAGAAGGCCGTGGGAGCCAGCGCCAGCGCCAGCAGCACCGACTGAGCCCATGGATGAGGAGGCGTTAGCGGCAGTGCCACCGCCGGTGACGATGGTGAGTGTGTCGGGGACCAGGAAGTTGATGGAGCCGGAGTTGCCGCCATCACCGCCTTTGCCGCCCATGCCAAAGGTGGCGGATGCCGCGAATTTGGCCTCGCCTTGGGCGGATGCGGAGTTGGTGACGGAGCCACCGGCACCACCACCACCACCGACGGATTGCGCAAAGAAACCGATGGACCCAGCACCTGAGGTGGCGACGTTTCCAGAGATGGAGCCGTTGATATCACCGGAGCTACCACCACCGCCACCGATGGCGCCTTCGCCGACAACGGCACCAAGGGTGAAGGAGGAATTGGCGGTTTTGTTGCCAGTTCCTGCAGCGACGTTGGAGGTGACCGAACCACCCTGACCACCACCACCACCGATGGATTGGAGGAGAACGCCGTAGGAGGTGTCGCCTTTGGTGATGAAGGTGCCATCGGCGTAGAAGTTGACGCCGGAGGCGTTACCACCGCCACCGCCAGTGCCACCGATGGCAAAGGAGGCGTTGAGGTTGCCGCCTTCAGCGGAGGCGTTATTCACCGAGCCGCCGGCACCGCCACCACCACCGAGGGACTGGAGGAAGACGGCATGGGCGTTGTGGCCCTGGGTTTGGATCTGTAGATCGGCGATCTGCGAGGCGCGACCGAGGGAGACGGAACCAGCGGAACCGCCGCCGCCGGCGTCACCACCGGAGGTGTAACCACCACCGAGGGAGAAGGAGGTGTTGGAGGTGGTTGTGGCGGAGTTGGAGCCGATGACACGACCGCCGGTACCACCACCACCACCGATGGACTGGAGGAGAACGCCGTGGGAGCCAGCGCCAGCGCCAGCAGCACCGACTGAGCTCATGGATGAGGAGGCGTTAGCGGCAGTGCCACCGCCGGTG